>DASUIB010000271.1:0-4763 GCA_036273235.1 Sphingomicrobium sp. | reverse complement strand
ACGATGAAGATGAACCTGTCGATGTCCCGGATGCGCGGCATTCGCCCGAGCCCTAGCACAGCCGAGCTTGGGGGGAAGCGCGCGAGCCGCTAAGCGCCGCCGGGCGATGCGCTTCTCCTTCATGATTTCCGCAACCGATGGGGCCGCCCGCACCGGCGCCATCGCGATGGATCGGGGCGAGATCCGAACGCCGGCGTTCATGCCCGTCGGGACCGCGGCAACGGTCAAAGCAATGCGGCCGGAGGAGGTGCGCGCCTCGGGCGCCGACATCATCCTCGGCAATACCTATCATCTGATGCTCCGCCCGGGGGCACAGCGCGTCGCGAAGCTCGGCGGGCTGCACCGCTTCATGGGCTGGGAGCGGCCGATCCTGACCGACAGCGGCGGCTACCAGGTGATGAGCCTCAGCGAGCTCACGAAGACGAGCGAGGAGGGCGTGCGCTTCAAGAGCCACCTCGACGGCTCGACCCACATGCTGACGCCCGAGCGCTCTATCGAGGTGCAGCGGCTGCTCGGGTCGGACATCGTGATGGCGTTCGACCAGCTGGTGCCAACGACCTCGCCAGTCGAGCAGCAGCGCGAGGCGATGGACCGCTCGATGCGCTGGGCGAAGCGCTCGCGCGACTCGTTCGACCGCGGCGACGGGCATGCGGCGCCATCCGCGATCTTCGGAATCCAGCAGGGGGCGCTCGATCGGGGTATGCGTCGTGCCTCGGCGGAAGCGCTGATTGAGATCGGCTTCGACGGCTATGCGGTTGGGGGGCTCGCCGTCGGCGAGGGGCAGGGAGCGATGCTCGGCTGCCTCGATTTCGCGGTGGATATGCTTCCCGCCGACAAGCCGCGCTACCTGATGGGTGTCGGCAAGCCGGACGACGTGGTAGAGGCGGTGATGCGCGGGATCGACATGTTCGACTGCGTGCTCCCGACCCGCTCCGGACGAACCGGCCAGGCGTTCACCGCGGAGGGCCCGCTCAACCTGCGCAACGCCCGCTTCGCCGACGATGAGGAGGCGATCGAGCCCGGCTGCCCGTGCCCCGGATGCACGCAATTCAGCCGCGCTTATGTGCATCATTTGGTGAAGGCGGGCGAGATCCTCGGCGCGATGCTGATGACCCAGCACAACCTGTGGTTCTACCAGCGCGTCATGCAGGGCCTTCGCGATGCGATTGCCGAGCAGCGGCTGCGGGCGTTCGCGGCGGAGTTTCTGGGACGGTATCGGCGTTCCCCGGCGTAGGCCGGGGCCCAGGGTGCTGCGATAGCAGCGCTTGCGCGCTCCTGGACCCCGGCCTTCGCCGGGGCACAGTCAAATCGCGTCGTCCTTGACCGCTTCGGCTTCGTCTGCGGGCTGCAGCTTGTCTTGCGTCGCCAGCTCGAAGTCGCTTGCGTCGTGGCGCTCATGGAGCTGCTCGGAGAGGTCGCCGGTGAGTTTGTTGACCTTGCGGCCGCGTTGGACGGCGGGACGCGCGTCGATCTCACGCGCCCAGCGCATCAAATGCTCATATTCGTGCGTCGCAAGGAATTCGTCGGCGCCCGGATAGGAGCGGCCGAGAGCAACTCCGCCGTACCAGGGCCAGATTGCGATGTCGGCGATCGTGTAATCCGGGCCGGCGATATATTCATTCTCCGCGAGCCGGCGGTCGAGCACGTCGAACTGCCGCTTCGCCTCCATCGAATAGCGGTTGATCGCATATTCGATCTTCTCCGGCGCATAAGCGAAGAAGTGGCCGAAGCCGCCACCGAGGAACGGTGCGCTTCCCATCTGCCAGAACAGCCAGGAAAGCGTCTCCGCGCGCTCGGGGCCTGACGCCGGAAGGAACTCGCCGAACTTCTCGGCGAGGTAGACGAGGATCGCGCCGCTCTCGAACACGCGCACCGGCTCGGGACCGCTGCGATCTACCAGCGCGGGGATTTTGCTATTGGGGTTTACCTCGACGAAGCCGTTCGAGAATTGGTCGCCTTCGCCGATGCGGATCGGCCAGGCGTCGTACTCCGCATCCTTATGGCCCTTCTCGAGCAGCTCCTCGAACAGGATCGAGACCTTCTGCCCATTGGGCGTGGCGAGTGAGTAAAGCTGGAACGGGCGCTTGCCCACCGGCAGCCCCCTATCGTGCGTGGGTCCGGCGATCGGCCGATTGATGCTGGCGAATTGGCCTCCACTGGGCTGTTCCCATTTCCACACTTTGGGGGGCACATAGTCGGTCATTGCGCTTCCTCTTTTCTCTCCGGCCCGCAGGCGCAGCTAGGAACCGTCAGTGCCGCTTTCCAGTGTCAGAAATGTGCCTAGCCGGCGCTCTTCGACAGGAAGCTGGGCAGGGGGCCGTTCCAGTCGTTGCTGATGTCTTCGACAACCGGTGCGGCGCGCTCCGGCTGCTCGCGCTTGGGCTCGCGCCGCTGCTCCGGCTTGGGCTCGCGCCGCTCTTGCTGTTTCGGTTCGGCGGCGGGTTTTGCGCGTGACTTCTCCGGCTTCGGCGTCTTCACCGCGGGCTTTTCGGCTTCGACCGGCTCCTCGATGACTTTTCCGCGAGCGCGCGGGATCTTGTGCCCAATCAGCTTCTCGATCCGGTCGATCGCTTCGCCGTCCGCTCGGGTCGCGAGCGTGATCGCGATGCCCTTCATCCCGGCGCGACCGGTGCGGCCGATGCGGTGAATGTAATCGTCGGGCTGCCAAGGCACGTCGAAGTTGATGACATGGCTGACGCCTTTGACGTCGAGCCCGCGGGCGGCGACGTCGGAAGCGACGAGGATCGTGATCTCGTCATTCTTGAACCGGTCGAACTCGGCAATCCGGTCAGCCTGGTCCATGTCGCCCTGGATCTGGCCCGCGGCGAAGCCCGAGCGTTTGAGGCGGCCGGCCAGCTCGCGAACCGTGGTCTTGCGGTTGGCGAACACGATCGCATTCTTGAATTCTTCGTGGCGGAGGATGTCGCGCAGCGCGTCCTTTTTCTTGTCGGGCCTGACCTCGACCAGCCGCTGCTCGATGTTGATGTTGGCGGTCGCCGGCCGCGCCACTTCGACTCGCTTTGGCTCGTTGAGGAATTTCTGAGCCAGCTTCTGGATCGGCGGCGGCATGGTCGCCGAGAAGAGTAGGGTCTGGCGGCTCTTCGGAAGCTTCGAGCAGATCTCCTCGATGTCGGGAATAAAGCCCATGTCGAGCATCCGGTCCGCCTCGTCGATCACCAGCAGCTTGCAGTCGGTGAGCATGATCTTGCCCCGGCCGAACAGGTCCATCAGTCGGCCCGGCGTGGCGATCAGCACGTCGACACCCTTTTCGAGCGCCTTGACCTGGTCGCCCATCTGAACCCCGCCCATCAGCAGCGCCATCGAGAGCGGATGATATTTGCCGTACTTCTCGAAATTCTCCGCGACCTGCATCGCAAGCTCGCGCGTCGGCTCCAGGATTAGTGAGCGCGGCATTCGCGCGCGGCTCCGGCCCTCGTGCAGGATGTCGATCATCGGCAGAACGAAGCCGGCGGTCTTGCCGGTGCCGGTCTGAGCGATCCCGACGAGGTCGCGGCCCATCAGCACCGACGGGATCGCCGCGCACTGGATCGGAGTCGGCTCGTCATAGCCGCTGTCGTGAACGGCGCGGAACAGTTCGTCGGAAAGGCCGAGATCGGCAAAAGTCATTGAATCTTCCGGATGAAAAGTGGTCCGCAACATCTCTCACGGGCGCAGAACCCGCGTGTGCGAAGCCTTTGAACTTGTCAAGAAATGTGGGTTCCGGAGCCGCCGAATCCAAGCGGGTGCGAGCGGACGCCATTTCGCCGTTCGGCCACGACATTACGCAATTTTCATCTGCCGCATATTGCGCCAGCGGCGGATTGGCCGCTGATACGGGAAGTGGTCCGAGCCCATCAGCACCCGACGAGCGGCAATGCCGTGCTGGCGTTCTTCGTCGTCTGCGCACTGCTGTTCGGCCTATTGGTCGTCCTTGCGCGGGGCCTGAGCTTCGAAACCCCTGCGTCGCCTCATGCCAGAACCTTGCTCAAGCTGGACAGCACGCTCGGTGCGACGCTCGAGCCGCTCGACGCGCGCGCCGCGAAGACGCTCGGCGGCGGGAGCCGCGTGGATGAAATGGTGGTGACCAGCGTCGCCGCCGGTGGACGCGCATCGGCGGCCGGGCTTCGCGTCGGCGACGTAGTGCAAGAGGTCGACGGCAGGAATCCCTCGGATCTCGACGCTGCGATCGATGCGGTCTCGACCGATCCCACCGAGATCGTCGTCAACCGGCATGGCAGCCGCCTGATGCTGAACGTTCCGGCACCTGCGGCCGCTTCGCACGCGTGATGCTGCGGCAACGGAGGAACGGCGCGTGACGAAGAAGATCCTCGTGGTTGAAGATGATGCGACTACCGCCGACTATGTCGCCAAGGGATTCGAGCAGAACGGCTATGTGGTGGACGTCGCGAGCGACGGCCGCGACGGGCTGTTCCACGCCACCGACGGTCATTATGCGGCGATCGTGCTCGACCGTATGCTTCCCGGGATGGACGGCCTTGCCGTGCTGGGCGCAGTCCGCGCGGCAGGCATCGACACGCCGGTCATCGTCCTTTCCGCGCTGGGTTCGACCGATGAGCGGGTTAGGGGATTGAAAAGCGGCTCGGACGATTATCTCGCCAAGCCGTTCGCCTTTTCCGAGCTGCTCGCGCGCGTCGAAGCGCTCCAGCGCCGAGGACCGTCGGGCGCTCAGCCGGTTGTGACCACGCTGCGTTGCGGCGACCTCAGCATGGACCTGCTTGCCCGCCGGGTGGAACGCGGTGGGA
>DASUIB010000270.1:0-15758 GCA_036273235.1 Sphingomicrobium sp. | reverse complement strand
GCGCAATCGTTCGGGAGAGAGCTTCGGCATACGACCGCCATAAGACGACCAGAACGATTCGTGAACATAGCTCTTGCAGGGGCCTCCGGATTACCGGGTCGCCTGCGGATTTAGTCGGACGGTTCGGCTCCGATTGCGCCGCGCAATTCCTCGATCCGCTCTTTCGAAACCTGCTCGACGATGTCCCGCAATCTCGCGACCCCGGCGCTCAACGCCTCCAGATCCTCGCGGCTAATCTTGTAATTGGCCGAGTAGCGCGCCTCGACGTAAGCGCGCTTCAAAAGCTCGAACCGGCGGCGCTCGAGCTTGGTCGCGCGCGGCCACGCTTCGATCAGCCGGGGCTCCTTGTCCTCGGCCAGCGAGCGCAGGAACTTGATATTGTGCGAGCGAGGGAAATAGAGCGTCCGCACGAGAAGGAAGCAGATATACAGGCGCTCCGTTGCCTGATGCAGCATGAATGCGGCATCCCGAAGTACACCGTTCTCAATGCTAGTATCTGATAGTGAGCGTGCATGATCAACGAGCGGTAACCAAAGGTCGAAATACTCGTTCGCCATGCGATAAGCGTCCGTCGGAGTGAGCGGCATCGGCGCCGCAAGCTCATGCCGAGGCAGCTCGTAAAGCGCGATCCCGTCGCGGGCGATGTCGACCCAGAAATATTCTCCGCGCTGGAGCGCCTGGTTCACCTCGTCGATCGAATGGACGATGATATTGACCGGCCGCCCGATCGCCGGATCGCGCAAGATGCGGTCTTCGGCGACGTACCAATAATCGGCGATCTCGGTGAGGTCGCGATGGCTGACGACGATCAGCAGGTCGAAGTCCGACTGATAGCCGTTCTCGGGTTCGTCGACCCAGTCCTTGCGCGCGTAACTTCCGAACAGGATGATTTTGTAGATCTTGCCATTGCGCCGCCACGGCTGGGTCGCGCGCGCCGTCGCCGTCTCGAACTCCTCCATGAGGATGTGCGTCACTCGAGCAAGCTCGTCCTGCTGCCGCTGGGGAAGATGATCGATGCCGGTGCGCATGGCGACTTAGGTCTTCCCTTTCCCCTCAGTTTCGAAACGGCGATGCCAACGCGGCGCCGCGGTCGGCCGGTGAGAACATGCTTGGAAACATGCGCCCGCGCCAAGTTGCAGCACGGGCCGACCGGGTCCGGGCGCCGCGGCCGCACGAGGCGGCGACCGCAGCGTAGTGGCGGACATGATGCCGACGCAAGCGCGGTAGAGTGCGAATATATTTCATGCTGTGGCCGCTGCCGCGACGCCGGCTGCGCATTTGGGATTGGCGCCGAGCGGCCCGCGCCGGTCGACGACGTGGACGTGCTTGGCCTTGGCCTGGATCACCAGCCGTTCGAGCACGCCATTGCCCGAATAGGCGACGAGGCAGCGCGGGTTGAGCGACAGCATCTGCTCGTTGCGCCGGAATCCCGCGCGCGCGCCGAGGCGGCGGTCGAGCCCGAATGCGACCTGGGCGACCTTGCGCCGCTCGGCCCAGGATGCGGCGATCCGATCCAATCCCTTGCTGTCGCCGCCGTGGACGAGGACCATGTCGGCGACGCGATCGCGGACCTTGTCGAGCGTCTCCCAGATGCTGACCGCCAGTTTGTTCGCGTCCTCGGCGCTCGCGAAGGACAGCCGTCCGCCGGCGAACAGGACGGGTGTTCCCTCGGGCATTGCGGCGCGCCGACGGCTCTCGGCGCGTGCGCGCAGGAAGTCCCGGCCCTCGACAACCGCCGAGGTCAAAGTCGCACCATGATTGGGGCGTGAGCCGGTCGCTGGCCGCCACGACGAGCCGGTCTCGTTCATGTAGAGCCCGGCAGCAGCTTCGCGGAACGCCTCGAGCCCGAGCATCCCCGCCTCGGCGGCCTGGGCGCGGGCGATGTGCCGCTCGAGCTCGGTCGAGTGGACCTCCGACCCGTCGGCGGAAGCGAGCAGACAGCGAATCTCATCGGTGGCGCGGTCGATCTCAGCGCTTCGCTTGGCCGCCGCCCGGTGGAACAGGTTGACCAGCCCCCAGGCGATCTCCTCGGCATCCTCCTCCAGAGCGGTGCCGGGAAACAAAGCGAACAGGTCGGACCAGATGGCGCCGAGCGTCTGGTCGACGGCGTCATTGTCGGGAAGATCGGTTGACGCGTTTGACTCGGTCCGTTCGATGGCGAGATGGCCAAGCTCGAGTTGCGCAAGCTGGGATGAAAGGCTGGTGTGCATGATCATGTCTCCCGTCTTATGCGCCGCACGATGCGGCGCCGGGAGCCCGCCGGACCCGGTTCAGCCGCCTCTCCCGCACCGAGGCGAGAGCCGAGGGCAACCTCCGGCCGAGGCTGGCGCGGGCCGCCCCGCAGGGGCAACACGGGCCGAGCGCCGGCGGGTTGCGGGAATGCGGCGCCCGGGTCAGGGCCTCTCCCGCGCCCATCCCGTTGCGGCCGATCGGGTGCGGGCCGTGCTTAGCGCAAGGAGAGCCGCGACAGGGCGGTTGGGGCAGCCTTCCCACGCTAGCGTCAGGTTCGCTCCGACTTGCCCGCATGGTCCGCTTCCGGCTTAACTCGAACGTCCAGGGCGGGCTGCCGCTTTCTTCTTTTTGGGCAAGCTCAGGTCAACGCAGAAACCACCCGCGGCGAGGTTGGCTGCTGACGCATTGCCGCCATGCTGCTCGATGATCCTTTTGGTGATCGAGAGCCCGAGGCCGGCGCCGACCGAGCCTTCGCCGCGGCGGAACGGCTCGAACACCCAATTGGCATCTCCATCGCCCGCGCCTGCCCCCTCGTCCCGAACAGAAATGATCGCGCTGTCGCGGGCCGTCGACAAGCGCACGGCAAGCGCGGTTCCCGGCGGAGCATGGCGGACCGCGTTGCGAAGGACATTCTCGATCGCGCTCCTCAGGTCCCTTGCGCTCCCGGTCACGATCGCGGTTCCGCCGCGTTCAAGCTCGATGCCGATATCTCGCTGATCGGCCTCGAGCCGAGCATCTTCGACTGCCTCTTCAAGCAGCTCCGACAGATCCAAATCAACCTTTTCGATGGTGTCCGAGGCGACCTTTGAAAAGTGAAGCATCTGCCCGATCAATGCATCGATACGTTCCACCTCACGCTCGATGCGGCGGAACGCCTGTGCGCGCTCGCTATCGTCTTTTTCGGCAAGGTCGGCGGCCAATTTCAGGCGGGCCAAGGGTGAGCGGAGCTCATGCGAGACATCGCGCAAGAGCTCCTCCCGCGAGGCGAGAAGCGCGTGGAGATGGAATGTCATCTGCCCGAAATCGCGCGCAAGTCCGCCAAGCTCGTCCTGCCGGCGGGCGAGCTTCTCGTCGATGTCAACGTCGAGATTGCCCGAAGCAACGGTCCGAACCGCCGAACGAAGACGGCGCACGGGCCGGCTCATGAACCACGCGAGAAGTGCACAGCCGATTCCGCTCATCACGAGGATCAAGGCGGTCAGAATCCAGGGCTCGAACAATATTCTCCAGAAATCGAAGACCACGCCCCTCACTCGGCGCACGACAAGACGATAGGCTGTTCCGTCGGGCGCTCGTACCACCGGCGGCGCGCTGCCGACGGCCGACGCAAGCGGCTGGCCCTTGATTTTACGACCGAGAATTTCCCGGCCACGGCGATCGACGAAATAAACTTCGATCTCCGGCTGCCGGTGAATTTCGGAAACAAGCCAGCTCTCGACGCCGGCGATGCCGACCGTATTGAGTTCCTGCTGGGCCGACCGCGCAAGCATGGGCACGGAGAGCTGATCGGCTTGGTCCGAGCGTTTGACTGCGGCCGCATAAGTGAAGCCGAGGCTCACAGTGAAGGTCATGGCCACGACCAGCAGAAATGCGAGCCAGAGCTGCGCGAAGAGGCTTCTCATCCGGCCCGGTCGGAAATGATCAGCACATAACCCTGACCTCGTGAGCTTCGAATATCGACCTTTCTGCCGTCCTTGAGCCCGAGCTTACGGCGAATGTTGGACACATGTGTGTCGATGCTTCGATCAAAGGGCTCTAGCGGCCTGCCGAGCGCCTGAAAGCTCAGCGCGCCGCGCGTATGGATGCAGCCCGCGGCCCGGGCAAGCGTCTCGAGGACAATGAACTCCGCTGTCGTGAGACGCACCGTCTCGCCGTCGAGCGTTGCCGACATCATCGTCGAGTCCAGAGCCAGTGGGCCAACCGCAAACCTCGTTAGGCCGCCGGGATCCCTTCCCGGCGAACGCCGAAGTATCGCGCGGACGCGCGCGACGAGCTCGCGCGCGTTGAACGGCTTTGGAAGATAGTCGTCCGCGCCAAGCTCAAGGCCCGTGATGCGGTCGCTGTCGCCGCCGCGGGCGGTGAGCATCAGCACCGGAACGGCCGATGACAGCCGCACACGCCGCAAGAGTTCGAGACCGTCCATTTGCGGCATCATCACGTCAGCGATGAGCAGGTCGAATATGCCGTCCGACAGGCGCTTGAGCGCAGCCGCGCCGCTGGTAACGTGCCGCGCGGAAAATCCTTCCTTGGCTAGAAACCGGACAAGCATCGACCCAAGTTCAACGTCGTCGTCGACAATCAGCACTTGCCAACCGGCTGTCGAGCCAGCGGAAGAAACCTGCTCAGTCACCGCGGCGCACTCGCCCAACCGGCATGCGGCCTGCCGAGGCTTTGCAAAACTTTGCCAAGGCCGGCATTGCATCGGCAAACTGCCGGCACCATTCGATCGGGCTCGAGACAATTCGAACGCCCGGATCTATCTTTGTTTCATACAAGCGAGCCCTTGCCTTCCTGCACGCCATTGGCGAGGCCATCCCCCTCGGCGCGGCGCAGCCGCGCGCTGTTCGGATACAATGCGGAGCCCGGCCGCGGCCAGCCCTTTCGAAGGGGCCGGAACAGTCCTCAAACCGCCGTTCGGGTCCATGGCTGAGCGGTCGGCAGCCAGGGCAAGGCCATTCACCAGCCGTACGCTTCATCGCTGGCTTGGGCTGGGCGCGGCGCTTCTGTTCGCCGCAGTTGCGACCACTGGAGTCCTGCTCCAGCTCGAACAATTGTTTGGAGAGGAGGAAACGCAGAAGGAGACGCTCGCGAGGCTCACGTCGCCGGTTGATCTCGGCAATGACCTTACGGTCGACGACGCCGCGCTTGCTCGCGCCCGACGATCGCTTCTGGCGAGCTTCGGCAACCGGCCGGTGGACTCAATCGACTGGCAAATCAAAGGACCCGCCCAGCAATTTGTCTTTCACCTGGGCGGCGCCAGTCCAATCAAAGCGATGGTCGATGTGCCGTCCGGCCGTCTTCTGAGCAGCGAACCCGATGAGGAGGAATGGCTGCTGCGGCTTCATACCGGTGAAATCCTTGGCGACGGCGGCAAGGTCCTCGGCCTCTTCTGGGGCCTGGCTCTGCTGGCGATGCTCGTTACCGGTTCGATCGTCTACGTCCAATTGTACCGAGCGCGCCAACGTGCGGGCAAGGCGAGGGGCGGCCTTCGAAGATATTTCTGGCGGCCCGGGCCGTGAGATCCCGGGCTGAGTCTCCGACGAATGGAGCTCGGGTGCGAGGCGTGCTCGTCCTGGCCGTCTGCCTGCTCGCGGCCGCATGCCAGAAGGAAAGCGGCCCGACCTTCGATGGCGAAGACGTCAAGGACGCCGCCGCGGTTCGCGCGCACGGAGAACGGCTCTCGCATGTCCTCGGCTGCGTTGGCTGCCATGGGGAAGGGCTGCAGGGAACGCTGCTCACCAAATATGATCCGGCGACCGGCCCCCTCTATGCGTCGAACCTCACCCTCGCCGTTCCAAGATATTCCGATGCCCAGCTCGATGGAATCATCCGCCGAGGCCTCCATCCCACGCGCAAGGATTTGTGGACCATGCCGTCGCAGGCGTTCCAGAGCCTGGATGATGGAGACTTCAAGGCGCTTCTCGCCTATCTCCGAACGCTGAAGCCCGCCGGAAAGGATCTTCCTCTCCCGCAATTCACGATCAAGGATCGTCAAGCCATCGCATCGGGCAAATTCAAGCCGGCGGCGCAGCTGGTTCAGGAATATGCGAACGCCGAGCCCATCGATCTTGGACCTAAATATGCGCTGGGCCGCTACATTGCCTCAGTCACGTGCACGGCGTGTCACGGCTCAGCACTCCAGGGCGATCCGGCCAACAAAGCGCCGGACCTGGTAATTGCGGGAAGCTACTCACGCTCGCAATTCGAGCGGCTGCTCACCACCGGGATCCCGGTTGGCGGTCGCAAGCTCGACCCGATGATGTACTATGCCGCTCGCGGCCGCTTCACGCACTTGACACCGCATGAACGCGACGTGCTTTACGAGTACCTCAAGACCCGAGCGAACAAGGTCGGCTGACACGGGCAGACTGCCGGCTCCTCAGGCCGACGCCAACGCTTTCCGCAGTTGATCTTCCGGACTTTGGTCGCAAGTTGCAGCCATTGATCGGCCGCTGGCGTTCGCAAGCCGCAATTTGCTTGAAGAGGCATCGCGTCGGATTAACGTTCAACCATGCGCAAACCCCGCCCCGCACCCGCACTGCCGATTTCACAAATCGCCATCGCAACCTTGATGGCGCTGATCGCCTGCCTGGCATTGTTCGCGCCACCCCTCGGCGCAATCGGCGCCTCTGCCCCCGCCATCAGCCTCTCCCGCGGCTATCTCGCGACGGAGGTGCTCGGGAACGGCGAAACCAACTGGTATTCCGTCGAACTGGAAGAGGGCGGCGCAATCCTTGGCGAAGCGGACCAGGAGGGAGTCGATGTAGCACTCGACATCTATGATCCGGCTGGCCGCAAACTGCTCACGATTGACAGCCCCAATGGCGCTGTTGGCCCAGAACCCATCGACTTCACAGCGCCGGTCAAGGGCACCTTCCGGATGGCGATTAGGCAATCTTCCGGGAGCGCGCCTGGCCGTTACAAGATCGCAATCCGGGACATTCTGACGGCTGACGCCAACGCTGCCCGGCTCGCGGCACTGCGGTATCCATCTCCGGCGCTCGCTTCGCTGTGGCAACAGGCCCGGAAAGAACCTGCGGCAGTCGAGCGTTTCGTCGCCGGCCGGACGGGCAAGGGACCGCTCATTGAAGCTGTAGCCGGTGATCCTTCCGCGCGGCGCGTCACTTATCTCTATCAGGCGAGCCCCGACACGGAGGCGGTCAGAGTGTCGGCTGGACCGCATGGCGCTTCGGGCGGCCTCCTGATGAGCCGTTTTCTTCAATCGTCTTTGTTCTACGCTTCCGAGATCGTGCCTTCGGATGCGCGTTTCACATACGGATTCGCCTCAATCGAGTCCCAGCGCCTGGGGCCGCAAGGCGAGGTGCTGATCTCATCGGATCACTTTTCGACTGATCCGTTAAATCCGAAGTCGTTTGGCGGACGGGCGCTGCTCGAGCTTCCGGACGCGAAGCCGCAGTCCGAATTGGCCGACCGGCCAGCGGTTTCAAAAGGACGCCTCTCAACAGCCCGAATCCGAAGCGCCGCTCTCGGAGAAACGCGCCCGATTTCAATCTACCAGTCGCCGACGAGCGACCGCCGGCGGGCGGATCTGCTGATCATCTTCGACGGTCAGCTCTACGCGTCCAAACCCGACGAGGACGGAGTTCCGGTACCGACCATCCTCGACAATATGGTCGCGGAAGGGAGGATCGGACCCGTCGTCGCGCTGTTCATCGACAACCTTCCTGGGAGGCGCGACCAGGATCTTTCCGCCAATCGCGCATTTAACGACTTCGCGGCAAAGGAGCTGGTCGCCTGGGCACGAGCGCATTATCGAATCGCCGATGGCCCCCGCCATGTGGTCGCAATTGGCTCCAGCCTCGGCGGTTTTGCAGCCGTCTACTGCGCGTTTCGGCACCCGGAAAACGTCGGGAACGTGCTTTCTCAATCCGGAGCATTCTGGCTGACGGAAAAGGGCGCAACGTGGCGATCGCCCTATCCCAATCCCAGCGGAACGGGCATCGCGATCGAGCTCTATCGCACTGCTCCACGGCTCGCTGCCCGCTTCGCCTTGTCCGTCGGACGGTTCGAAGATTCAACAAGCCTGTTCGCCGCCAATCGCGAGATGCGCGATGTCCTGCTCGCGAAGCATTATCCTGTAGATTATGTCGAACTGAACGGAGGACATGAGCCGATCGCTTGGCGGAGCTCCTTTGCCAACAGCCTGACGGCGCTCATCGGAACACGAAGGAAGGGCATCCACTCTTAAGGCAAGGAGCGTTTTGTGCCGGCCTTGAGGATTGATGCAGCGTTGGTTGACCCCGCCTTTCGTTGGTGAGGAGCGGATTGGGCTCGCCGCCATAATGCCCGTCATCTTGAACTGGCCGGTTTGATCCATCATCCAAAACACGGACATGAGCGAAATACCGGCGAAGCTCTTGCTCCGCTAGCCCGTGTGCAATGCTGTCATTGACGAGTTGGGACGAGCCTTCGTTCACCCGCGGCCTTCCGGCGCGAGAGCAATTGCAGGCCCCTGGAATTGGGGCACGGATCAAGCGTGAACCAGCCATCACCTGCCCGCGCCAGATAATGAAACAAGGTCGCGCTGTTATGCGAGCGGTCCTCCGCTTCGATCTCGAGGAGCAACGTTGGGGGCACGGGATATGCAAACGCGTCGGGCGGCAGCAAGCCGAGCATGCGGGCGCCCGTAACCGGCTTCGCGCTCGCCACTTTAAAGCCAGGTGAGAGCGTCGCGCCAAGCTTCACCTCGCTGGCGAACATCCGGTCGAAGAAAGACCGCGTCGCAGGGTTGATACAGGCGAGCGTGGCGGGATGGGTGAGTGCCCTCACCCGTGTTGGATCATTGGATCGGATCGCAGCCATATAAGCCGTTGCGAAAGCGCGAGGCGATGGCGGACCCGATTGAGCTTGGAGCGGCTCGGCGACGCCAGCCATCAAGAGCAAGCCGCCAATCGCTCCAAAGGCGCTCGCCGACGAGCGATCGCGAACGCGTGCGCCGTCGGCATTTGGCGCCGGTCGAGCAACGTCCTGCATGTCCTTTCCTCCCGACGAAGTTCAGGCCAATAACCCGGTTCTGAGTTCCGCGTAGTTCACCAGAGCCGCAAACTTGAAGTGAAGGCTCGAAGTCACTGATGCGGAAGCGCAGCCGATCACATTGGCAAGCTTAGAAATCGTCCCAAGTGATCCGTGCGATCGTGACCATGGGGTCGCGGCGGTAGATGCCGATCGTTTCCTCAAGATCCTGCTCGGCCGTTCCCTGATGCTCGAGACTGCAGACAGGTTTGGCGGCAACGATGTCGGGTCCCGGCAATCGTTCCGACGCATCGTGAGTCATGCGCCCGGCGAGTTCTCCAAGGAGCGACAAAGCGCGGTCCCTCGGAAGCAGAAAGACATTGGTGAAGTAGATCGTCGAACGCCGCGTCGATGCGTTCGTCAGCTTCTCATAGCAAAAGGTCCTGATGACATTTCCTTGAGCAGGCTGAGCCGATGCGGCACCGCCAGCAATGGCAAGCGCTGCCAACAGGCTCAGGACGAGGAGAACCGTACGTGGCACCGCGTCGTCCCAGCCTTTCAGAGCAATTCGCATTTGCATCTCCAGTCAAGTTTCATGACGATGATGAGTCTGTGTCAACGCCGGTCACAAACGCACCGCAGCGATATGGTCCGACGGTCCCGCTCGCCCGTTCCGCAATTCAGCACCTAAACTCCGTTGCTTGTGCCGCAGCGCTTTGAAGCGAAAGCCATATCATACCAAGCTCGTTACGAAATCGTATCGAATGGGCGCAGGACCGCTTCCGGTCTCCAACTCCTCGACAATGGCCGTCTGCCAGATGCCGTCGACAGGACGCTCTTGAGTAACGTCAGGCGGACGCGCTCAGGGGACAAGCGACGCTGACGGCGCTTTGTCGAAACAACTCGAGTGTCCGTGGAAGAGGGCTAGTTCAAGCGACCGGCTACAATATTAAAGGCAGGTCGTCGTGCGCCGCGACGATCGAGGACGAGCCCGCGTGAAAATCCTGCTTGCAGCAATCATGCTGAGCCTGGCGGTCCGCCCACCCCCTCCGGCGGCGCCTGCGATTCGCGCCGAGACGGCCAGCCTCTTCACTTCGCTCGCCGGGAACTGGAGCTGCAGCGGGAGCTTCGCCAACGGCCATAGGATCGAGTCCACACTGCGGTTTACGCGGCGCGCCGATGGTGCGGGCCTCTCTCTCGTCCACGTCGATCGTCCGCCGAACAAATATCGTTCGGAAGAGGTCTGGGCGGTCGACAAACAGTCCGGAGAGCTGCTGTCGCTGGCCTGGGTTGGACTTCAAGGCAGCACGGATTGGTCGGCGTCCTTGTTCGCAAGCGATCGATGGTCGGCCTCGGAGATCACGCTGGTCCAGCAATCAATGCTTCGTCCTCCCTGGACGCCCAACCGTTTCCGCTACGTGCTGCTCGGGAACTTCCTGCACGTCTCTTGGGAACGTCAGCAAGACAATCAATGGGTGTTGGGCGACTCTCTCGAGTGCCGGCGCACGGGCGGGAGGCGCCGAGAGGCATCACCTTAGCGTTCGCCGTGAAAAAATCAGGACCGGCGCCGAGGATCGTTGCCGCTCTAGAATCAGGAATGAGTGGCCGCAGCGCAGTGGCTGCGGCTGCAGATCCAATCGGCCACGACCGCCTCGAAATCGCGGTCGTAGGGAAGCTGCTGGTGCTGCTTTACGCGCAGGTCCCATGCATGCTCCGGTGTTCCGGCCTGGTCGAGATGATGATCCATCCCCGCGACGAGCGCGAGCCTTGCCTGGCCCGAATGAACACTATTCACAATGTCGACAATCCGCTGATGATCGTCGCGGTCCGTGACGAAATCGGCAGTGCCGTAGATTGCGAGCACTGGTACGTCGACCTTCGTCCACAGCCTCGCGATGTTCAACGCCGCGACTTGCTGCATGTAGCTATCGGCCGCCGGATAGGCGATATGCTCCTTGCAGTCCGGCTCTTGCCGTTCGAGATCCTCGCGAGACTCGCGCGCGATCAATAGCCGATGGGCGCACAACTCCTTCGAGCGCATTATGTCGTCAATTTCGGCAGGCGCTGTGCCATCCAACGCGAGCTGACGGCGCAAATTGAGCAGCTCATATTCGAGCCAATTGCGGCCCACCGCTTCCGCCACGATGACGCCAGCGACACGATACTCGGCCGCAAGCCGCGGCGCCGTCAAGGTCCCGATGCTGTGTCCTAGAAGGAAAAGATGATCGGGGTCCACCGAGGGCTCGCCGCCAAGCGCGTCCAGGGCGCGTGCATAGCTTCGGCTTTCGCTTTCATAATCGACGGTCGAGCAGGGCTGTCCCTGACTATCCCCCACCCCGCTCTTCTCCAGCCGCATCACGACAATGCCGCGGCGGCCGAGAGCGTGCGCGAGCCGGGCATATTCGTCGGGGGTCGAATTATCGATCGAGTAGCAGCCGATGCCGCCAACGATGAGCACCGCCGGGTGGCGGCCATGACCGTGCCTGGGGATCGTCACCAGCGTTCGCCGCAACGTGCCGTCGACCAGGACGGCCTCATAGCGGGTGATGACCTGCGGGTCCTTTTCCAGTGGCGCTATCGCGAACATGACCGCGATTGTCGCGCGGGCATTGTTGCGCAGGATCTCGAACGGCACCCTTTTCCCGGCGCTTTGGCCGCGCACGAGCGCCACAAATTGCGCTGGGTCCGCGACGGGAGCGCCGCCGACGGTGACAATCACATCGCCAGGCTCGAGACCGGCAGCGAATGCCGGGCTTCCCGGTGCGACCGCGGTCACTTTGACGCCCCCAGGCGCAACGGCGACGCCCGCCCCGAGGACGGAGCGCCGCGCAAGCTCCAGAGCAGCGCGCGCTTCGGCAGCGTCGGTGGGCACGAGCAGAGCGAGCGCGCCCAGGACGGGGTTGAGCCTCGACCACCATATTCTCATGAAGGCGGCGGTGCGAGGGAAGCTCGAGATTGACAACCGCAGGTCGTCGAACGGCAGATTGGGGGTGACGGACGGAAGGGGCGAGCGGTCGTCGCCAAGGACGCTCCATCCCGAAGCGGGGCGACAAGGCATCAAAAAATCGCTGTCCGCACGCGCTGCAAAAGCGCACGGAGCGAAGAGGTCGGACCAGATGCCCGCAAGCGTCTGTTCGAAGGCCTCGCTTTCCGGCAGGTCGGTGGTTGCCGGGCGCTCGGTCCGATCGAGCGCGAGATGCCCGAGTTCGAGTTGCGCGAGCTGGGCTGCAAGGCTGGTGTGCATGATGATGTCTCCCGTCTCATGCGCTGCACGATGCGGCGCCGGGAGCCGTCCGACCCGGCCGAGCCGCCTCTCCCGCACGGTGGCGAGAGCGGAGGGCAACCTCCGGCCGAGGCTGGCGCGGGCCGCCCCAAAGGGCACGGGCCGAGCGCCGGCGGGTTGCGGGGACGCGGCGCCCGGGCCAGGGCCTCTCCCGCGCCGCCGAGCGCGCGCGAGCAAGGGAGCGGGGGATCGCAGGCCGCGGCGCTGCTGCAACGGTGCAAAAATCACCACAAGCGCCAATGGCGCCACCAGCGCCGCGGGCGCTCCGCCAGGGCGCGATCGAACTTGCGCAAGGCTCTGGCGAGGATGCGTGTCGCACGGCGCTCGCTGATTCCAAGCCTCGCCGCGATCTCGGCGTTGCCAAGGCCTTGGCCCGCGCTGAGCACGAGAACATCGCGCTCGACCGGCGACAGAGCAGCGGCGGCCTGTTCGACGCGCCGGCCCTCGGGCGTCGCCAGCGAATCCTTGTCGGGAGGCTGTGTCACGGATGCCTGAGCGGCACGCCGCGGATGTGCGGAACGCCCCAGTCGACGCAGCCAAGCGCGACCGCGACGGGAACGCAGATGTTGGCAATGGCCCAGCGGGCGCGCTGCTTGGCGACGATTTCCCAGGTGAAGCCTTCGGGCAGTGGATAGCCCTGCTCCAGATAGGAATGCTCGATCTTGGTCGGCATGGACAAGCTCCTTCTCGGCACGGGTTGGGGACGGCGGGGAATCCGGGCGGCGATCCGTTCCGGCGCTGACGGCCGACTGCAATCGCGGCGGATAGTGGGGCACGCCTGCATTTCCCCGTTGGACGTGCCCTGCGCGCGCTTTTCACTAGGTCCGGTTCGCCGTCCCCGGCCGGTGGCGAGGATGGGCGGCCCTCCCCTCCTTAGAAGAGCCGCCCCGAGGCACAGCCAAGGAGACGTCAGGCTGCTTCCTCGATCTCCTCCACGGGGGACTCGCCGCAGGAAACGGCTTCATCACTGCCGTTCTCTTGCGTGTCGGCCGGCTGCTCGCCGGCACTGCGGTCCGGCGCCGTTTCGTCAGCCGGAGCTGCGAAGCGCATGGCTTCCGGAACCCAGGCCAGCGCCGCCTGCTTGACCTCGACCTCGGCGATGAAGTCGCCCGAGAAGATCCGCTCGCACGCCTGCGAGAGCTCCGCCTTCTTCGCCTTGGCATAAGGTCCGGCGAGCGTCGGGCCGCCGACTTCGGTGAGCGCCGCGAGCGCTTGGGCTTTGGGCACCCGGTCGAAATAATTGGCGCCGGTCGGCCGCCACCAGGCCGAGACCTCGATCCCGAGCAGTTGCCCGAGATGGTCGTGGAAGGCGCAGGCCCGCTCGCCCGCCGCGCCCACGCTCGCTTCAAGGGTGCGCGCCACCGCCTGGCCGAGCCAGGCCGCCCGTGCCGCGTAGGAAAGCGCACGGAAACCGTCGAACCGCTCGGCACGGGTCGAGCCCTCGGTCCAGCTGTGGTCGAGTGCTTCGGCCGCTTCGGCTGCCGCAAGCGTCGCCCGAGCGTCGGGCGTTCGGAAGCCGAACAGCGGATCGGACGGGCGTGCCGCGCTGAGAGTCGAGCCGCACTTCTCCGACGAATGGTTCTCGGTCCGGTCGACCATCAGGAAGGTCGCAAGGTCGAGCGCGAACGCCGGATCGGCGGCGACGTGCACCCCGAGGATGTCGCGGCGCTGGATCGCGAGCTCGTCGACCCGCGCGCGCGGCAGCCCCGCCGGCGGCGGAGATTGCGCCGGTTGCGCCGGTTGCTCCCGAGCCGTGGACGCCTCGCCCGGATCCGATTCCCCGCAGCCTTCGTCCGCCGCAATTTCAGCATAGAAGCCGCTGTCGAGCTTGGGCCGGCCGTCATGGTCGAGCAGCAGGAAAGTGCCGATCTGCGCTTTGAGCTCGGGGTCGATCACCGGCGGCTTGTCGGTAATCGCATCGATCTCGCCGTCGAGGGCGCGGATCTTCTCTTCGGCCTCGGCGCGTGCGGCCTCGTCACTTTCCTCATCGTCGAGCACACCGACGAGCTCGCCGATCTGCTCCTCGAGCGCTTCGACGCGCGCCGATTCCTCGCCGGTGAGCGGCGGCTTATCGACCGGAATCCGCCGAAGCCCCTCCGTCGCCGGATAGGAGATCCAGCTGTCGAGCGTCGGCCGGACGAAGGCCAGCCCCTGCTCGGCGGCGGTGGCCGCGGCGAGCGCTTCCAACTTCTCGCTCGCCAGACGCTCGAGCAAGGCGACATCGAGCCAGCGCGCCTCGTCAGCGTCGGCGAACAGGTCGCGCTCGATGCGCCCGCCAGCCGCGACATAGGCCTCCTCGCCGACGAACTTCGCGCGCCGGTCGCACGCGCTGACCGTCGCCTGGGTCATCATCCGGCGGATGCTGTCCGGGTGGCTGGACATGTAGGAGCGGCTGACCTGCTCGAACACATAGGCCTGCCGCTCGGGGTCGGGCGTCGCCGCATAGGCCTTGGCAATGTCGAGGCTGATCTCGCCCGCGCCGAGTGCGTCGAACACCACCGGCGCGAGGCTGGCGAGCCGCAAGCGGCCCTCGACGAAGCGAACGGTGAGACCGAACCGCCGGGCGATGCCTTCCGGATCGGCGCCCTGCTCGACGAGCTGGGAAAAGGCGAGGCATTCGTCGGCGGGGTTCATCGCCAGCCGCTGGAAGTTCTCGGCGAGGCTCGCTTCCTGCCCGGAATCGGCGTCGACGACGAGGCACCAGATTCCATGGTCCTTTTGAAGCTTGCCCTCTTCAGCGAGCGCCAGCAGCGCCTTGCGGCGACGTTCGCCCGCCTCGACCGCGAAGCAGCCCTTGGGCTTCCTGACGCTGGTGACGACGAGATTCTGAAGCAGGCCGCGGGCCTCGATGTCGGCCTTGAGCTCGAGGTCGGCCTGCGGATCGCTCGACCGCCGCATGTTGCGCGGGCTGTCGACCAGCTTGTTGAGTGGGATGGTCTTGATCATGAACCGTCTCCGGATGAGAGCCGGTGCGGCCTTTCCGCACCCGTCGCTCACCCGGACTCCGCACTCTCTCCTCTCCTGCTTCGCTGGTAGGATTTGCTGGAGCCCTGTCGTTAACGACGCGGTCCGATGGTGTTGTATATCGTAAAATATACGATACCTGTTGGCTTATGCGTAAAATATATGATACGTCACATCCCATGGAGCAGACCTATTCACGCTATGCGCTCGAGGCGCTCAGGCTGCTTGGAAGCTCGATCCGCGCCGCCCGGATCGAGCGGCGCATGACGACGGAGGAGCTGGCGGAGCGGATCGGAATCAGCCGCCCCTCGCTTCACCGGATCGAACGGGGCGACCCGAGGAGCTCGATCGGCTCGGTCTTCGAGGCGGCGACGATCGTCGGCGTGCCGCTGTTCGAGGCCGATCCGAGCCGCCTCGCCGGCGACCTTGCACGGGTCGAGGAGAAGCTTGCGCTTCTCCCCAAGATGATCCGCGTGCCCAAGGTCGAGGTCGACGATGAGTTCTAGTCCCCGTCCCGAGGAGGCGTTCGTCTGGACCTGGCTGCCCGGAAGCACCGAACCCGTGGCCGCGGGCCGGCTGGTGCGCT
>DASUIB010000269.1:0-9281 GCA_036273235.1 Sphingomicrobium sp. | reverse complement strand
CCTCGCCGACGAGTCGGGAAAGCGGCTGGCGTGGGTCGAAGAGAACAAGCTCGACGCCTCACACCCCTATGCGCCGTACATGGCAGCCCACCGGCCGATAAAGTTCGGCACGCTGAAGGCCGCCGACGGGAGCACGCTCTACTGGGAAATGATCACTCCGCCGATGAAGCCCGGCAAGAAGTACCCGGTCTTCTTCGAACATTACGGCGGTCCTGGCACCGGACAGCAGGTGACCCGCTCGTGGGGTTCGCCGATGCGCCAATATTGGGTGAGCAAGGGCTGGATCTATTTCCAGATCGACAACCGCGGCTCGTACAACCGCGGCAAGGCGTTCGAGGATCAGATCTACCATGCGATGGGCACGGTGGAAGTCGAGGACCAGGCGACCGCCGCGCACTGGCTCCAGAAGCAGCCGTACGTCGATCCGAAGAAGATCGCGATCTCGGGCTGGTCCTACGGCGGCTACATGACTCTGAAGATGCTCGAGAAGGCACCGAAGGGCCTCTACGCGGCGGGGGTCGTCGGCGCGCCGGTCACCAAGTGGGAGCTGTACGACACCCACTACCCCGAGCGCTATCTTGGCAACCCGGGGATCGATCCGAAGCCGTACCAGACTTCGGACGCGATCACCGACGCGCTGAACATCAAGGAACCGTTTCTGCTCCTCCACGGCATGAGCGACGACAATGTGGTGTTCGAGAATTCATCGATGCTCGCCGACGAGCTCCAGCAGGCCGACCACCCGTTCGACATGATGTTCTACGTCGGCCAGACGCACCACATCGCCGGTGAAGGGCGTGAGGCGCACGTGCAGAAGACGATCGAGCGCTTCCTCGACGAGAAGGTGCTCGGGAAATGAATCGGTGCCCCTGCGAAGGCAGGGGCCCAGACGCGAGCTTCAGCTTTAGCGGAAGCTCGCTCGAGCCGCGCAAATGAAACCCGGTTATGTGTACATCATGGCGAGCGCGCGAAACGGCACCTTGTACATCGGTGTCACCTCGAACCTCGTGAAAAGGGCTTGGGAACATCGGAACTCGGTCGTTCCGGGCTTCACGCGCCGCTACAAATGCAAGCTGCTGGTCTGGTACGCCGCCTACGACGATTTGCAGGAGGCGCGTTACCGCGAGCTTCAGATGAAGAAGTGGAAACGCCTGTGGAAGCTCAGGGAGATCGCGGAGATGAACCCTGAATGGGACGATCTCTATCCAACCCTGTTTTGAAGGCTCCTGATGGAGCCTGTCTGGGCCCCTGCCTTAGCAGGGGCACAAGTCAGTCCCGCCGCCGTCGTCGCGCCGGGATCGCTTCGCGGTCGACCAGGCGGGTGTAGAGGTGCCAGGTCGAATAGCCAAGCCACGGCAGCACGAAGGCGAGGCCGACGAACAACGGGATCGAGCCGAGCACGAGCAAAGCGGTGACGACGATTCCCCAGCGGATCATCTCGCGCTTGTTGGCGTGCGCGGCGCGCCATGAGGTGGAAACCGCTTCGGCGGCGCTGACGTCGCAGTCGACCAGCATCGGCAGCGAGGCGACGCTGAGCGCCAGCACGATCCAGCCGAACATCGCGCCGACCACCGCCCCGGCGACGATCAGCGTCCATCCGCGCGCCGTGGTGAAGATCATCGCGAGGAAGCCGCCGATTGACGTAGGCGTCGCCCAGCCGAAGATCAGCGCATAGAGCAGGCCTGCGGCGAGCAGCCATCCGAGGAAGATGAGCAGGAGCAGTCCGGCCACCATGCCCATGTCGTCCAGCGATGGGCGCTTGCGGACGTCGAGGAAGTTGAACCAGTGGACTTCGTCCCCATTCTCGCGGCGCCGGGCGAGCTCGTAAAAGCCGACTGCCGCGATCGGACCCAAAAGCGCGACTCCGGCGACTATCGGATAGAAGAAAGGCATCAGCGGACGGCTGGTGGTCATCACCACCGCTGCAAGGCCGAGCACGGTGTAAATCAGCCCCGCGAAGACGAGGTCGCCGCGCAGGTCTCCGAAATCTTCATAGCCCTGCTTCAGCGCGAAGCGCAGGTCGTCGTCGGTGATGGTGCGGATCGGGATTGGCTTGATGCGCGCAGAACGTGACGCGGGCATTGTCTCGGTCGCCATGACACCTCCTCTTCAATAGGTGCCGTCCGGCGCAACGGGCGCCTGGCGCCTGAGGAACCCATAGCACAGTGTCGCCGAGTCGTCAGAGGTTTACGCGAGAAATCGTAACGGTCTCGTCGGGCGTATATTGCGGCCGGGCGAATCCGGGGCGGCCGCTCACGAGTGGAGCGGCGGTCGCGGGCAACCCGTTGCGTGATCCGACAAGCGTGACCGTGACCGGCTTGGGCGTGAGAAGATCGATCGAAAGCTCCGCGCCGTCGCAGCTCCGTCCGGTGCAGATGATGGTGAACTTGCCCGACGAATCGGCGTTCCCAATGGGGCGCACGAACCCGCTTACGCCGGCGGTCCGGATGTGCGCGTCCTCGGGCGCGATCAAGGCAATCCGCTCGGCCCCGTTCATATTGAGCCGCACCCGGATCATGTGTTCGCTACCGTCGACCACGGACTCGAGCAGCTGGATGGCGGGGGCCTGGATATCCGGAGCCGGCGGAGCCGGGGCGAGCCAACGCAGGCGCTCGGCAGATGGCAGCTTGCCCCAGTGCCAGCGAGCCATGCTTTGATAAGCCTTCGGTAGGGCTGCCCCGTCATTCAGCACCGACCAATAGCTGCGACGCGAGGGGAAGGAGGTCACATGCTCGATGGTGAAGCGCTGCTGGCGATCCTTCGAATAAGCGGGCGCGGTCCCGGCCACGATCCAGGAGAGCAGCGCGATTCCTAACGAAATGAGCAGCAGGGCCCGGCGGCTGGCGCGTCGGAACAGGCCATGCGCCTCGATCAGGACAGGCGCGATCATGATCGCGGCGACGGGTGCGACGATCCACAACGGACCGGGGCTGAACAGCTCCTCGAGTGCGGCGAGCAGCTCTCCCCAGCTCAGGTAGAGAAACAGGACGCCGGCAATTCCCCCGATCGTCTCGGCTGATGGCCATCGGCGAGCGGCCGCAAATCCGATCAGCACGATGACCGCTGGGACGAGGAAGTAGATGATCCCGCCCGGCGCCGCGAGCGCGAGAGCTGCGCCGATGAGGAGGAACAGGAACCAGTAGGCCGCGCGCAACTCTCGGGTCCCAAGCTTCGCGCCCACCGTCAGAAGAATCGCGAGCTCGGCGAGCACGCCCGTCGCGTAGATCGCGACGAAGCTGATCTCGGGATGAGCGCGCCAGAAGGCTCCGGCGCGCACCGTCGCCACGACCGTGACCACAAGCCAGGCCGCCACGCCCGCTGCCACCAAGGCGCCAAGCACGACCGCCGTTCCCCGGATCAGCGCACCGCGCCTCCAGGCAATCGCCGCAAAGGCGATAAACAGAACCAGGAGGCAGACGGCTCCGACAAGGAGCGGCATCTGCACGAATCCGTGCTCCGACAGGTCGAAGAAGATGCGGTTGGCTTGCGCTGGCGGTGCGCCCGCTGAAAGTTTCGAGGCGAGGGCGAGCCCCTCGTCTCCCATGGCTTGCAGGCTTCGGATGTCGAGGCTGGCGAGATCGTCGCCGGGGCTGTGATAATGGGTCTCATTGCCGACGATCGCCGAATTGAGCGTCAGCCAGCCGCGCTCCTTGTAGGTGGTGACGTCGGTATCGTTGGGGATCAGGCGCGCGACGTCCGTCGACAGGCTGCTCGCGTTGGGGTGGGCGACCGCGCTCGCGTAGGTGTCGATCGAGGCGCCGTTCGGCTGGTTGATCTCGAACATGGTGACAGGACCCGTCACCCCTCGGGCCTCGAAGTTGAGGAGGCTGTCGACGTTGCGGCTGAGCGAGTCGGCGAGAAAGGCGCGGGCGCCAATGAGGCCGAGTTCCTCACCCTCGTTGAACAGCAGGATCACGGGGCGCTTCAGCGGGCGGTCCTTCAGGATCGACCCGACCTCGAGCAAGGTCGCGACCCCGATGCCGTCGTCCGAGGCGCCGGGGCCGACCGGCACGCTGTCGTAATGGGCGCTGAGCAGCAGCGCTTTTCCCGCTGCCGGCCCGAGCGTGGCGATCACGTTGCGGACTCGAGCGCAGGTGACGAAGCGTGCCTCCTCGACGTCGTTGCACGCGAATTGGTCGCGGACGACCGGCTTCAGACTCATCCGCCGAAGCGTCGCGACGAGCCGCGCACGCACCGCATCGTCGGCGGCGCTGTCGGCAGGATGCGGGTGCTGATCGCCGAGCACGAACGCGAGCCGCGCCTTCGCCCGCTGAGCGTCGAACTGGCCGGGTCCGGCGTGCACCGGCGGAAGCCAGAGCAGCATCGACTTGGCGACGAGCGCGGCGAGCACGAGAATGATGACACCGAACCCCAGCCACGTCTCGCGTCGCATGAAAGCCCCCTTGCCCGCGCCGATCGAGCCGCCATATCGCGTTGCGCCGCCGCTTGCGATAGGCGCGCTGGTTGAGCTTGGAGGCGATTGGATGGGCTATCGGGTCGCGGTTGTCGGGGCGACGGGCAATGTCGGGCGCGAGCTCCTGAACGTCCTTTCCGAGCGCCAATTCGCCCTCGACGAAGTCGCGGCGCTCGCCTCGTCGCGCTCGACCGGCGACCGGATCGAGTTCGGCGACACCGAGGAGAAGCTTACGGTCAGGAATCTCGAGCATTTCGACTTCACCGGCTGGGACATCGCGCTTTTCGCCGCCGGCTCGGAAGTTTCGAAAATCTATGCGCTGAAGGCGGCCGCCGCGGGGTGCACCGTGATCGACAACAGCTCGCTGTTCCGGATGGACCCGGACGTGCCGCTGATCGTGCCCGAGGTGAACTCGGACGCGATCGCCGGCTACGCCAAGAAGAACATCATCGCCAACCCCAACTGCTCGACCGCGCAGCTAGTGGTGGCCTTAAAGCCGCTCCACGACGCGGCGAAGATCAAGCGCGTTGTGGTCGCGACCTACCAATCGGTATCCGGCACCGGCAAAGCGGCGATGGACGAACTGTTCAACCAGTCGCGCAACATCTTCGTCGGCGATCCGGCCGTCCCCGAAGTCTATCCCAAGCAGATCGCGTTCAACGTCATCCCCCAGGTCGACGTGTTCCTCGACGACGGCTCGACCAAGGAAGAATGGAAGATGGTTGTCGAGACCAAGAAGATCCTTGATCCGTCGATCAAGCTCACCGCGACCTGCGTTCGAGTGCCGGTGTTCGTCGGCCATTCCGAAGCGGTGAACATCGAGTTCGAGAAGGAGATCGGCGCCGACGAGGCGCGCGCCATCCTGCGCGAGTCACCGGGCGTGCTGGTTGTCGATAAGCATGAGAACGGCGGCTATGTGACTCCGGTCGAATGCGTCGGCGATTATGCGACCTACGTCAGCCGAATCCGCGAAGACCCGACGGTCGAGAACGGCCTCAGCCTGTGGATCGTCAGCGACAATCTGCGGAAGGGCGCGGCGCTGAACGCGGTGCAGATCGCCGAGCTGCTCGGCCGAAAGCATTTGCGGAAGGCGGCTTGAGAGCATGCTATCATTGTGATAGCAACGCCCGATGGCACAGGCTTTAATCCGCAATCTCGATGAGGAATTGCTCGCCGATTACCGTGAGGCGGCGAAAGCGAACCATCGATCGCTCGAGGCTGAGCTGCGGGAAACTCTCCGGCGATCGCGGCCTCTTAGCGCGCGCAAGCGCGAGGAAGTCCTCGCGGAATTCGCCAAACTGCGTGCAGCGGTCGGGGATGTTCCTCAAACGCCGAGCGAAATCCTGCTGCGTGAGTTTCGTAATCGTTGATCGTCGTCGACACAAATGTCGTGATCAAATGGGCTGTTCCGGAACCTGGAACGGAGGCTGCGCTAGCTCTGCTTGGCGGGCCGATGATCGCGCCCGATGTGCTGGTCGTGGAACTGGGGCACGTCTTGACGAAAAAAGTACGACGGCGAGAGCTCGAGGCAGAGGTCGCAAATGCGGCGTTCATCCGCATACCATCACAGCTCACTCTAACGAACAGTCGCGCTCTTGATATGCGAGCGTTCGAACTCTCGATCTCAATGCATCACGGAATCCATGATTGCTACTTCCTGGCTCTAGCGGAGAGCGCCGAGACGATCTTGCTCACGGCCGATGCCGTGCTCGTTGCGAAAGCGAAGCAATCGGGGCTCGGCCGATCGATTCGCCAGCTCGGTGACCCTTCGCCGAACGACTAGGGCATATCGCTCCAGTATCGCAGCAGGTTCTGTTGGATCAGCTGCAGCCGCCCGAAGTTCTCGGGGTCCATCTTCAGCCCCTCGAGCGCGGCCACCTCGTTGAGCTCGAACAGCAGGTTGCGGCGGAACGGGTCCTGGATCCGGCTCTGGATGAACGTGATCGCCACGAGACGCTCGCCGCGAGTCACCGGCACCACCTGGTGGAAGCTGTCCGACGGATAGACGATCGCTTCGCCCGGCTCCAGCTTGAACGAGAGCTGGGCGTCGCCGAGCCCGACATTGAGCTCGCCGCCGTCATAATCCTTCGGCTCGTTGAGAAAGAGGGTGCAGCTCAAGTCGCTTCGGATCGTCGCGCCGGGGAGCTGGATGAAAGCGGCATCGGCGTGCGCGCCATATTTCATTCCCGGCTTGTACCGGGTCATCAGCGGGGGCGCCAAGGCGATCGGAAAAGCGAACTCCATGAACTCCGGCGAGCGCAGCATCGCGTTCCTGAGCAGCTCGGAGCTCTTCTGATGGGCATTAGCGTCGTGGAGCTGCTCGTTGTCCTTCGCCTTATTGTGCGGATTGGTGATGCGCCCGTGGACGAACGGCGCCGACGCCGCCATTCGGCGGCATTCGGCGATCTCCGCCTCGGTCAGGATTTGCAGAACCCGATACATCAGCTCCCCCTGGCGCGAGACAGGGCCAGCGCCAACAGCGGCGACTTTTCGGCCGCCGAATCGAGCATGGCAAGGGCCGCATCGATCTCGCGGCCATGTCGCTCGCTCGTTTCCCCGATCAGTTGGCGGCGGAGGCTTGGACTATATTCATATTCCGGAGCCTTCGAGTAACGGCTGATCAGCGGGCCCGAAGCGATCGCAGCTAGCTCGGGCGGCTCCGCATCAAAGCCGAAAAAGGCCGCGATACGCGTGAGCTCGTCATCCAGCTGGTGGAGCATCGCGTCGAAGTCAGCCCAGGCTATCCGTCGGTCCGGCATCCCCTCAGCGGCGGTTTCGAGCGCCGTCATCTCCGCTGCCCAGGCCGCGGCGGCGAGCGCCGCGTCGCCCTGAGCTGGCAAGTGAATGCCGCGTGCGTTCAGCCGCTGGGCGCGCTTGCCGGCGAGGATGCGCAGCTCCTGGCGGCTATTCTCCCCGGCGAGGATGCTTGCGACATAGTTGCGCGGTGTCGCGTAGATGAACAGCGCGCGCTCGCCGGGAGGGACCAGCTCCGGCGCGATCTCGCTCGCGAAGCTGGTCGCTTTGACGCACGCGATCTCGCCCTCTCCAAAGGTCCGCGACATGAGCCTGGGCACAGGCGTGGCATAGCGGGCACGGATCTCCGCCGGGGTGAGTGCAAGGTCGCGCAGCAGCCGCGGTTCGCGGATGGCAAGCACCCCGTCGATTTCCCCCAGCTGACGTGAGACCAGGGTCGAGCCCACATGTCCGATGTGGAAGATCCACCGCGCGTCGGAGCGCAGCCCGTCGGTGATCGCCTCTTCGACCGCCGTCCAGGGCACGATCTGCGCATCGACCGGCGTCTGCAGCATACGGTCGTCGAGGAAGCTCGCCGAGCGATAGCTCTCGCGATCCATGGCAACGAGCCGGACCATGCCCTCGGCCGGGTCGAGCGCCTGCGCGAGCCAGGTCGCGTCGCGGGCGATTTGGTCCGGTGTCGGCGCGCTGGACATGCGGTCATTTAGCGGGGCAATGGCTGCCTGACCAAGGGAGACGCGAATGGCCGAGCAGATGACCGGCGGCTGCGCCTGCGGCCGAGTGCGCTACAGCGCGGCGATTCACGACAATGACGCTTACCTTTGCCATTGCCGCATGTGCCAGCGCTCGACCGGATCGGTGTCGATTGCCTTCAAGAACCTCAAACAGGCCGATGTGCGCTGGGAGCATGAGCCCGACTGGTACGACAGCTCTCCCATCGCGCGGCGGCCTTACTGCCGCGCGTGCGGCACCTCGCTCGGCTTCCAGTTCAGGGACGGCAGCGCGAACATGGACCTGACCGTCGCCAGCTTCGACGATCCGTCGCGCTTCGTTCCGAAGCACCATTTCGGCGCCGAGAGCATGCACCGCGCGTGGCTCAACACTGAAGGCCTGCCGGAAAAGCGCACCGAGGATTACCAGCCGCTGGTCGACAAGTGGGTCGAGGCGACGGGCAGGTTCCCCGGGTGAGCGGGTGGCGGGTTTCGACCCAAAGCAGATATTAGCTGTGCCAAGCCGTTGCCGCTTACCGTCTATAACGGGTCAGAGCTGACACTCCGCTAATAGCACCCACGGATCGGTTGTCGGTCTTTGCCGAAATTTTCGGCAGTCCACTCGGCGAAAGTAATCTTACCGTCGTGGTTGCTATCAAGCAGCTTGAACTCTTGGTCCATTCCGCACCTTAATTCAGCTCGGCCTCGCTCCGGGGCGGCAGCCGTTGCGCGAGCTTCAGAAGCTGACCACTCCCGGCGTGAAATCAGACCGTCATGATTTAGGTCAAGTGCCGCAAATCCCCTCTTCGCGGCCTGCATTTGCTCTTGATTAGTCAGCGTCGGGAAATGGTTGAGCGCCGTAGAGCCCGAAATCGAAGGCACAACTCCGCAATAGAAGCCCCGGCCCGGCTTCAACCCAGCTCGCTTCCAACTATCGGCCATCCGACGCTGTTCGGCCGCCAGGTCAGTCCACGAGGGGGTGCGACGCCCGCTGTGGGGCGGGTTCAGGACCCCGCACTCCGACGGAGGTCCCAATTCTATCGCGCCGGCACCGGGTCGTCGGACAACACTTTGGGACAATAGCCTCTGCGTGACTCGAATCGCTGGGGGGCTCGTTGCCTGCGCAAGTGCCGTGCCCTTGTATCCGAACATCAGTGCCAAGAAGGGCGCAATCACGACCCGCATACCCCCTCTCCAGAGGACTTTGGAATCCCTCGTTAGTTCTCGTCACGGCAGCCGACGCCGTCAACCGGCTCACCTAATGTCCGCTTTCCATCTGTGGACGCCCCTGAAGGTGCAAGCGGTTTGTGAGGGGTTGGTGCGTAGTCGGATGCTGCCATCTGTCCGGCCTTTGCTGCAGCACATGGCTGCTGGCCCGTATGGGAGTTCGCGGACCGGGGCCA
>DASUIB010000268.1:0-5659 GCA_036273235.1 Sphingomicrobium sp. | reverse complement strand
TCCGAGCTGCCGCACCAGATCGCGCGCTTCGTCGAGAGCGTCGGCGAGCTCCGCCAACCAGCGGGCCCGTTGCGTAGCGGACTGTGCACTCGGTACTCCAACCATCTAAGACCCCCGTGATGAGCCGCAGTGTAACCGGCCCCATTAACTTTGCATTAGAGAAACTCCGTTCTGGAGCCGAAATCGTCTGACTTTTCTCCACATTGCGCGTTATTCTTCTCGTGCTCGGTACAGTTCATATTGCAGGGGACTTCCCCATGAACGCGGCCCGTATCGAGCAACACGATCTAAGCTATTCGGACAAGCCTCCAATTCTGATCGGCGCGAGCAGCGAGGCGGCCATGGCGCGCGCAGTGCGTACGATCGAAGCAGCCGGCCATAGGGTCGGCGATATGGTCATGCTGGATTCCGCCCTCAACAGGATCGAGCAGCAGATCGCCGCAAGCGCCATCTGGCTCGAATTGGACCGTGATGGCGGCGCCCCAATGGACGAGGTTCTTGATTACCTCTGCAGGAACGTCACGGACGGCCGCTTTGCCGCCGTCGTGTCCAGCACCGCGGAGCTGATCGATCCGGTCTCTGCGCGAATCGATGACGGAACGATCGAGCTGATCGTCGAGGCCGACGAGGCCGAGCGCGCAGCGGCGTTGGCGATGGCAACGACGCAGATGGGCATGGAACAACGTCTTTCCGACGTCGCGTCCGATCAAAGCGCCGCGCGTCTGAGGCAGCTCAGCGACGAGGTCAGCCGCATTGCCGCGACCTTGGCGCGCCTTTCCTCCGGTCCCGGCGCGGTGGCCCCCATTATCGACTCTGTTCCGAGAGCCGACTCGCCCGAGATCTCTGTCGAGACGGTCCGAACCGTCATCCGCGCCCGCCGGCTCCGCGCGCGCTACTTTTCCGAAGAGCTGTTCGCCGATCCCGCGTGGGACATGTTGCTCGATCTTCTTCAGGCCGAGATCGCTCATCTGCGGGTGCCCGTCTCGAGCCTGTGCATCGCAGCCGCGGTGCCCGCGACGACGGCGCTTCGCTGGCTGAAAACGATGGTCAGCGAAGGTCTGTTCATCCGCCGAGCCGATCCTCATGACGGCCGTCGGGTCTTCGTCGAGCTCGCCCCCGACACAAGCCAGGCGTTGCGCCGCTACTTCGCCGAAGTGGGCAGCCCGGCAGTGATATGAAGCTTTCGGCACGCCAAGATCGCGCATGAGAGCGAATTCAGAATAATCTAACATCATTGTCAAGCCGATGTTCGTCATCTCTAACGTTGCTGAGATCGTGAGCTACCCGGATAGTCCGGCGCATGCCGGTAGGGGACAATCAGCAGATCTACGCCGATCTGATGCGGTTCAAGCCCGATGGAATGACGCCGAACGGCTGGGCCATGAAGGCGGGGGTCAGCCGCACGGTTTGGGCCGACATGCGGCGCCATGGAAATCCTTCGCGTCGAACACTCGAGAAGCTGCTGATCGCCGCCGGTTCGTCCCTTGCCGAATTCGAAGCGCTGAGGATCAGCGGCCCTCCGAATGATGGTGCGGGCGCAGGTGTCGGCCTTGCCGATCGGCACAGCGCGGCTTGGGGAGCGCCGCAGCTTCCTCCCTTGCCGCTGGTGGCGACGGCGATCGGCACAGAATGGATTGAATCGGCCAACCGGATCGAATTGACAGAGCTTCACACCGGCGTGCTCGTGGATCGCCTGCCGCGGCCAGTTAGCCTGGCCAACGATCCCAACGCCTATGCGATCACGATCGTCGGCGATTCGATGTGGCCGCGCTTTCGTCCGGCGCGCCGTGTTGCCGTATCGCCGAAGGCACCCGTCGCAATCGGCGACGACGTGCTGGTGAAGATGAAAAATGCAGACGCGAACGCGACAAAAGAGGCAGTGGTCGCCGTACTGGTCAAGGAGCTGGTCCGCAGGACGGGCACTGGCGTTCAGCTCCGGCAGTTCAACCCCGATGTGATTTTCGAAGTGCAGGTGTCGGACATCGGTTCGATCGAAAAAGTAGTCGGGGAGTTGATCTAGCCGCGGGCTGCTTGTCCGCTTGGCCTGCGCGTGGCACGGAGCGGGTCCGGGCGCTTAGCTCAGTTGGTAGAGCACTTCGTTTACACCGAAGGGGTCGGCGGTTCGAGCCCGTCAGCGCCCACCAGTGCTGCTGTGACCATTTGCACGAAGGGAGGGCTTGCCGCGAGAGAGAGTCGACGACGCCTATAGATTGCGCACGAGTTTGACTGCCATCCCGAGCCAAGGCGGGTTGGCGACGACCTGCTGGCGGCCGCCCGCCTCGAGCGGCAGGACCTGCAGCTTCTCCTCATCGCGATTGATCAGCCGGCCAAACATGAAGCGGCCGGCCGGGCGCGGGATGAGGACGTCGCGGTTGAGCGCGCGGCCATAGTCTTCGGGGCTTAGCGTGTCGCACCAGATTTCGTCGCCCGAGCGATAGTCGCCAACGCTCCCGGCCACGAGCACCGCAATCTCTCCGTCCTCGGCACGGGGAGGGACAACGATTGCCGCCTTCTTCGGCGCCATGGCGCCGCCGGAACCGAGGATCGCCGCGACCCTGAGCTCGGCCGCATCGCTGCCTTCGACCAGGTCGTGCGCCTCCACACCCAGGGCCCTCGCGATCCGGTTGAGCCAGCCGATCGAAACCGTTCGGGTGCCGGTCTCGAGCCGGCCGATCGTCTGCGGAGTGGTCGGCGGATCGCAACGGCGCGCAACATCGTCAAGCGTCATGCCTCGTGCGCGGCGGATTTCCCGAATGCGTGTAATCATTGCTCTCCCCTGCGAATAAGCGAACCAGATCGGTTTTTCTTCTGTCCTACATATTTGCCTTTGTGGCAAGAGGACGACTCGGTGGCGGGAGCAAAGGAATGGGAGGGGCGAGGGAGCCGCGCTTGCTTAGCGAGCGTTGCATCGAAGCGGGGATTGCTTCGACGAATGAGCCCGGTCGGCTCCGCCTGACGCGATCAGTCACCGTCAATGCTGCGGAGTCTCCGCTCGGATGGCTGTTCGCGCGAGGGCTGGTGAGCCGGCGGCAATATGAAGCAGGGGAAAAATTGCGAGGCGACTGGGAGCGGGCTCAGCTCGCGCCGCGAGTGACGATGTCGTGGGACGCAGCACCGGTCGCGCGCGGCCGGGGCGGCTCGGCGCCCTCGCCCGACCTTAGCGGCGCACAGATTGATGCCAAACGCCGGTTCGACGATGCGATTGCCGCGGCGGGATCGGGCCTCGCCGACATCCTCTGGCGCGTGGTGTGCGCGGGCGAGGGGATGCGCGACGCCGAGACCGCGCTCGGTTGGCCCGCCCGGGCCGGAAAGCTCGTGCTGACCTTCGCGCTTGATCGCGTCGCGAACTACTACCGGATACGCTAGTCCTTGCGGCCGCCGCGATGGTCCGCCGGCGCGCTCGCGTGGGAGACGCTGCTGCGGTCCGGGCGCTTTCCTCGCCAAGCAAGCGGCCTAGGCAGCAAAAAGCGCCGCGCCTCCGAACGGAAGCGCGGCGCCTTATGGGTGGAAACAGCTAGAAAGAGCTGCCGCCGCCGGAGCTCCCCGAACCGCCCGAGCTCGAACCGCTGCCGGACTCGTCTTCATCTTCGTCCTCGACCGCGCCGCGGCCCTGGCTCGCAAAGTCGCTGCCGCCCGTTGCGCCCGAAGAGGATGAGCCGCCAGCGCTGCCCGACGATCCCTGGTTGTCCGGAAGACAATCGTCCGAGCCAGTGCCCTGCGAGCCGATGAAGCCTTCGCCGCCGCTGGTGCCGCTCGAGCCGCCGGAGGTCTGGTCGGTGCCGACGCTCGAGCCGCCCGCATTGCTGGTCGTGCCCTGGCCGAAGCCACCATCCTGATCGGCGGTGATCGTATCGCCGCTGCCGCCGCTCGATTGCGCCTGGCCGCTCGAGCTCTGACAGCCGAAACTGCCTTCGGAGCCCTGGTTGCTCATCGTCTGCTGCGAGCCGAGACCGCCCGCTTGCCGGCCTTGCTGGCCAGTTGTCTGCTGGACATTGCTGTCGGATTCGCCGCCGAATTGTTCCTCGTCCCGTTCTTCAGCCATCGTGATTACTCCCTCGCATGGCCCACTGTGCTCCGCGGAATAAACAAGGGCGGAGAAGCAACCGTTCCGATGGCTGAACGAACTTGCGACGAACGGCTCAGCGCAAGAAAAAGACCGCTCCCCAATGAGCGACGGCCTTTTCCTCTTTTAGCAGTAAGCGGGCTAACCCTGCTGTTCTTCGCTTTCCGTGGCGGGCGCTTCGGCCGGAGCTTCGGCTGTTGCGCCGGGTTCCGCGTTCGGATCGTAAGCCTCGGTGAACGCCGCGGTATCGCGCTCGAACATCTGCGCCATGACGTCGACGCCCTGCGCCTGCAGGTCCGCCTCTTCGGGGGAGCGGGCGACGTTGACCTTTACCAGCACCTGCACTTCCGGATGAAGCGCGATCTTCACCTCGTGCAGGCCAATCGACTTGATCGGCCGATCGAGGATGACCTGGCTCTTGCCGACCTTGGCACCTTGCGCCTCAAGCGCATCGACGATGTCGCGGGCGCTGACCGAGCCGTAGAGCTGGCCGGTGTTCGACGCCTGGCGGATCAGCTGGACGGTCTTGCCGTCGACGCTCTTCGACGCCTCTTCAGCATCGGAACGCCGGCCGGCATTCTCTTCCTCGATCCGGGCGCGGTTCGCTTCAAACAGCTTGCGGTTGGATTCGTTGGCGCGGAGCGCCTTCTTGCGCGGCAGAAGGTAGTTGCGGGCAAAGCCGTCCTTCACCTTCACCACATCGCCGATGGCGCCCAGTTTCTCGACGCGCTCAAGCAAAATGACTTCCATGTCGAGCGCTCCTTATCTCACGATGTAGGGGAGAAGGCCGATGTGGCGGGCGCGCTTGATCGCGCGCGCCAGCTCACGCTGCTTCTTGGACGAGACGGCGGTGATCCGCGACGGAACGATCTTGCCGCGCTCCGACACGAAGCCCTGGAGCAGGCGCACATCCTTATAATCGATCTTTGGCGCGTCCTTGCCCGAGAAAGGGCAGGACTTGCGGCGGCGGAAGAATGCGCGGGCCATTATTCGATCTCCTCTTCGCGAGCGCGGAAGCTCGGACGATCATCGCGGTCGCCGCGGTCGGAGCGACGCTCGCGCTCCTTCTCGCCGCGCCGCATCATCGCCGACGGGCCCTTCTCGTGCTCGTCGACTTTGATGGTGAGGAAACGGATCACATCCTCGTTGATGTTCGACTGGCGCTCGAGCTCGGCGACCGCCTGTGCGGGCGCGTCGAGGTCGAGCATCACGTAATGCGCCTTGCGGTTCTTGGCGATTCGGTAGGCGAGCGAGCGCAGCCCCCACGTTTCGGTCTTCACGACCTTCCCGCCATTATCCTCGATGATCTTGGTGGCGTTTTCCGCGAGCGCATCGACCTGTGCCTGTGCAAGGTCCTGACGCGCGAGGAAAACATGCTCGTAGAGCGGCATGTTCTTTCGTCTCTCTTTTGGCCGATCGTTGACACGCCCCAATGACGCGCCCCTCCGGCTGTCTTCCAAACTAAACTAGCGCGAAAGGCCAAGCCCCTCGCGCCAGCGCGGCGCCTATGGCTTAAGAGCCGCGAAAACGCAAGCGAGCCATGGACTTCGGCCCGACTCAGTTCCACAGATGTAATGACTCGTTCAGCCGTGGGAG
>DASUIB010000267.1:0-5586 GCA_036273235.1 Sphingomicrobium sp. | reverse complement strand
GGCACGAGCGCGAGAAGCGCGAGCCAATCGGGCCGAACAGTCCAGATCGCCGCCGCCCACAACAACACGGCCATGAGATAGAAGATCGCAATGCCGAGCGGCGCTTTCTCGCCGAGCCGGCGCGCCGAGGATTTGACGCCGACCAACGCATCGTCCTCGATGTCCTGGATCGCGTAGAGGGTGTCGTAGCCGACGACCCAGGCGATGCTTCCGAACCATAAAAGGAAGATGGTCAGCGAAAGACTGCCGGTCACGGCGGGCCAGCCGACGAGCGCCCCCCAGGAGAAGACGATCCCGAGCCACGCCTGCGGCCACCAGGTGATCCGCTTCATGAATGGGTAAGCCGCAACCGGAACGATGCTGACGAGCGCGGCGATCGCTGCCGCAAGGTTGAGCTTGAAAAGTACGATGAGGCCGATCAGCGACAAGAGGCCGATCAGCAGCCAGGCGGCGCGAAGCGGCACGCGGTTGCTGGCGAGCGGGCGCAGCCGCGTGCGCTCCACCCGCCGGTCGAGATCGCGGTCGACGATGTCGTTGTAAACGCAGCCGGCGCTCCGCATGGCGAAAGCACCCAGGCCGAGCCACAGGAACAAGTCCCAGCGGCCGTGCACGCCGGCAAGCGCAACGCTCCATGCGCAGGGCCAGTAGAGCAGCCAGCTGCCGATCGGCCGGTCGAGCCGCATCAGCGACGCGTAGGGGCGCAGCCGTGGCGGAAGCGCGCCGATGAAGCCGCGCCGCTCGCTGTCGGGGACGATGTCGGTGGTGGCGGTCACGCTCGCACCTAAGTAGGGGACGCCGATGCCCGCAACCCCCTCATGGCCGCCGAAGAGCCTTCCGCGGTTGTTCGTGAGACAGCCGCTGGGCGAAGGCGCGGCGGTCGAGCTGAACCCGGCGCAAGCCCATTACCTGGGCAACGTCCTGCGGCTGGATGCGGGCGCGAACCTGCTCGTCTTCGATGGAATGAGCGGCGAATGGCTCGCGCGGATCTCAGCGTCGGCCAAGAAGCGCATGAGCTTGACCGTCGAACGCCTCACGCGCCAGCCGGAGATCATTCCCGATGTCTGGCTCGCCTTTGCGCCCATCAAGCGTACGCAGACCGACTGGCTGGTCGAAAAAGCCACCGAGCTCGGCGCCGCCCGGCTGGTGCCGGTAATGACTCAGCGCACGGTGGCCGAGCGCGTTCGGCTCGACCGCCTCGAAAGCATCGCGATCGAAGCGGCCGAGCAGTGCGGCCGGACGCGGGTGCCGCAAATCGCCGAGCCGATGCCGCTCAGGCACTTCGTCGAGGAGCGTGATCGAGCCCGCCACTTCTACTTCGCGGACGAAGGCGGAGGAGAGCCCATGGCCGCCGCATTCCGCGAAGGCCCGGCAGTCCTCCTCGTCGGCCCCGAGGGCGGCTTCACCGATGAGGAACGTTCTTTCGTGCGCGGAAGCGGGGCGGTGGCAATTTCGCTCGGGCCCCGCATCCTCCGCGCCGAAACCGCCGCGCTTGCGGCACTGTCAGCCTATATGGCGCTCGCGGGAGACTGGCGCTAAGCGCCGCCGCCCATGACGCAGCGCACTGACACAGGTGATAGCCGGCCAATCGAGAGCCGCGCTGATTTACTGTCGGTGTTCGAAGATGGCGAGAAGCCGCGCGAGGCGTGGCGCATCGGCACCGAGCACGAGAAATTCGTCTATCGCGTCTCAGATCACCGAGCGCCATCCTACGACGAGCCCGGCGGTATTCGCGATCTGCTCAACGGCCTCACCGAGTTCGGCTGGAAACCGGTGATCGAGAACGGCAACGTGATCGCGCTATCGGGACCCGACGGCACCATCAGCCTCGAGCCCGCGGGCCAGTTCGAGCTTTCGGGAGCGGCGCTGGAGAATCTCCACCAGACATGCGCGGAAGCGGCTCGGCACCTCGAGCAATGCAAGACGGTGGGCGAACGGCTCGGTCTCGGCTTCCTCGGCACCGGCATGTGGCCCGACAAGACCCGCGCCGAGCTGCCGGTGATGCCCAAGGGCCGTTACGCGATCATGCTCAATTACATGCCCAAGGTCGGCAGCCTCGGCCTCGACATGATGCTTCGGACCTGCACCATCCAGACCAACCTCGATTATTCGTCCGAAGCCGACATGGTGAAGAAGTTCCGCGTCGGACTCGCGCTCCAGCCGGTGGCGACCGCTTTGTTCGCCAACTCGCCGTTCACCGAGGGCAAGCCCAACGGCTACAAGAGCTTCCGAAGCCATATCTGGGAAGATACTGACCCCGACCGCACCGGAATGCTTCCGTTCGTGTTCGAGGACGGCTTCGGGTACGAGCGTTACTGCGACTACGCGCTCGATGTGCCGATGTACTTCGTCTACCGCGACGGCCGGTACATTGATGTCGCGGGTGAAAGCTTTCGCGCCTTCCTCGAGGGCAAGCTGCCGCAGTTCCCAGGCGAGAAGCCGCTGCTGACCGACTGGGTCGACCATCTTTCGACCGCCTTTCCGGAAGTCCGGTTGAAGAGCTTCCTCGAGATGCGGGGCGCCGACGGCGGCCGATGGAGCCGCATCTGCGCGCTTCCAGCGCTGTGGGTCGGCTTGCTCTACGAGGATCAGGCGCTGGACGCCGCCTGGGACCTGGTAAAGCACTGGACCATCGAGGAGCGCGAGAAGTTGCGGCACGAGGTGCCGATGCTTGCGCTGGACGCGATGACGCCCGACGGGGAGTCGATGCGCGACTTTTCGGCCCGAGTGCTCGACATCGCGGCCGACGGCCTGACCCAGCGCGCGAAGCTCAACAGCGCGGGCGATAATGAAGGAGGGTTCCTCGACCCGTTGCGCGACGTCGTCGCAACCGGCATGACACCCGCCGACCGTCTGCTCGCACGTTACCATGGTGAGTGGCACGGCGACGTGTCCCACATCTACGAGGAATTCAGCTTCTGATGGACATTCAGACCGCGAGCCGCCGCACGCTTTATCCCGAGATCCAGCCCTATCAGTCGGGGATGCTCGACGTCGGCGACGGGCATAATCTCTATTGGGAGCTCAGCGGCAACCCGAACGGAAAGCCGGTCGTCTTCCTCCATGGCGGCCCCGGCGGCGGGTCGAGCCCCGAGCATCGGCGCCAGTTCAATCCCGAAAAGTACAAGATCCTCGTCTTCGACCAGCGCGGCTGCGGCAAGTCGACGCCCTATGCGGAGCTCGATCACAACACGACCTGGGACCTCGTCGCCGATATCGAGAAGCTGCGCACCGAGGTCTCGAAGGTCGACAAATGGCAGGTGTTCGGCGGCAGCTGGGGCTCGACCCTGGCGATCACCTATGCCGAAACCCATCCGGAGCGAGTCACCGAGCTGGTGCTTCGCGGGATCTTCCTGTTCGACCAATATGAGATCGACTGGATGTACACGCCGGGCGGCGCGTCGCAGATCTATCCAGACAAGTTCGAGGAATTCATCAGCTTCATTCCCGAGGCGGAGCGAGGCGATTTGGTCGAAGCCTATCGCAATCGGCTGACCAGCAGCGACAAGGACGAGCAGCTGCACGCGGCTCAGGCATGGAGCAAGTGGGAGGGCGACATCGTCACTTTGCTCCCGAGCCCATCGACGATCGAGCATTTCACCTCGCCCGACATTGCCATCGCGGTCGCTCGAATCGAGAACCATTATATGGCGAACCATGGCTGGTTCGAGGAAAGCCAGCTGCTGCGCGATGCCGGGAAGCTGCGCGGCATTCCAGGCGTCATCGTCCAGGGGCGGCACGACACCTGCACGCCGCCGATTGCCGCCTGGCGGCTGAAGCAGGCGTGGCCCGAGGTCGAGCTCAACATCATTCCCGACGGCGGCCATTTGTTCAACGAGCCCGGCGTGCTCGACGGGCTGATCCGCGCCACGGACAAGTTTGCGGGGTTGTAGTCGTCATTGCGAGGCCTCGAAGAGGCCGCGGCAATCCAGCCGGCGAACTGGGATTGCTTCGCTTCGCTCGCAATGACGCTATTGGCCCGGGTGATACACCCGCTCCGTGTGGCCTTTCAGCTGCGCCGGAGTGAAATAGGCGTCACGCAGATTGCCTGACGCGTAACGCTGGGCCTCATCGTCGAAGTGCGGCGAATTGGGATGTCCGCTTTCGCCTCCGGCGGTCACGGCGCGCGCGCGAGGGCCGTGAGTCGTGAACTCGACTACCGCGACGAAGCTGTTGCCGTTGGTTCCGTACCAGCGCTTGGTGCCGGGCTTCTGCGATGCGCCGAACGAGGCGAGCGAGCCCCATTTGTTTGAGGTGAAGCCTACGGGGATGCTCGGCGCGCGATCATCGAACCTCGAGTCGATCGCCGGATCGATGCGCTGGAAGCGGTTGACCTCGCCCCAAGGCACGCGCCAGCCGCCGAAATCGCGCTCGAGCCGGTCGAGGCCGTGGGTGAACGTGTCGAGTTTTTCCTCAGGGCTCAGCGCCTCCATGTGGCGGAAGAAGTTGCGGTGGTCGCTCGAGTCGCGGGACGTCGCTGCCTTGGCGAGCTCGTCACCCCAGAATTGCGCGAGCGTGTTGGGGATCGAGCTGACGCTCCACCTCTTGTCCCAGCCGTTGAGCGCGGCGATTGGCTCAGCGAGGCGCACCTTGTGCGGATCGCTGGCGGGAAGCGCCTGCCAGGCGGAGACCAGCATCGGCACCAGCACTTCGAACGACGGCTGAGCGCTGTCGAACGCGGCGGTCTGCAGCCGGTCGAGGCTCCACTTGCCGGGCTGAGTCAGCAGGCGGGTCGCGTGGATCGTCCGATAGCTCTCGCCGGCACTGTCGAGATAGGCGGGGAAGTTCGCCGGCTTCGGGGAATGAGGCCCCGCGGCCGAATAGAGCCAGTCGTTGCTGTTGAAGACCCAGCCGTTCGGCGGGTCGATGGTGTTCGGGAGCTGCGACGGCTCATGCAGCCCATGCCAGTCAGCGGCCGGATTGCTCCCGTCGACCGCCCGCGTGTAGTCGAACCGGTTGTCGCGCCTCGGCATGAACTGCGGCGCTAGGACCGCGATCTCACCTTTGTCGTCCGCGAAGACGGTGTTGTTGGAGCTGTTCGCCTTCAGGTCCGAGATTCGCATGAACGAGGCGAGATCGCTCGCTTTGGTGCGCAGGAAGCTCTGCTGAAGTGCCAGCACCGGGCGGTTCATCATCGCAAACGCGATCCAGCGGCCGTTCTCTGCAGCCACGATCGGCCCCCGGTGAGTCATCCACACGGTAAAGTTGCGCGAACCCATGCCACCGTCCGGCGTGCGGTAGCGGATGGCGATCGGGCGCGGCTGGAGCGGCCGGCAGGTGCGGCCGTACCCATAGCAATAGCCGCTGCCGCGGCGTTCGACTTTCTCGGCGAATTCGTCGACATTATCGACGCCGGTCGAGGTGTGCATCCAGCCGATGTGCGGATTGAAGCCCTGGTAGATGAAGAACTGGCCCCAGGTCGCCGCGCCATAAGCGTCGAAGCCTTGGTCGCTCGACATCTGCAACTCCGAGCGGAAGTAGAAGCTGGTGTGCGGGTTGATCAGCAGCAGCGAGTGGCCGTCGCTCGTGAGCTTGGGCGCGATGGCGATTCCATTGGAGCCTTGAGGTTCGTAGCTTCCACTTTCGTCA
>DASUIB010000266.1:0-8165 GCA_036273235.1 Sphingomicrobium sp. | reverse complement strand
GCCCGCCGGCGAAAACCTGTCAGCGCATGGCGGATATCGGCTGAAAGCTGCTGAAAACACGCGTAAAATCATTTTCATCGCAACCGGTTCCGAAGTCGAGATCGCGCTCGACGCCGCGGCTGAGCTTGAAGCGCAGGGGATCGGTGCCGATGTGGTGTCCATGCCGTGCACCGAGCGGTTCGACGCGCAGCCGCGCGACTATCGCGAAGACATCCTGCCCGACGTCAGCAACCGCGAGGTCCTGCGCGTCTCGATCGAAGCCGGGACGACCTTCGGCTGGGAGCGCTACACCGGCCTTCACGGCCTCAGGATCGGGATCGACCGGTTCGGAGTCTCGGCCCCGGCCAAGGACGCCTACGCCTTTTTCGGCCTGACCGCGGACAGGGTCGCCCAGCGGGTCACCGACACTATGCAGAAAAGAGGGATTTAAATGACGAGAGTTGCCATCAACGGCTTCGGCCGAATCGGCCGGCTGGTCGCCCGAGCGATCCTCGAGCGGCCCGATTGCGGGCTCGAGCTGGTCAGCGTCAATGACCTCGCCGACGCGAAGGCCAACGCCTGGCTGCTGAGCCACGACAGCGTGCACGGGAAGTTCCCCGGGACGGTGGTGGTGGGCGGCAATGACATCATCGTCGACCGCAAGCGCATCCACGTCACCGCCGAGAAGGACCCGACGAAGCTGCCACACAAGGCGAACGGAATCGACATCGCGCTCGAATGCACCGGCTTCTTCACCGATCGCGCCGGCGGCGAGGCGCATCTTCAGGCGGGCGCGAAGCGGGTGCTGATCTCGGCGCCGGCGAAGGGCGTCGATTTGACCGTCGTCTACGGAGTCAACGAGGACAAGCTGAAGCCCGAGGACCGGATCGTGTCCAATGCTTCGTGCACCACCAACTGCCTCGCGCCGGTGGCCAAGGTGCTGAATGACACGGTCGGAATCGAGCGGGGACTGATGACCACCGTCCACGCCTACACCAACGACCAGAAGATCCTCGACCAGATCCACAAGGACCTGCGCCGCGCGCGGGCGGCGGCAATGTCGATGATCCCCACCACCACTGGCGCTGCCCGTGCCGTTGGCGAGGTGCTTCCCGAGCTCAAGGGCAAGCTCGACGGCTCGGCGATCCGCGTGCCGGTGCCCGACGGAAGCATCATCGACCTGACCTTCGTGCCTGGACGCGACACCAGTCGCGACGAGGTCAACCAGATCCTCAAGGCCGCCAGCGAGAGCGAGCGGCTGAAGGGCATCCTCGACTATAGCGAGGACCCGCTCGTCTCGGCCGACATCGTGCACACGCCGGCAAGCTCGACCGTCGACAGCCTCGAAACGGCGGTGCTCGAAGGCAAGCTGGTGCGCGTCCTCAGCTGGTACGACAACGAATGGGGCTTCTCGAACCGGATGGTCGACACCGCCCACGCAATGGGACAACTTGGCTAGGTTCAAGACCCTCGACGACCTGCCGGAGGACCTGACCGGAAAGCGCGTCCTCGTCCGAGTCGACCTCAACGTGCCGATGGACGGCGCAAAGGTGACCGACGACACGCGCCTCCGCGCGATGCTGCCGACGGTGCTGGAGCTCAGCGACCGCGGCGCGATCGTGCTGCTCTTGTCGCACTTCGGGCGACCCAAGGGCGAAAGCCGGCCGGACATGTCGACGGCGCAGCTGGTTCTGCCGATCCACAGGCTCACCGGACGGTCGGTGCGCTTCATCGAGGATTGCCAAGGCCCGCAGGCGGAGCGGGCGATCACGACCATGCTTCCGGGCAATGTCGGCGTGCTCGAGAACACGCGCTTTCATCTGGGGGAGGAGAAGAACGATCCCGAGCTTGCGAAGGCCATGGCCGCACTCGGCGATGATTATGTCGACGATGCCTTCTCGGCAGCGCACCGGGCGCATGCCTCGACCGAGGGGATCACGCACTACCTGCCGAGCTTTGCGGGACGCGCAATGGAAGCGGAGCTAAAGGCGCTGGAATTGGCGCTCGGCAATCCCGAGCGTCCGGTCGCCGCAGTGGTCGGCGGCGCCAAGGTGTCGACCAAGCTCGCGGTGCTCGGCCATCTGGTCGGCAAGGTCGACCACCTCGTGATCGGCGGCGGAATGGCCAACACCTTCCTTGCCGCGCGCGGAGTCCATGTCGGCAAGTCGCTGTGCGAGCATGAGCTGACCGGCGAAGCCAATGCGATCTTCGATCGGGCGGAGCAGGCGGGCTGCACGATCCATCTCCCCTACGACGTGGTCGTCGCCAAAGACCTCAAGCCCAATCCCCCATCGGTGCGTACCTGCAACGTGCATGAGGTTCACGCCGACGAGATGATCCTCGACATCGGCCCGGCGGCGGTCGAGGCGCTCGCCGACGTGCTCAAGACCTGCCGCACGCTGGTCTGGAACGGTCCGCTCGGCGCGTTCGAGGTGCCGCCGTTCGACGCCGCCACGGTCGCGCTTGCCAGGACCGCGGCGGCGCTGACCAAGGAAGGCTCGCTGATTTCGGTCGCGGGAGGCGGGGACACGGTGGCGGCGCTCAACCACGCCGGCGCAACTGAGGATTTCACCTTCGTCTCGACGGCGGGCGGAGCGTTCCTCGAATGGATGGAAGGGCGTATGCTGCCGGGCGTTGCCGCTCTTGAAAACACCGGTTAAACAAGTTAAACGTACCCGATGAGCGTAATGTTCGGAATCAAGCTTGATGAGGAGCTCGACCGCCGCATATCGGAGTATGCCCGCAGCAAGGGGCAGGCAAAGAGCGAAATCGGCCGCCGCGCGCTTATCGAATATCTCGACCGCCACGCGCTGGAGGAGGAGTTCAAGCGGCAGATCGGGTCCCTGGCGGGCGAAGACCTGTCGTACATGGAAGAGCTTGAACGCATGGCGTTCCAGAATCCCGAATGGAAATAATCATTCGGGGAGACATCCTCGTTGCCGTGCAGCGTGGCGAGATGACGGGAAAGCCGAGGCCCGTATTGGTCATTCAGAACGATATTGCGGCCGCACGGCACGGTGCGGTGACGGCGTGCCTGATGACCTCTGATCTTACCGGCGCTGGGCTGATCCGTTTGCCGGTCGTGCCGACCGCCGGCAACGGCTTGCAGGAAACGACGGAGGTTCAGATCGACCAGATTCACACGTTCCGCCGTAACCGCCTTGCGAAGCGGGTTGGCTGTTTATCTCCGGACGACATGGTGCGCGTTGACGAGGCGCTGCGCCGCTGGCTTTCACTTTGAACCACAGGATGCTGCGAATGCAGACGAGTGACATGATGACGAAGATCGAACGGGGCGACGGCTTCATCGCCGCTCTAGACCAGTCGGGCGGGTCGACGCCCAAGGCGCTGAAGGGCTACGGCGTCGAAGAAGGCTCCTGGTCGAGCGACGAGGAGATGTTCGACCTCATCCATCAGATGCGGACAAGGATCATCACGTCACCTTGCTTCGGCCGCGGCAAGGTGATCGGCGCGATCCTGTTCGAGCGCACCATGGACGGGACGGTCGACGGCAAGCCGACGCCGCAGGCACTGATCGACCGCGGAATCGTGCCGTTCGTCAAGATCGACAAGGGGCTGGAGGACGATGACAATGGCGTCCAGATGATGAAGCCCAACCCTGGCCTCGACGCGCTGCTCGAGCGCGCCAAGGCGCTGGGAGTGTTCGGCACCAAGGAGCGGTCGGTGATCAATGCCGCGAACCCGTCCGGAATCGCGGTCGCCGTCGCTCAGCAATTCCAGGTGGCGAAGCAAGTGCTGGCGCACGGAATGATGCCGATCGTCGAGCCCGAAGTGAACATCAAGAGCGCGGACCGGGCGGACAGCGACGACCTGCTGCTCTCCGCCATCCTCGAGGATCTGGACGAGATTCCCGACGGTCAGCGAGTGATGCTGAAACTGTCGATTCCGGCGGAGCCGAACAAGTTCGCCCCTCTGATCGAACATCCCAAAGTGCTCCGGGTGGTCGCGCTCTCCGGCGGCTTCTCGCGCGACGAGGCATGCCGCGAGCTGGCCAAGAACGAGGGCATGATCGCGAGCTTCAGCCGCGCCCTGCTATCCGATCTCCGCGCCCAGCAGAGCGATGAGCAGTTCGACGCGACGCTCGGCCAGGCGATCGACGAGATTTACAGCGCCTCCACCTCGAAAGTGCTCGCCTGACCTTGGACGAGGCCGAGTTCGACCCGATCGAATTCGCTCCGCCGCAGCGGACGGAGCCGGCGAAGCTGTACCTGATCAGCCCGCAGGAGGTCGGCGGGTCGTTCCCCGACCGGCTCTCCGCCGCGCTTGAGCCGGGCATCGCGAGCGCGTTCCAGCTGCGGGTGAAAGACACGGACGAACATCGCTTGGCGCGGCTCGCCGAGCCGCTGCAGCGCATCTGCGCGGATGCGGACGTGGCGTTCATCGTCAACGACAGCATGAGCCTTGCCAAGCGCATCGCCGCGGACGGCGTCCACCTCGGCCAGAGCGACGGCGACATTCGCGAGGCGCGGGCGCTGCTCGGCCCCTCCGTCCAGATCGGCAAGACCTGCCACGACAGCCGCCATCTGGCGATGGAGGCGGGGGAGGCGGGCGCGGACTATGTGGCGCTCGGCGCCTTCTATCCGACGACCACCAAGCCGTCGGACTATCGCCCAGACCCGTCGATCCTCAGCTGGTGGTCGGCTGTGTTCGAGATCCCTTCCGTCGCGATCGGCGGGATCACCGCCGACAATGCAAAGCCGCTGGTCGACGCCGGCGCCGACTTCCTCGCCGTTTGCCAGGCGGTGTGGGGGAAGGACGATGTCGCCGCCGCCGTCCTCGCGTTCGAAGAAGTGCTCAAACCTTAGTCGTCATTGCGAGGAGGGCGGCGACGAAGCAATCCAGCGGCACGGCGGCTGGATTGCTTCCCCCGGCCTCCGCCGGGGTCGCAATGACGATCAGCGGCTCATCTGCCTGACCATCGACTTCAAGGTGCGCGCATCCTCGATTGCGTGTCCGTGGATGTCGTTGTTGAAATAGCACCAGCAGTTACGGCCCTCCTTCGCCTGCTCGACGAGCCAGTCGGTCCATGAGAGCAGCCGTTCGTCGGAGTAGCGGCCCCAATATTTGCCCTCGCCGCCATGGAAGCGAACGTAGGCGATCGGGCCGACCGCGATCCGCTCGCTGCTCGAGCCCGGCATATCGTGGACGCAGAAGCTCGCGCCATAGCGGTCGAGCAGTTCGTAGGTCTCGGGCACATACCAGCTCGTCTCGCGGAACTCGAACGCGCTGGCGATCCCGTCCGGAAGAATTTTCAGAAATCTTTCAAGCCGTTCGAGGTTGATCTTCATGCTCGGCGGAAGCTGGTAGAGCATCGGCCCGAGCCGGTCTCCGAGGTGCCGAACCGCGCTCATCATCCGCTCCATCGGCTCCTCGCAATCCTTGAGCTTCTTCGCCTGGGTGAGGAAGCGGTTGGCCTTCACCGCATAGCAGAAGCCCGGCGGCGCCTGCTTGCGCCATTTCTCGAACGTCTCGGCCTTTGGCAGCCGATAGAAGCTGTTGTTGATCTCGACGGTGTCGAATTCCTCGGCGTAGCGCTCGAACCAGCGGGTCTGCGGCAGCCCCTCGGGATAGAAGAGCCCGCGCCAGTGCTTGTACACCCAGCCCGAGCAGCCGACGCGGATCGGCTGCGTCATTGCGAGCGCAGCGAAGCAATCCAGCGGCGCCTGGATTGCCGCGCCGCCTCCGGCGGCTCGCAATGACGGCGATGGGAAACCAACGGCAGTTGCATCGTTGCAGCTCAACAACGCTCATCACCGGAGAGTTGCGCTGAAGTACGCCGCCACCGCTTTGTTCACGGCCGTGTTCACGACGGTCGTCGTCAGCGCCTTCTGGATCTGGTTCTACAGCGTCGTGCCCGAAGCGCCGCCGCAGGTCGCGCGGAGCGGCAACCTCGTCGCGGTCCAGCCGAAGAACGCGCCGCCGGTCGAGATCGCCCAGCAGGTGGTGGTCGGTCCGGCCGGGCTCGCGATTCCCGTGGTCGGAGTGAAGGCGAGCGAGCTCGTCGACACGTTCGACGACGCCCGCTCGGCGGGGCGGCGTCATGACGCCATCGACATCATGGCCGCCGAAGGAACGCCGGTGATCGCCGCGGCCGACGGGACAATCGAAAAGTTGTTCTTCAGCAACGGCGGCGGCGGGATCACCATCTACGAGCGCGCGACCGACCCCAAATGGATGTATTATTACGCTCACCTCCAGGGCTATGCGCCGGGGCTCGCCGAAGGGCAGCAGGTGAAGCGCGGACAGGTCATCGCCCGCGTCGACCACACCGGCGACGCGAGCCCGGCGGGCCCGCATCTCCACTTCGCGATCAACGCGATGGCGCCGGGCCAGCGCTGGTGGCAGGGCACGCCGATCAACCCCTACCCGCTGCTTGCCGGGAAAAAGGCGAACGGGTAGGGGCTGCGCTTTCAGCCACCACCCGTTCGGGCTGAGCTTGTCGAAGCCCTGCACTTTCTCAGGTAAAGAACAGCCCTTCGACAAGCTCAGGGCGAACGGATGTTGATGAGGTTCTTTGCACCATGAAGATCAGCGGCGTGGACATCCGTCCCGGCAACATCATCGAATATGAGGGCGGCATCTGGCGCGCGGTGAAGATCCAGCACACCCAGCCGGGCAAGGGCGGCGCCTACATGCAGGTCGAGATGAAGAACCTCATCGACGGCCGCAAGACCAACGTCCGCTTCCGTTCGGCCGAGACGGTCGAGCGCGTTCGGCTCGATACGAAGGACTTCCAATACCTCTACCACGACGGCGACATGCTCGTGTTCATGGACAAGGACACGTACGACCAGGTGTCGCTTCCCGAGGATCTGCTCGGCGACGCGGCCGAGTTCCTGCAGGACGGAATGGACGTCGTGATGGAGCTATACAACGAGAAGCCGATCAGCGTTCAGCTGCCCGACCAGGTCGAAGCGGCGGTTGTCGAAGCCGACGCGGTGGTGAAGGGCCAGACCGCGAGCTCTTCCTACAAGCCGGCAGTCCTCGACAATGGCGTGAAGGTGCTGGTCCCGCCGCACATCACCGCTGGCACTCGCATCGTCGTCGATGTCTACAACCGCGAGTATGTCCGCCGCGCGGACTAGCTCATGGTCGCGCATTCCGGCCTGATCACCGTCATGACCCGCGCCGCGCGCAAGGCGGCGCCACGGCTGAGGCGCGACTTCGGCGAGGTCGAGCAGCTTCAGGTCAGTCGGAAGGGTCCGGCAGACTTCGTCTCCATGGCCGACAAGCGCGCCGAGCAGACGATCGTCGAGGAGCTTCGCAGCGCCCGGTCCGACTGGGGCATGCTGCTCGAGGAAGGCGGCGAGATTGAGGGGAACCCTGCGAAGCCGCGGTGGATCGTCGATCCGCTGGATGGGACGACCAACTTCCTCCACGGAATCCCGCATTTCTCCATCTCGATCGCGGTCGAGGAGAAGAAGCCGGGCGGCGGCACCGAGATCACCCAGGCGCTGGTCTACCAGCCGCTGACCGACGAAGGCTTCTGGGCCGAAAAGGGCAGGGGCGCATGGCTTCAGGACGCACGTCTTCGCGTCTCCGCACGCCGGGAGCTTTCCGACTGCATCATCGGCACTGGAATTCCGCATTGCGGGCGCGGCGACGCCGCCCAGTGGGCGAAAATCTACGCCGCGGTCGGACCGCAGGTCTCGGGCGTGCGCCGGTTCGGATCGGCGGCGCTCGACCTCGCCTGGGTGGCCGCGGGGCGGATGGATGGATTCTGGGAAGACGATCTCGACCTCTGGGACACGGCCGCGGGCGTGCTTCTGGTCAAGGAAGCGGGCGGGTTCGTGACCGATTACCGCGGCGGCGACCGCTCGTTCGAGCGCCGCGAATATGTGGCTGCGGCGGGCTCGATCCATTCGAAATTGCAGAAGCTCGTGGCGGGAGCGGTGCGCTAGCGTCATTGCGACCCTGGGCTTGACCCGGGGGAAGCAATCCAGGGCGACGGCGGAAGGGGCTGGATTGCTTCGCCGCTACGCTCCTCGCAATGACGGGTCTGGCAGTTGCGACTGGCAACTCGCTGTCCTAAAGCGCCGCCAAGTCTTCGTCCCGAGCCCCTTGGAGTTTCCCTTGGCAAGCGTTGCCGCAGGCTACCTGCCGATCCTCTTGTTCCTGATCGTCGCCCTGGCGCTGTCCACAGGCTTCGTCGTGCTGCCGATGAT
>DASUIB010000265.1:0-3173 GCA_036273235.1 Sphingomicrobium sp. | reverse complement strand
CCCTGAACCTTTACCACGCCTGGTTCAACCTCAAGGACGGCGTCGGCGATCTCGATTTCGCCGGCGCCGCCCGGGCCTATCTCGACCGGCTCAAAGACGGCGGGCTGATCGCCGGGTACCGCATCACCCGGCGCAAGCTCGGCCTCGGCCCGCCGCATCTGCCCGAATTCCACATCACGGTCGAGTTCGAGACCTTGGCGCAGCTGGACGAGGCGTTCGGCCAGGTCTCGACCCGCGCCGACCCGATCGAAGGCTTCCACCACGCGGTCAATTTCAGGGTAAAGGACGTGTTCTTCGCGCTATACCGCGATTTCCCCGACCCCAACCGGGTGGCGGGGCTAGAGAGGTTTTAGAGAGGAGGGTGCCATGCCGCTTCCGCAAGACATCAGGCCGGTGTTTCAGGATATCCAGGACACGCTGATCCGCAGCGACGCGCCGTGGATCGAGCGGTCGCCGCTCGACAAGGTCAAGGTGCTGTGGATCGGGCGCGAGACCGGCACCTGGGCCTCGCTGCACCACTGGAAAAAGGGCTTCGCCGCGCCGCCGCACAAGCATCTCGGCGGCGCGCATGTATGGATCGTGTCCGGCAAGCTGCAGGTGCGCGACGGCACGCTCAACGCCGGCGACTACGTCTACGAGCCGTCGGGAGTCCTCCACGACGCGACGACCGCGCTCGAAGACACGACCTATCTCTTCATCTGCACCGGCCCGGTGCTGTTCTTCGACGAGAACGGCTTTACCCGCTACACGAACTGGGAAGTGATGGAGAAGCTGCGGGGCGAGGGCACTCCCCTGAAGGAAGCCGCCGAATAAGGGTTCGAATGTCCGAGGATTTGCTGCCGCGCCTGCGTGAGATTGTCGGCGAGCGCGGCATCCTGACCGATCCGGCCGACACCGCGCCGTATTGCGAAGATTGGCGGCGGCTTTACCGCGGCACGACCCCGGCCGTGCTGCGTCCGGCCTCCACCGCGGAAGTCGCCGCGCTCGTCGGGCTCTGCGCGGCACGGGGCGTACCGATCGTGCCGCAAGGCGGGAATACCTCGATGGTCGGCGGCGCCGCCGTTCCGGCGGACGGCTCGCAGCTGATCCTCAGCCTGTCGCGGCTCAACAAGGTGCGCGGCATCGACACCACCGACATGACGATGGAGATCGAGGCCGGCGTCGTGCTGAAGGCCGCGCAGCAGGCGGCGGACGAGGCCGGTTGCCTGCTGCCCCTGTCGATCAGCTCGGAAGGTTCGGCGCAAATCGGCGGGGTGCTCGCCACCAACGCGGGCGGCAACAACACGGTGCGCTACGGTAATGCCCGCGACCTCGTGCTCGGGCTCGAAGTGGTGCTGCCGGACGGGCAGGTGTGGAACGGGCTGCGGCGGCTCCACAAGGACAATACGGGCTATTGCCTGCGCCAGCTCTTTGTCGGCAGCGAGGGGACGCTCGGCATCATCACCGCCGCCGTCCTGAAGCTGTGGCCGCGCCCGCGCGAGATCGCCGTCGCGCTGTGCGCGGTGCCCTCGGAACAGGCGGCGCTCGACCTCTTCGGCCAGTGCCAGCGCCACGACGCGGCGGCGATCCAGGCCTTCGAGTACATGTCGGGGGCCGGGATGGCCCTCGTCATCGAGCATATCCCGGGCGCGCTGATGCCGCTGCCGAGCCCGGCGCGGCATTACGTGCTGGTCGAGCTGGCGACCCCGCGCGAGGGCGCCGACCTCAAGACCCAGCTCGAGCAGACGCTCGGCCTGGCGATGAGCGACGGGCTGATCGACGACGCGGTGATCGCCGAGAGCGGCCCGCAGCGCGCCGCGATCTGGAAGCTGCGCGAGGAGCATTCGGAGGCGCAGAAGCGCGCCGGCGCCTCGGTCAAGAACGACATTTCGGTGCCGGTGTCGTCGGTGCCGGAGCTGATCCGCCGCGCCCGCGAGGCGTGCGAGGCGCTGGTGCCGGGGATCGTCTGCGTGCCGTTCGGCCATCTCGGCGACGGCAACATCCACTTCAACCTGGTGCAGCCAAACGGGATGGACCCCGCCGCCTTTCTCGCGCTCGACCACGAGCTGATGGAGGCGGTCAATGCGATTGTCCGCGATCTCGACGGCAGCTTCTCCGCCGAGCACGGCATCGGCCGGCTCAAGCCCTACATGATGCCGGATTGGCGCGGCGGGCCGGAACTCGACCTGATGCGCAGGATCAAGGCCGCGCTCGACCCGAAAGGCCTGCTCAACCCCGGCAAGCTGCTGCCCTAGGTTTTCGCCTCGTCGACGCGGAGGATCTCGACGCAGGGCGGCGCCGTCAGCACCTCGCTGAACGCCTTCATCCAATTGCCGGTCGTCTCCGGCGACTTGACGCCGCGATTGCGGAACTGGTCGAGCTGGTCGAGGCTGGCGATCTCGACCTCGAACTGCAGCGCCGGGCCGCCTTGATGCCCGCGTGTCAGCGGAACCAGCAGCCGGGCCGTCAGCCCGTCTTCGCGCGCCGCCTCGGCCTCGCGCTGGATGAATTTCAGCGCCTGCTCGCGGTTGGCCGGCAGGAAATCGTACGAAAATCGCGCGACGTACATCGCGGGCTCCTCTCGTGGTGCTGCTTCGTCAACGCCGCGGAGTAGGGCACACTCCCTCTCTGGGAACGGAGGGAAGAATAGATGCTGCGTTGGCTCGTCCTGCTTTTGTGGCTGCTCGCGGGACCGGCGCTGGCGGCCGAGCCGCAATGGCTGACCCTGCCGCCGACCCCGGCGCTGCCGCAGGCGTCGCAGAGCGGGCTCGCGCCGGTCAACGGCATCAAGATCTGGTACGCGAGCTTCGGTCACGGAGATCCCGTGATTCTGCTGCATGGTGGGCTCGCCAATTCGAACTACTGGGGCGAGCAGGTGCGGGCGCTGATGCCGCGCTACCGCGTCATCGTCATGGATAGTCGCGGGCATGGGCGCAGCGGCCGCGACGAGCGCCCCTTCGGCTACGATCTGATGGCCGAGGACGTCGTCGGGCTGATGGATTTCCTGAAGGTGCCGAAGGCGGCGCTCGTCGGCTGGAGCGACGGTGCGATCATCGGCCTCGACATCGCGATGAAGCACCCGGAGCGGCTGGCCCGCCTTTTCGCCTTCGCCGCCAATTCGGACCCGAGCGGCGTCGCCGACATCGCTTCGAGCCCGGTCTTCAACGCCTATATCGCGCGCGCCGAGAAGGAAT
>DASUIB010000264.1:0-21613 GCA_036273235.1 Sphingomicrobium sp. | reverse complement strand
ACCCCGAGGAGAGCTGCGCCGGCGTCGACCTGGTGCCGCACAAAGCGAAGGAGCGGCCGGTTCGCGCCGTGCTCAACAACAGCTTCGGCTTCGGCGGCACCAACGCCAGCCTGATCATGAAGGCCGTGTGAGACATCTGTTCTTGATTGCGGCCGGATTGGTCCTTGCCGCGCTGCTCGTGATCTATTTGTTCTGGTGGGCGCCCGGTCCAAAGCCTGGGCCGCACGACATCGTGGTCAAGGAGGGAACGACGCTCGGCGCCGTCTCGCGCCAGCTCGCGAAGGAAGGCGCGATCCCGGGAACGGCTCGGACCTATTATGCGATGGCGCGGCTGTTCGGCTCGAGCGACCCGATCCAGGCGGGCGAATTCGAGATCCCGAAGGGCATGGGCGGCGCGTCGGTCCTCGACCTGCTGCAACACGGCAAACCCCTGCTCCGGCTGATCACCGTGACCGAGGGCATGCCGTCGGTCATTGTCGAGGAGAAGCTCGCGTCGACGCCTTATCTGTCGGGGCCGCTCCCGGACGTTCCGGAAGGGTCGGTGCTGCCCGACAGCTACGGCTATCAGCGCGGGGAGGCGCGCGGGGCTCTGGTCAAGCGCATGCAGGCGGCGATGACCAAGGTCCTGGCGCAGCTGTGGGCGAAGCGGAGCACCGACTGTCCGGTCGCTACGCCCGAGCAGGCGATCATCCTCGCCTCGATCGTCGAGAAGGAGACCGCCAAGCCGGCGGAGCGGGCGATGGTGGCGGGGGTTTATTGCAACCGGCTGAGGATCGGCATGAAGCTCGATGCCGATCCGACGGTTATCTATCCCGTGACCAAGGGAAAGCCGCTGGGACGCCGGATCCTCAAATCCGAGCTCGACGCCGCCAATCCGTACAACACCTACCGCCGCTCGGGCTTGCCCGCGGGACCGATCGCCAATCCGGGCAAGGCCAGCATCGAGGCGGTGCTTCATCCGGCTGAGACCAAGGCTTTGTACTTCGTCGCCGACGGCACCGGCGGCCATGCGTTCGCGGACACGCTGGCCGAGCAGAACGCCAATGTCGCCAAATGGTATGCGATCCGCCGGCAGCGGGGCCAGATGTGAGAAACCGCGGGATCGGGCGCGGCCGGATGTTCATGGGCGCGCTGCTCCTCCTCGCAGCAATCATCACCTGGGCCACGGGGCTGATGATGAGCCCGCACGGGGAGGTGGCCGCCAAGGGCACCGAGCATGTCCGGATGACCGTCGTCACCTTCATGCGCAACGGGGCGATCGGGACCTTGGTGCTTTGCGGCCTATCGGCCTGGCTGCTGTTCCCGGCGCGGCGCCCGAAATGGCCCGCTCGCGACTGGGCGCTGATCGTCCTGCTCGTGGTCCTCGCCGGAAGCAGCATCTACACTTTGGTCTGGCTACAGACCGCCGTCCTTCACTGAGGGCCGAGCGCCTCGCTCGGCACATAGCCGACGCGCCGCTCCTCGCCGGCATAGCCCCAGGCCCAGCCGAGGCTGTCGTCGAGCATCCGGAAGGGCTCGCCGGGCGTCAGTTCACGCACGGCTTCGCCCTCGGCGGAAGGACTTGGCCGAAGCGTGGCCGCAGCGCGGAGACGCCGCTCGACGGGCTCGGCATAATGGGAAGCGATCACCCGGTGCGCGAGCGCGACGTCGGCGAGGTCCTTGCGGTAAGCGCTGAACTGAGGGTTCGGAAGATCGGAGGGACCGGAGAGCGTGAACTCTTCAGCGCTGGTGGGCGTATGCGGGGGCTTGGCCGATGATCGGCCGGTGTGCCGCAGAGCCGCTGTCGCCCTCGCGGAGGTTGCGCTTGAACCCTTCAAGAAATTCTGCCCCGCTGTTGGTTCGGACGACGAACACGTTGCGCCGGTCGTCCTGGTCCCTCTCGCGGCGCAGATAGCCGAGCGCGCCAAGCGTATTCAAGGCGCGAGTGACCACGGGCTTCGAGACTCCGAGCACCCTGGCGAGGCCCCGAACGGTGTGCGGCCCAGGCGTTAGATAGACCAGCATCAGCAATGCCATCTGCCGATTGGTGAGATCGGGCTCGCCCGAGCGGACATAGGCGATGAGGGCCTTCATCCACCCGGTAAGCGAAACTTCGCTCATGCCGCTACTCTCCAATACTGGTGCCGCTTAGCTGTCTCCTAAACCGGTAAGGACGCGAAATGTTGCAGCGCCGTGACCCAAAATGGCCGGATTTTCGGCGGCTTGGCGGCTCAGGTGCCGGAATAACGGCCTTCGAGGGCGGCAAAGACGGCACGCAGCCCGAGGGCTTCGCCCCCCTTGGGGCGGCCCGGCTTGGCCGCGTCGCGCCAGGCGAAGGTGTCGAGATGCGCCCAGCCAATTTGTTCCGGAACGAAACGCCTCAGGAACAAAGCTGCATAGATGCAGCCGGCCATCGCATTGTTCGCCATGTTGGAGAGATCGGCGACGTCGCTCTTCAGATTCTCGTCATAGGCGTCCCACAGCGGCATCCGCCACAAGGGGTCGTCCACCTCGCGCGCGGCGGCTTCGAGCTCGGCGGCGAGGTCGTCGCGGTTGACGAAGGTCGCGGGGAGGTCCGGTCCGAGGGCGACGCGGGCGGCGCCGGTAAGAGTGGCGAAATCCACGATCAGCTCGGGCTTGCCCTCGGCCGCCCTGGTCAGCGCGTCGGCAAGGATCAGCCGCCCCTCGGCGTCGGTATTGTCGATCTCGACGAACAGGCCCTTGCGCGATTTGACGATGTCGCCCGGGCGATAGGCCGCGCCGGAGACGGCATTCTCGACCGCCGGAATGAGGAGGTGGAGGCGGACGGCGAGCCTGCTGTGCATGATGAGCTGGGTGAGCGCGAGGGCATGGGCCGCGCCGCCCATGTCCTTCTTCATGATCCGCATGCCCGAGGCGGTCTTGAGGTCGAGCCCGCCGCTGTCGAAGCAGACCCCCTTGCCGACGATCGCCACACGCGGATTGTCGCTTTTGCCCCATTCGATTTCGATCAGGCGGGGCGCGCGCTCGGGCGTCGCCGCGGCACCGACGGCTGCGATCAGCGGATAGCCCTCCTCGAGATCGGCGCCGCTGGTGACCCGGAGATGGCCGCCGGAACGCTTGGCGAGCTCAGCTGCCGCTTGCTCGAGCTCGGCGGGTCCCATATCGGCGGCGGGCGTGTTGACGAGGTCGCGGACCAGCGCGGTCGCTTCGGCCAGGCGCACCGCCTCGTCGATCCTCGCCGCCTCACCTGTGACCAGGACCCGCGGGCCGCGTTCGGCATCCTCCTTCTTCGACTTGTAGGCGTCGAAGCGGTGCTGCGCGAGCAGCCAGCCGAGCGCCGCCTCGCCGGGTTCGCTGTGAGCGAGCTTGTACGTGCCCTCGGGCAGCTTTTCGGACAGCGCCGCGAGGCACCAGGGCGACAGGCTCTCCGCTGACTTCACCGCGGCGGCCACCTCGAAGTCGCCGCCGCGCGGGAGGATGACGAGGGCGCCGGCGCTCTTGCCATCGAACCGCTGCGCTTTCAGCAAGGCGCGGTCCTCGGCCGGGCGCTTCTTGAGCCAGTCGGCGAAACCCTCCTTGTCGACGAGGTGGATCGGCCGAGCCTTCTGGCCGCGGTCGGGAACGAGGAGCGAAGCGAAGTCCGTCATGCGCGCGCTCTAGCGGCGAATTCGGCGAAGGCGAAGGGCGCGGCCGAGCATTGCCGCTACGGCATTGGGATTATTGGCAAATAGTAGCGAGCTTGGCCTCGAAGCAGTTCAGCGCCAGTTTCCCCTGAGCTGGCTGTTGTAGACGCCCATGATGTTGTCGACCCGCGCCCTCAGCCGCGCCTCATCCCCGGCGAGGCCGAGCGCCTCGGCGACTTCGATAGCGCGGGCGAGATAGAACAGCGCGTCGTCCTTGAAGTCCTTTTCGTTCCACGGCTCTGTGTCGTACATCGCTGTATAGGCGGTCTCCGCCTTGTGCTCGTATTCGAGCATCAACTCGCTGGTGGGCTTAGGCGCGTCGTCCGTCATCTTTTCTCTTCCGGCCGGGATCATAAATGATCGGCTCCGATGATCAAACGCGTCCACTGACTTGAGGTGGGTGATCAGGCGGCGGGCGAAACGGCGCCGTCGCTTGCCGGTGAGCCTCGCTCCGGTCGAGCGAAGGCGATTCGGCCTTGAGTCGCATCCTGGATCAGCCGCTCATATTCGGCAGCGAGCTGCTCGTGGATATTCCGGGCGACCACCGATGTCGCAGTTTCGGCGCGGCTTCGCTCGGTTTGCTGTCGAAGCATCAGATAATTGATGTCCACCTATGTCTCCGCTGTCGGCTCCTCGAGCATCTGGCATGGCGGCCCCGCGTGAACCGCAGATGACGCAAGAGTCGGGTCGGCGACGAACGGTTGTTTGGCGGCGGCGATGTGCGTCGTTGCGCCCGATCAGTCGGGCATGATCATGAACTGTTCCCACCGGCCGCTGGCGCCCGGCTCGGCATAAGTGATGAGCGTCAGCTCCTTCCCGGCCGCATAATGGATTTTGTAATTGCGGTTGACGAAGCCGCCGCGAAGCCGCGGCGGGCCGAGCATGTCGATCGAGGTCGGCGCTCCGAGCGGCGCGAGGCTCGAACGGTAATCCCCGAGAACCGTAGGATCGAAATAATAATTGAGGTTGGCCGTGAACTTCGAGCGGTCGAGGCTGCCGCTGACGAGCATGTCGTAGGTGGCCCGGACATTTGCCAGCCGGTCGCCTTCGCCGCCGAGCGCCGGTTCGGGCGCGTTGAGAACGATCTTTTCAATGCCCTCGGTCAGCGTGCCGGTGGCGCCGCTGAAGTCGGCGTTGGTGAACACGACGATCGCATCCTTCGAGTCTGGATAGACCGTGTTCTGCGACAGGAAGCCGACCGCCTCGCCGCCATGATTGATGACGTGCCGTTCGCGCTGATAGCTATTCGCGACGCCGAGCCCATAGCCGTTGGTGCGGCCGTCGGAGCGCAGCACCGGCGTCTCCTGCTCGACCCAATCGCGAGCCGGGATTAGCGCTCGGTCCATCCGGGCGATGTCCCATTTGGCGAGGTCGGCGGCACTCATCGACAGCTCGCCCGCGGCGTAGAGCCAGCCGCGCGCCGGCGGCTGCACGATCCGCACCGGCCCCAAGGCATAGCGGTGATAGCCGGCGGGAAAGGCCGGCGTGTCGGTGTTGTCCTGGTCGAGCGGATGCATTCCGAGCGGCATGAAAATATGTTCGTTGAGAAAGGTGAGTAGAGGCTCGCCGCTAACCTTCTCGGCGATCATGCCGGCGACGACATAACCGGTGTTGCTGTACTGCCAGCGCGTCCCGGGCTCGAAGTCGAGCGGCTTCTTCGCCCATTTGTCGACGATATGCTGCGGCGTCGTCGGCACCGTCATATCCGAGAAAAGATAATCCTGCGGCCAGAAGTCCTGCAGGCCCGAGGTGTGCGAGAGCAGCTCGCGGATCGTGATCTTGTCACCCTCAGTGATCCCCGGAATGTACTTGGAAACCGGATCGTCGAGGCCGAGCTTGCCCTCGTCACGGAGCAGCAGGATCGCCATCGCCGTGAACTGCTTGGAGTTGGAAGCGATCTGATAAGGAAGTGCCGGGTTGGCCGGCAGGCCTTCGTTGGCCTTGCCATAGGCCTTGTCGAGGACGAGCTGGCCGTCCCGGACGATTGCGATCTCGGCCGAAGGAACGCCGGTGTCGGCGAGGGTTTTCGCGACCAGCTGGTCGACCTGGCCAACCTCGGCCGGGGTGAGCGGTTGGGCGGCGGCGGGAAAAGCGGCAAACGCGAGGAGCGCGGGGAAAAGCTTTGGCATGATCCCCAGCGTAACTGCGATTGAACGGCTGTCGAGTCTCCGCAAGAAATTCGGTATGTGCCAGGCTGACTGGGGAGGGTGAGCCATGCTCGAATTGTTGATCCTCGCGGCCGTCGCCGCACCGTCGAATGCGGTTCCCGCCGTCGGCGGCCTGGAGGGCTGCTGGAAAGCGCCGGGGCAAGTCCGCGGCACGGACGCGACTTCGATCGCCCGTGGCGAATGGCATTTGGGCGGCCGCTATTTCATTCTGCACTTGAAAGCGGTCGCCAAGAAAGACCCCTATGAAGCCTCGCTTCTCTACGGCGCGGGGGAAAAGCCGGATTCAATCAATGCCTATTGGATGGATACGTTCGGCGGTGCTTATTCGACGTCGGGTAAGGGCGCGGCGACGGGCGACGGCTTCGATGTCGTCTATGCCTATCCGGACTCGGTATATACCAACCGCTTCACCCGGGCGGGCAAAGGCTGGCGCTGGACGATCATGGAGCAGGCGTCGGGCAAGCCTGAGAAGCTGTTCGCCGAATATCGTCTGACGCCGACCGCCTGCCGCGGAATGAAGTTCGATTTCTGATGTCGGTTGGCTCCGCTTGCCCGACGCAGAGCACAAGGGGGGTATGCGATGTTTGCGCTATTTGTTTCGGCAGCCGTCGCTGCGGGGGAGCCGCCGAATTCAGTTCCGGCCGTGGTCGGCGGCCTCGAAGGGTGCTGGAAAGTGCCCGGCAAGGTCCGCGGCAAGGATGCGACCTCGATCGCTCGTGGCGAATGGCAGATCGGCCACCTCTATTTCGTGCTTCATGTGCGGTCGGTCGCGCCGGGATTGCCCTATGAAGCCGCAATCATCTTTGGCGCCGAGCGCGTCGGCACGCCGCCCGAGCTTCAGAAGGCCGGCACGATCGGATCCTACTGGCTCGACACGTTCGGGGGCGCGGGGCCGGTCAAGACGTCCGGCATGGCGACCGATGACGGTTTTTGGGTCGCCTATGATTATGGCGATTCGATCTATACCAACCGGTTCGAACATAAGGGCAGGGACTGGCGCTGGACGATCATGGAGCAGGAGCCGGGAAAGCCTGAAAAGCTGTTCGCCGAGTATAATCTGACGCCGGCCACCTGCCGCGGGACGAGTCTTTAGAGGCGGATCGCCGACTGCTGGACCCATCCGGGCGCCGTCCTAAGCCGTTTTGCAGCCCGTACTTTGAGACCGGCCGAGCGCTGCCATTCGGCCATTTCGCGGATGGTCCAGGTGCGCGCGCCGGGGCGGCTTTGCATCGCGAAATAGAGGCCGAGCAGAGCGGCCATCTGGCCCGCCTCTCCGGAGCGTTGGGAGCGCGCGGCTTCCTGGATCACGAAAGCGCCGCCCGGCTTCAGCGCCCGCGCCACCCGTGCGGCAAGGTTCCTATTCTGCTCGGCACCGAGGTGATGGGCGAGGTTCGACATCAGCACCAGGTCATATTGCTCGACGCCGAGATCGGCCGTGGCCGCGTCACCGACGCGATGGACGAGGCGCTCGCCGAGATCCTCGGCGGCAAGGAGCGGCGCGGCCACCTCAATCGCTTCGGGCAGGTCCATTACTTCGGCGGACAAGGGCGGATGACGGCGGCAGATTTCCGCCGCGAAATGCCCGTGCGAGCCGCCAAGGTCCAGCATTCGCCGCGCGCCTCGCCGGAGCGGCACCCGGCGCGCCACTTCGTGCCCCGCGATCCCGGCCAGCGCACGCATCCCGCGATGATAGAGCTCGCGTTCCCCGGCGCTCATGGAATCATGGAATTCGAGCGGCTGGCCGGTCCGAACGAAGCTCTCAAGCCCCTCGAGCCAGCGCCATTCGATCACCTGCAGGAGAAGCTTGTCGTTCACCGCCGAGGACGAGCCGCTGAGCAGCCAGCGCCGTGCGCGCCGAGTGAGCGCGAAATGCCCGTTCGCGAAATGGAGATAGCCGCAGGCACAGAGCGCATCGAGCAGGAGCGCGATGCCGGCCGGCGCTGCACCGCAGACGGCAGCGGCTTCCTCGGCGGTAAGCGGGGCCCTGGCAAGAGCGTCGAACAGCCTGAGCTCGGCGCCCGCCATCACCGTCCTCGCCAACAGCATGGCGATGTGGGTGTCGACGAGCGCCCGCGGCGCCAGCTCCAACTTCAAGCCGACCCACTCGATCAAAGATTGCGGTATCGAACCGATCTTCATTGCAAGCGGCGCAGCATAAGAAGCCGCTGAACGTTTAGATGGGCGGAGGGAACAGAATCTTCACGAGACCGCGCAGTGCTGCTTAGATACCTCACGCCTTTTGCCTTCCTGGCGCTGCTGCCCTTGGGTGGGTGGTTCGGCGGAGGCTGGACGTTCATGGCCGCCGCCGCAACTCCGCTCTTCCTCACCAGCCTCGATGCCGTCCTCGGCGACGACGCGGTGCCGTCTCACCAGACGAGCGAGGCGGCGGCGCGGTGGTTTCCGAGGATTTACATCGTCCTTCAGCTCGCGGTCACCGCATGGGCAGCGGCGTGGGCCTCGCGTCCTTCGACGAGCGCGCTCGAATTCGCCGGCCTCGCCATCTCCGCCGGAGTGACCACCGGCGTGTTCGGCTTCGTCGCCGCGCATGAGATGGTTCACAGCCGCTGGCGCTCCGAACGGGCGCTCGGGCTCGTTCTGCTCGGAAGCGTCTTCTACATGCATTTCCGAATCGCCCATGTGCATGGTCATCATCTTCGCGCCGCGACAACCGACGACCCGGCGAGCGCGCGGCTGGGCGAAGGGCTTTATGTCTTCCTCGTGCGCTCGATCGGCGGCCAGCTGCGCGAGGCGTGGATATTCGAAGCCGAGCGCCGCCGGCGCATTGGCCGGACGGTCTTCGGCAGCGGCAATCGCATGATCGTCTATCTGATCCTCGAGGTTTCGTTCCTCGTCGCTGTGGCGATTGTCGGCCCGCGCGCACTCGGCTTCGTCCTGATCGCCGCCGCGATCGCCGTCGCCCTGCTCGAGAGCTTCAATTATGTCGCGCATTACGGCCTGGCGCGCCGCGTTGCGCCCGATGGCCGCGCCGAACGTCTCGCCGCTCACCATTCGTGGAACAGCGGGAGGCGGATGAACAACGCCGCGCTGTTCAACATGGGCCGCCACAGCGACCACCATCGCATCATGACTCGCTCGTACGACGGGCTGGAGGCGCTTTCCGGCGGCGCGGTGCTGCCGTCGGGTTATGCCGCCGCGCTGCTGACGGCGCTCGTTCCACCGCTGTGGCGGCGGATCATGGACCCACGCGTCAAAGCGGTGATGTCGCGCAGCTAAGCGGGCACGCCGTAGAGGTCGTGCTCATCCGAGTCTTCGATCCTGACTGACACGATATCGCCCCGCTGCAGCCCGCCGGCGTCGCGCAGTTGGACCTCGCCGTCGATCTCGGGCGCGTCGGCCTTGGAGCGGCCGGTAGCGCCACCGGTCTCAGGGTCGACTGCATCGATGAGGACGTCGAGGATCGAGCCGACTTTCTTGACCAGCTTTTCGGCTGAGATTCGCGCCGAGAGCGCCATGACGGCGTCGTAGCGCTCCTGCTTGACGTCTTCGGGAACCTGGTCGTCCATCGAAGTGGCGGGCGCGCCCTCGACCGCCTCGAATTTGAACGCGCCGACACGGTCGAGCTGCGCCTCCTCGAGCCAGGCGAGGAGATAAGCGAAATCTTCCTCACTTTCGCCTGGGAAGCCGACGACGAAGGAGGAGCGGATCGCGAGATCGGACACCTGTTCGCGCCATGCGCGAATACGCTCGAGCACCTTCGCGTCATTGGCCGGGCGGCGCATGCGCTTCAGCACGCTCGGGCTCGCATGCTGGAAAGGGATGTCGAGGTAGGGGAGGACCAACCCCTCGGCCATCAGCGGGATGACGTCGTTCACGTGCGGATAGGGGTAGACGTAGTGGAGGCGCACCCAGGCACCGAGCTTTCCCAGCTCACGCGTCAGGTCGGTCATGTGGGCGCGAATTTCTTCGCCCTTCCACGGCCACGCTTTGTGGCGGAGGTCGACGCCGTAGGCGCTGGTGTCCTGGCTGATGACCAGCAGCTCTTTCGTTCCCGCGGCCACCAGCTTCTCGGCTTCGCGCAGAATGGCGTCCGGGCGGCGGCTGACGAGGTCGCCGCGAAGGTGCGGGATGATGCAGAAAGCGCAGCGGTGGTTGCAGCCTTCGGAAATCTTCAAATAGCTGTAGTGCCGCGGGGTCAGCTTGAGCCCCGCTTCAGGCACAAGGTCAACGAAGGGCGAGGGCACTGGCGGCGCTGCCTCATGCACCGCCGCAACGACCTCCTCATATTGCTGCGGCCCGGTGACGGCGAGCACGCCCGGGAAGCGGGCGCGGATCACGTCGGCTTCCTTGCCCATACAGCCAGTGACGACGACGCGGCCGTTCTCGGCGATGGCTTCGCCGATGGCTTCGAGGCTCTCTTCCTTGGCGCTGTCTAGAAAGCCGCAGGTGTTGACCAGCACGACGTCCGCGCCCGCATAGTCCGGCGACATGTTGTAGCCGTCGGAGCGCAGCTTGGTCATGATCCGCTCGCTGTCGACCAGGGCCTTGGGACAGCCGAGCGAGACCAGCCCGACGCGCGGGGGCTTGGGGAGGGTCGTGACGTTCATCGGAAGGGCCGCGCCAATATAATGATTTTGGGGTGAAAACTAGGCCTTCCTCGTCATTCCCGCGAAAGCGGGAATCCCGCTTGTTCTCGAAGACAGCGGGAACCCCCGCTTGCGTGGGGGTGACGATACAGGAGGGCGCAGCTATTGCCCGCAGCGCCACGAGGAGGGACAGGGAGCAAGCATGCGCATCGCGATGATCGGGACCGGTTATGTGGGGCTCGTGTCGGGCGCGTGCTTCGCCGACTTCGGTCACCGCGTCTGCTGCATCGACAAGGACCAGGCGAAGATCGACGGCCTGAACGCCGGCGTGATGCCGATCTGGGAGCCGGGGCTCGAAGCAATCGTCAAGGCCAACGCCGAGCGCGGGCGGCTGACCTTTGCGAAAGAACTCGGTGAGAATGTCAGCAGCGCCGACGCGGTGTTCATCGCCGTCGGAACGCCGGCGCGGCGCGGTGACGGCCATGCCGATCTGACCTTCGTGTTCGAGGCGGTGCGCGAGCTCGCCAGGGTGATCAGGCCGGGCACCGTCGTCGTCACCAAGTCGACGGTGCCGGTCGGCACGGGCGACAGGATCGAGCAGATTCTGCGCGAGGAGGGAGTCACCGACGTCTCGGTCGCGTCCAACCCCGAATTCCTGCGCGAAGGTGCGGCGATCGCCGACTTCAAGCACCCCGATCGGATCGTCGTCGGCGCCGAGGACCAGCGCGCCGAGGAGGTGCTCAAGGAAATCTACCGGCCCTTGTTCCTCAACCGTGCGCCGATTCTGTTCACCGGCCGCCGCACGGCCGAGCTGACGAAATACGCCGCCAACGCCTTCCTCGCGGTCAAGATCAGCTTCATCAACGAGATCGCCGACCTGTGCGAGGCGGTGGATGCCGACGTCCAGGACGTCGCCCGCGGGATCGGCCTCGACAACCGCATCGGCCCCAAGTTCCTCCACGCCGGCCCGGGCTATGGCGGAAGCTGCTTCCCCAAGGATACGCTGGCGCTGCTCCAGACCGCCGATTCCGCCGGCGTCGACCAGCGCATCGTCCGCACCACGGTGCATGTCAACGACGACCGCAAGGCGCAGATGGTTGAGCGGGTCGCTCGCGCCGTCGGCGACCTCAAGGGCAAGCGCATCGCCGTGCTCGGGCTCGCGTTCAAGCCCAACACCGACGACATGCGCGAGGCGCCGTCGATCCCGCTGATCAAGGCGCTGGTCGAGCGCGGCGCCCAAGTGAGTGCGTTCGACCCAGTCGCGCGCGAGCAGGCTGAGAAAGTCTTTACCGGGATCGAATTCGCGTCGGACGCCTATGAAGCGGCGGCGGACTCGGACGCGCTGGTCATCGTGACCGAATGGGACGAGTTCCGAGCGCTCGACCTCGACAAGGTCGCGGAATCGCTTCGCGGCAAGGTGCTCGTCGACCTTCGCAACGTCTACGATCGGGCCGACGCGGAGGAAGCGGGGCTGCATTATTACGGCGTAGGGCGCGGCAAGCTATAGTTGCTGATAGCCCTCCCCCTCGTGGGGAGGGTTGGGTGGGGGCGCGTCATCTGCGCGAGCAGATGATGCCGATAAGGGATTCTCCTCGGCCGCAGACGCGGCCGGCCCCTCTCCAACCTCCCCCACGAGGGGGGAGGCTATGGATTTTCGCAGCGGCGCGGTTTCGCGCATCGCCACGAAGACCGGCAGAACGCATAGAGCGACGAGCGCGATCATCGCTCCGGGCGCCATGCTCCAGCCGGTGCGCTCGACCAGAAGCTGTGCGACCCATGGCGTCAGGCCGCCGAAGATTGCGGTCGCCATGGTCGCACCGAGCGCGAGACCGGTGATCCGCGCCTCGCCGTGGAATTGCTCGGCGGTGGCAACCGCGCCGACCGCGCTGACTCCGCCCGCGACCCCCGCGAGCATCACCGCGCCGAAGAGAGCGCGTCCCTGCGACCCGCTCGCCATCAGCGCGAACATGGTCATCGGAAGCACCGCGCTCCCGGCGCAGAGCGCGAGCAGGACCGGACGGCGGCCGGCCCGGTCCGACCACCAACCGACGAGCGGGGTGACGAGGATCACTGCGACCGCCGCGATGGTCGAGAGCCACAATGCGCTGCCTTCGCTCAGCGCGCCCGCGGAGGTGAGGAAGGCGGGCACATAGGTGATGCCAACATAATAAGTGATCGAGCCGAGCGCCGAGATCGCGAAGCCGCGGGCGATCCCGGCGCGGTGGTGCTTCAGCGCGTAAGCGAGCGGCTTCGCGGGGACACTGCCTTCCTCCTGCTGGCGCAGGAACTCGGGCGATTCGTGCATGGTCGAGCGTGCGATCCACACGCTCCCGGCGAGCGCCGCTCCGACGAAGAAGGGGATTCGCCAGCCCCAGGAGTCGAGGTCCGCCATGCTCGTCCAGCTCACGGTCAGCGCGGCAATGCCGACGGCGAGCAGCGCGCCCACTTCGCTGGCGGCGGACGCGGAGGAGGTGATGAGCCCGCGTCGGCCGGGCGGCGCGCCTTCGAGCAGATAGGCGACGACTCCGGTATATTCGCCGCCGACCGAGAACCCCATGATGCAGCGCAGGAGGAGGAGCAGCCAGCCCGCCGCCGGCCCGATCGCGGCGCGGGTCGGAAGCAGAGCGGTCACGAGCATTGCCGCGGTCATCATCGCCACCGACATCAGCATCATGTGCCGGCGGCCGCGGCGGTCGCCGATATGGCTGAAGAACAAGGCGCCGAGCGGCCGCATCAGATAAGCGATGGCAAAGCCGCCGAGCGTCAGCAGCAATGAGTTCGCGCCGCCGCCGTAGAAGACCCGCGCGAGCACGGTGGCGAAATAGAGGTAGAGCGTGAAATCATACCATTCGACGATGGTCGAGAAGGCCGCGACGGCGAGCGAGCGCGGCGGCAGAACCTGGTGCGCTTTCCCCCCGTTCGCCATCCTCAGTCCCTCGTTCCCGGCGCGAGCTCGTCGAGGTGGTCGAGCATGTCGGCGGGGTCGTCGAACACGCGCATTGCGCCGGCGCGCTCGAGCTCATCCTTGCCGTAGCCGCCCGAGAGCAGACCAATTCCGAGCGCCCCGCAACGCGACGCCGCATACATGTCCCAGATGCTGTCGCCGATGACGTAGGAGCCTTGAGTGCCGGTTCCGAGGCGGCGCGCGGCTTCGATGAACAGGTCGGGATCGGGCTTGGCGTGGCGGACCATGTCGCGGGTGATCACGACCGCCTGATCGGGATCGACCTCGAGGCTCCTCAAATTGGTCTCGGCGGTGCGCATCCGGCCGCTGGTCGCGATCGCCCAGGGGATGTGCTGCTTGCTCAGTTCCTTCAGCAGCTCGACCGCTCCGGGAAGCGGCGAGACATCCTTCGACAGCTCGCGGAACAGCTCGGCGTGGCGGTCGCGCAGCTTCTCCAGCACCGGCTCGTCGATCGGCCGCCCGAGCTCGCGCTGGAGCTGGGCGGTGAAAAGGCCGCCGCTCATCCCGATCTTGCGATGGATCCGCCAGACCGAGAGCTCGAGCCCCTGCTCGCGCAGCGCAAGGTGCCAGGCGCGGACATGGTTGTAGACGCTGTCGACGAGCGTTCCGTCGAGGTCGAACAGGAAGGCAACCGATTGGCTCATGGCCCGCTAATAGGATTTGCGGGACGATGTTCCCAACAGGTTTCGCCTTTTTAACCGATCTCGGCTAAATTCCGCGGGTGGGGAGGCTCGCTCCGCGATGAAATTCGCTTTTGCCGTTCTGGTCTTCATCTGGGTGCTCTGCGGATGCATCGGGGCGTGGTGGCTCGACCACTTCAATGCCGAGCATTGGAAGGAGATCGCCAAGGGGCCGATCACGCTCGCCCAGGCCTATAACGACAACCCGCCGTCCTATCCCGGTCCAAGCTAAGCCGGGGGGCAATTAGCGGCCTAGTGCGCCGTTCGTCATGCCGGCCTTGGCCCTGCGTTGCGGTGGAAAAAGGCACTGGCGGGTAAGTCCCCCGCTCAGCTCCTCCGGGGAGGAGCTGAGACACAACCTCAAATCATATTGTTGGTCGTGGTGCCCGCCGGCGCGCCCATCGTCTGGGGGCCGCCGGTGACGGAGCCGCCGGAGGCGATCTGCTGCTGGACCGCCTGGGTCAGCTGCGGCGAGGTGGTCGTCGCGGTGCAGCTCGCCTGGCCACTGGCGATGGAGGCGGCGAGCACGCTGACCGAAACGCCGCAGACGCTCGCGGCGACGTCGATCGGCACCTGCGCGGTCACCGGGATATTGTCGCGGTTGACCTTCAGGGAGACCGACAGATTGTTGAGCACGTTCTGAAGGTTGACGCTGACCAGCGTCGGGATGCTGGTGCCGCCTCCGCCCGCCGGAGCGGTCGTTGGCGTCGCGGCGGTCACCTGGCCCGCCGAATTGGGCGCGGGCGCCGGGGTGGTCTTGCAGGCGACGAGCGCGAGAGCGGCAACGGCTGCCGTCGCCCCAATCGCTGAACGTGCGGTCATCGGAGCTCTCCTGGTCCTGTTGCTACGAATGAGGCGTGGTGGTGGTGTCGGTCGGCTGGGGCGTGGTGGCCGTAGTCGGCGGCGACGTTGTCGTGGTCGTCGTCGGCTGCGTTGTCGTAGTCGTGGGGGTCGTGGTCTGCGATCCGCCACCAACCGAACCATTGGCCGCGAGCTGCTGCTGCACCGCCTGCTCGAGCTGGGGCGAGGTGGTCTGCGCGGTGCAGCCCTTGCTCGATCCGCCGCCGGCACCGATCGAAAGAATGTTGATCGACACGCCGCAGATGTTGGCGGCGATGCTGATCGGGATCTGGGCGTTGATCGGGATATTGGCCTTGTCGATGTGCAGGTCGAGCGCGAGATTGTTGAGCACGTTCGACAGGTTGACGTTGACCAACGACGGCACGGCGCTCGCGGCACTCGAGACGCCCGAAGCGACGGCCGAGCCCGCACTGGCGACGCCGTTCGCGGCGGAGGACATGGTCTTGCACCCGGAAGTCGCGAGAAGGAGCGCGAGCGCGGGTGCGGCGAGGATTTTGCGCATAAGCTTCGATCCCTGTGTCTGGCCATTTAACGCAGCTGAACCGTCATTTGTTCAACTGGCGTTCACATGACCTGCGGGTGCGGGGATCAGCGGTGGACGATGGCTCGCCAGATGGAGAAGGCGGTCGCTAGCAGGACCGCGACGAGCAGCAGGGCAAGGAGCGGGGAATGGCCGTTCATGGGCCTTCAACGGGCCGGACTCGCGAGGCGTTCCGTGCTCCGGGCACGTGCGAACATAATCAGGTCGCGTAGCAGGCAATCGTTAGGGAAACGGGCGGCGATGTGCTAAGCACGGATAATCGCGTGGATGATTCCGAATTGTAGGCCCGCGCGGCTGAGAGACCGATCGTGCTCCCGCTTACCAAGACGGGAGCAATCGAATGGACTTCAATTATCTTTACCAGCGCCATCAGGTGTCGCTGTTCATGGCCGACAATGCCGCGAGCGAGCCCGCGCGCCGGACCCATCGCGCGCTCGCCGAGGGCTATGCCGCGCGGATCGCCGACGCGCTCAGGCACCGCTCGCCTGTCGCCGGAGCGGCGTGATGGAAGGGCAAAGCCGTGGTGAGGCCGCGGACCAGCTGCGCGAGCAGGCCGCCTCCTATCGAAAGCTCGCGCGGCGGGCGCGCACCGGCAGCGGCTCGGCCGCGCTGACGACCGTCGCCGAGCAATTCGACGACGATGCACGGCGGATTGACCCTTCGAGCCAGAGGCGCTGGGCCTCCGGAGAGCAGCGATGAGCGAATTCGACAAGGTCGAGCAGTCGGAGCTCGACCGCTACGGAATCGAACGGGTTCCCGCCGACGCCTTTCTGTGGGGCGGCTATCGCTATTCGAGCGCCCGCGATGCTCTCGCCGCGGCCAAGCGGAATGCCGGATCATGAGCCGCACCCTTTTTCTCCGTCTCGACGAGGGCAAGGTGGTCGCCTGCTGCCTCAAGGAGAAGGTCGGAGTCTCAGCGATCGAGCGGCTTCCGGGCGGCGGAGTCCGGCTCGTCTGCAACAGCAGCGACGGCGCCGCGCGGATCAGGAAGGTGCTCAAAAAGCAGTTGCTCGACGAAGCCAACACCACCCGCGAGCGGCACCGGCCGAGCACGCCCTTATGGTGAGGCCCGCCTCTTGAGGAAGCGCGAGGATACGGCCGAAGGGTGCTTCGGGCTGGCGCGGGACGACGAGGCTCGCGCCGCCGACATCGCCAACGATCACATGCGCCGAACGCTCGAGCGAAGCGCTGAGGCGTGGACCGCGCGCGCCACGCTGCTCGAGCGGCTCGAGGGGCGATCCAACGCCCGCGCCGAGGCTCATGCGTTCGAACGGGAGGACCAGCTCGAAGGGGAAGAGGATGGCTAAAGGACAGATGCGATCGAACAAGGAGGCGCGAAAGCCCAAGTCCAAGGGGCCGAAGAAGGGCAATACGTCCAACCCGTCGCGCAAAGGCATTGGGAGACCAGCGGATGCGCATTGAGGGATCGGTTCGAGCCAACCTCATCGCCGCGGTTGCAAGCGCCCGCCGCTGGAGAGGACGGCCCGTCCACAAGGACACCGTCGACCATTGGCGCCGGTTGCTCGATTATGGCCGGCTGGTCGAACGCCAGCCATGCGGCGAGGTCGTGGGCGACCTGGTCGCCGAGCTCGAAACCGAGATCGGGCACATCAAGGCGCGCTGAGCGAGGCCTTGCCGGGCTCGGCCGATCGGCCGCTCGACCCGATGCCGCCATGCTGTTAGCTTTCCCTGCTTCAGGGGCGCGGCATGCATTTCCACCTTCCCAAACCGCTTCACGGCTGGCGCGAGTTCGCCGGCGAGGTCGGGATCATCGTCCTCGGCGTGTTGATCGCGCTCAGCGCCGAGCAGGTGGTCGAGAGCATCCATGACCGCCACCTGGCGAACGTGGCCGAGAATGACATCCGAGCCGAGCTCGCCTACGATTCCGCTTTCGCCGCCGAACGGGTGGCGATCGGCGATTGCATGCGGGCAAGCATCCGCGACCTTCAGCAGCGGCTCCTCGCCAGCGGCGATTCCTGGCCCGGGCTCCAAGGCCAGGCGCTGAGCGGTGCTCCGAAGGTTCAGCCGGCGAGCTCTTTGTTCGCCTTCGCCCCGCCGTTCGGTTCGCCGCATCGGTTGTGGCCGACGAGCGCCTGGTCGTCGGCGACCAGCAGCGGCGCGCTCAGGCAGGGAACACGCAACCGATTCTTCAAGTTCGCGGCGCTGTACGCGATGGTCAACTGGCTCGATAAGCGCCAGGAGGCCGAGATCGCCGACTATACGCGGCTGATGCCGTTCGATGTTCCGCAGAAGCTGGACGCCTCGGCCCGCATGCAGCTGTTGACGGCGCTGGGCAGCGTCGATGCGGACAATGCCGATGCCGAGCGGCTCGCGGCGGTTTTCGTGACGGCCGCGCGAAGGAACGGCATCCCGCCGGACCCGGCATGGCTCCAGCGCATCGTCCGCCAGGAGGCCGAGCACCGGGGCGCCTGCGTCAAACAGGGGCCGGCGCTCGACTCCGCCGTCGTTCGCGAGTTCAACGACGGATCGCGGCTCTGAGCTCTGGCGTGGGCGGCTGACGGACCGGCCGCCCTGCCGCGCTACTCCTGGTTTCCACCTGATTCGTTGTTCGCGGGTTCGCCGTCCGGGGGAGCGGCGTCGCTCGGCGGCGGCGGTTCTACCGTGACCTCGGCCTTCGCCGGCTGCTGCTGCTCGACGGGCTTCACTCGGCTTGTCGCCTGCGCATCCGGCGCACTGGGCGCGGCGTGCGCTACCGCTGGGGTGGACTCGGGGGCCGGCGCCCGATTTGCGGCGGCGACCGGCGCACTTGCGTTCATGTCGGCGGCGGTCATTTCCGCATTCGCGTCAGAATTCATGACGGCGAGGTTTTGGTCGACGTTGAGAGGATTGAGCGCGTCGCGGTTGGGCGTGCTCATCGCGCCGACCGCGGGCACCGCGACCGCCCCGAGGCTGAGGACCGCGACCGCCCAGCCGCGCTGAGGCTCCCACCGCCCAAGCAGCTGCCACGCACCAACGATCGCGAACCAGGCGGCGGCGATGAGGTCGCACCACATCCAGCCGGCGGCGCTCATCCCGACCGGCCGCGCGGGGTTGAACAGGATCGCGATCACCGCGGCGGACAACGGCAGCCAGGCGCCGCCGCGGCGGAAGCCGACGAACCCGCGGACCAGCGCCATTCCGAACACGAACAGGCGCAGGAAAGTGTCGAAGCCGGCCGCGTGGGGAATGGCGGCGGAGACGATCAGCAGGATGGCGGTGAGCGCGCAGGCGGCGAGCCAGCCGTCACGGCGCCAATCGTAGGTGCTGTCGGTGTCGGCGAAATCACTACGCATACCAGCACCCTCGAAAATGTCCGGCCTTTAAGCGCGACAGCCGTGCCCGCGTTCCCGACAATATAGCTGCGAAACGGTTGCGGCCGGGGCGATTGCGAACCGATCCTGAGGCTGATGCGTTGATCCTTCACACGAGAAATGGAGGAAAGCTATGAACGACCATGACAAAGACGACGACAGTATCACGGGAGTCGACCAGGACCGCACCGAAGGCAGCGCCAAGCAGATGGGCGGCGAGCTGAAGGAAGGCGCCGGCAAGCTGTTCGGCGATTCGAAGATGAAGCACGAAGGCCAGGCCGACCAGGCCGAAGGCAAGCTCCAGAACGCCTGGGGAAGCGCCAAGGATGAAGCGCGCGAGACCTTCGGCTCGGACGACGAGACCAGCGACAACGACCGCTGAGCATTTCCGCTAGACCATCAAAGGCCTGGCCGACCCGTTCGCGCCGGGCCTTTTTGCGCATGGCCTCTCGTGACGCCGGTGGAACCATCTCCGGCTGAATCAATTCTGCTCGACGCAACAGGGACGAGAGGAAAAAGTCATGCGTTCTGTACTTTTGTGGTTCATCGGCGTGCCGATCCCGATCATTCTGCTCCTGGCTTTGTGCACGCACCATTTCTGAGGCGCGCCGCTAACCGCAAACGCATGGAGACAAGCTCATGGACACCCTCGATTGGGTCATCATCGTCGTCGGCGCGTTCATCGCGCTGGTGATCGCCGTTTCCGCCTACGAGGCCGAGAAGAGGCTCGAGCGGATCATCAAGCTGCTGGAGCACCGGGAGCCGTAACCGGGAGAGTTTTCGACGTCATCAGTGGCAAGTGCCGAGCACACGCCTGATCGCGGAGAAATTGACCGCCGTACCCGACCACCAGACGGTGGTGTTCGGTTGCGGCCACTCAGGGTGATCGGCGACCGCCGAGTCATAGGCCGACCGGAGCCGCGCCATTCCGCCCGGAGAGCTGCACTCGCATTGGAGCGGAGTCTTTGACGTCGTCTTCCTGCACTCCGCAGCGGCGTTGACGAGAAAGTCGATGGCGGTGTTCACCGCCGTCGCCTGAGCGATCTCGCCAGGATCGCTGAGCTCGATGATTCGGCCCTCGCCGGTGGCATTCGCGGGCCCGACGGCGGATGAAAGAACGATCGCGAAGCTCGTCGACCAGATGAACAGCGAAGCACGTCCCATTTGAACCTCCCGCATAGGCCGAAGCTATAATAAAGTAGGTTAACGAAGCGTCGGCAGCGCTCACTCGCCCAGCATGACGTCGGCGAGGCTGTGGCAGTGGCTCGCCTGATAGGCGTTGCGGCCGCGGTTCATGTGGGTGAGGTTGAAGTTGCGGATCGCGCGCAGGCCGCGAGGGTCGGCGAGGAAGGCGCGGATCGAGCCATCGCCGCGGACCTTGGCGATGAGGATGCCCTTGCCGTTCCTCCACACGGCGTGGCTGACGTCCTCCGGCCGCTCGACCAGGCTTTCGAGCAGGTCGGTATCGAGCTGGTCGGGCTCGGGTGAGCCGTCGGTGGTGAAATCCGACAGGTGCAGGATGATTCGGGCGCGGAGGTCAGCGCGCTGACTCAAGCCCTCCCCCTCGTGGGGAGGGTTGGGTGGGGGCGCTGAGCAGGCTGCGTCGGCAGACTGCTCCGCCGATAAGAGATTCTCCGGGCCGGCAGACGCGGCCCGCCCCCCTCCAACCTCCCCCACAAGGGGGGAGGCTTTAACAGGGCGCGTGAGGGGAGAGGGGTTATCCGGCAGCAGCGCGAACAGCTCCATCCAGCTCGCGTTGACCCGGGTCAGTGGCTTGTCGGGGCTTCCCGGCAGGCAGGAGACGGACCAGTAGAAGCGCTCGGTCGCGCGCGGGATGGGCAGGCAGGTGGCGCCGTAGAGGCGGAGGATGTCGAGCACGTCGTCAGCCTGCGGGCGACGGAGGAGCTTCTCGAAGCGCTCGGCGAATTTGAAGCGCTGTTCGAGGGATTGGGTGCGGGAGGCGGCATCGGGCAGGGTCGTCTCGTCCTCGAGCCAGGCGCGCTGCTGCTCGGGATCAAGGAACTGGCGCAGGCCTTTTGTGCTCATGCTATTCCTGCTGAAGGGAAGGTGAATCGGTGACGAACGCACTGTCGCCTGGACACTCGCATGCGAGCTCCGGCTAATCCGGCTGCTGCAGACGGAGCGCCACTTCGCTCATGAACCGGGCGTCGTCGCCGTCGGCGAGCCATTCGGCCTCGCTGGCGATTGCAGCCAGGAGGTCCGACAGCGGCTCCATTTCGGCCTTCGCGTAATTGCCGAGCACATGCCGCGTGACGAGGTCCTTCCGCCCCGGACCCGGATGGCCGATGCCGATCCGGACTCGGCGAAATTCCGGGCCGAGCGCGGCATCGATCGACCTCAAGCCGTTGTGGCCGGCGAGCCCGCCGCCCATGCGCACCTTCATCTTGAACGGCGCGAGGTCGAGCTCGTCATGAAATATGGTGAGCGCGTCGAGATCGAGCTTGTAGAAACGCAGCGCCTGCTGAACCGCGTCCCCGCTGTCGTTCATGGAGGTCTGCGGCTTGACCAGCAGGATTCCATGGCGGCCGATGCGCCCCTCGGCAACGAGGCTGCGGAACTTCTTCTGCCACGGTCCGAAGCCATGCGCATCGGCGATGACGTCGAGCGCCATGAAGCCGACATTGTGCCGGTGAAGCGCATATTGCGCGCCCGGATTTCCAAGGCCGACCCAGAGTTGCATTGGAAAGCTCCTCCCCATCCTTAGATGGGGAGGGGAACCGCCCCGGACCTGATCCGGGGTCGTGGAGGAGTGACTGGCGCCGAGTCAAGACCCCTCCACCATGCAGTCTTCGCTGCATGGTTCCCCTCCCCACGAGCTTCGCTCGTAGGGAGGAATTATTCCTCCTTCGCGCCTTCGGCTTCTCCGCCTTCGCCTTCG
>DASUIB010000263.1:0-21833 GCA_036273235.1 Sphingomicrobium sp. | reverse complement strand
GTTGACGACCCGCAAAAGCGAGCCCCACCTTTACGCGTATGCGTGAGGAACTCCGTTGAAGCTGGTCGTCGTCGAATCGCCGGCCAAGGCGAAAACCATCGAGAAATATCTTGGGAGCGGGCACCGGGTGCTCGCCTCGTTCGGCCACGTGCGCGACCTTCCGCCGAAGGACGGCTCGGTCGATCCGGAGCATGGTTTCGAGATGCAGTGGCAGGTCTCGCCCGACCGCTCGAAGCAGCTCAAGGCGATCACCGACGAGGCGAGGAACGCCGACACCTTGATCCTCGCCACGGACCCCGACCGCGAGGGCGAGGCGATCAGCTGGCACGTGCAGGAAGTGCTTCGCCAGAAGAAGGCGCTTCCCAAGCAAGTGCAGCGAGTCACCTTCAACGCGATCACCAATGCGGCGGTGACCGAGGCGATGAAGAAGCCCCGCGGCCTCGATGAGGATTTGATCGACGCCTACAAGGCGCGGCGGGCGCTCGATTACCTGGTCGGCTTCACTTTGTCGCCGATCCTGTGGCGCAAGCTTCCGGGCGCGAAATCCGCGGGGCGAGTGCAGTCGGTCGCGCTTAGGCTGATCGTCGACCGCGAACGCGAGGTCGAAATCTTCAGGCCGCAGGAATATTGGGCGGTCAGCGTCACCTTCGAGAAGGACGGGCAGCGCTTCACGGCGCGGCTTGCGCAGCTCGACGGCAAGAAGATCGACCGGCTGACGATCGGCAGCCGCGGCGAGGCGGAGGCGGCGAAGGCGGTGGTGGAGGCCGGGCGGTTCACCGTCTCGTCGGTCGAGACCAAGCCGTTCGCCAGGAACCCGCCGCCGCCGTTCACCACCTCGACCCTGCAGCAGGAGGCGGCGCGCAAGCTCGGCTTCTCGGCGAGCCACACGATGCGGGTCGCGCAGTCGCTCTACGAGGATGGGCTGATCACCTACATGCGGACCGACGGCGTCGACATGGCGCCCGAGGCGGTCAGCGCGGCACGACACGCGATCGCCAGCCGCTACGATGCCGGCTTCGTCCCCGACCGGCCGCGCCAGTACACGAGCAAGATCAAGAATGCGCAGGAAGCGCACGAGGCGATCCGGCCGACGGATTTCAGCCGCCCGCGCGCGGCGTCCGGAGATCACGCGCGGCTCTACGAGCTGGTCTACAACCGCGCGCTGGCGAGCCAGATGGCCTCGGCCCGGCTCGAGCGGACGACCGTCGAGCTGACCGATGGCGCCGGTCGCGCGGTGCTTCGCGCGTCGGGCCAGGTCGTGCTCTTCCCCGGCTATCTCGCCCTGTATGAGGAAGGGCGCGATGAAAAGGCCGAGGATGAGGAAGGCGCGCGCATGCCGCTGCTCCGCGAAGGCGATGCTCCCGCCAAGAGCGGCGTCGAGGCGACGCAGCATTTCACCCAGCCGCCGCCACGCTATTCCGAGGCGAGCCTGGTCAAGCGGCTCGAGGAGCTGGGGATCGGCCGTCCCTCGACCTATGCCTCGATCCTGCAGACGCTGAAGGACCGCGAATATGTCCGGGTCGACAAGGGGCGCTTCGTTCCCGAGGAGAGCGGGCGGCTGGTCACCGCGTTCCTTGAGCGCTTCTTCGAGAAATATGTCAGCTACGACTATACCGCCGAGCTCGAGGAAGAGCTCGACGACGTCTCCGGGGGGCGGCTCGATTGGCAGAGATTGCTCGACCAGTTCTGGCGCGACTTCCAGCCCAAGGCGGGCGAGGTCATGGACCAGAAGCCGAGCGAGATCACGCAGGCGCTGGACGAGTTCCTCGCGCCATGGCTCTATCCGCCGCGGGCCGACGGAAGCGACCCGCGGCTGTGCCCGCAATGCGGCAAGGGCCGGCTGAGCCTGCGCGGTGGGAAGTTCGGCGCGTTCGTCGCTTGCTCCAACTATCCAGACTGCCGCTACACGCAGAAATTCGGCCAGGGCGGCGATCAGGCGCAGGGCGAAGGGCCGCAGGAGCTCGGCGACGGGATCCTGCTCAAGAGCGGGCGGTTCGGTCCTTATGTGGAGCGTGGCGACAAGCGCGCGTCGATCCCGAAGGACATTCCCGTCGATGACGTGACGGCGGAGGTGGCGGAACGGCTGCTGTCGCTTCCGCGCGAAATCGGCGCCCATCCGGAGACCGGCAAGCCGATCACCGCTTCGATCGGCCGCTACGGGCCATACCTCGCGCATGACGGCAAATATGCGAAGCTCGGCTCGACCGCGGAAGTGTTCGAGACGGGCATGAACGCGGCGGTCGCGAAGCTCGCCGACGCCGCAGCGGGCGGCCGGCGCCAGCGTGGCGGCTCGCGCGAGCCGGTCGCGGTGCTCGGCAAGCATCCCGCCGGCGGCGGCGAGATCAAGGTGATGGCCGGACGCTACGGTCCCTATGTGACCGACGGCTCGACCAACGCGACCTTGCCCCGCGGCGCTGACCCGAAGGCGGTCACGCTGGACGAAGCGGTCCGGCTGATCGATGAGCGTGTCGCCAAAGGTCCGGCGACGAAGGGCCGCAGAGGAGGCCGGAAGAAGGCGAAATGATCGAGATCGAGCTGCAGCGGCTGCCGCACGGCGAAGGCTTGCCCGCACCGGCCTATGCGACCGCAGGCGCCGCCGGGCTCGACGTCGTCGCGGCGGAAGAACTGACGCTCGCGCCGGGCCAGCGCCATGCCGTCGCCACCGGCTTCGCGATCGCCATCCCCGAAGGCTACGAAGTGCAGGTGCGGCCGCGCTCCGGCCTCGCGCTCAAGCATGGCGTCACCTGCCTCAACACGCCGGGCACGATCGATCACGACTATCGCGGCGAGGTGAAAGTGATCCTTGCCAACCTCGGCTCCGAGCCGTTCGAGGTGCGCCGCGGCGAGCGCATCGCGCAGCTGATCCCCGCGCCGGTGCTGAAGGCAGAGTTCCGCGAAGTTGTCCAATTGAGCGAGACGAGCCGCGGAGCAGGGGGCTTCGGCAGCACTGGCCGATGATGGCGGGCCCGTGAGCCTCTCCGACGAAGAGCTCGAGCGCTACGCTCGTCACATCGTGCTGCCCCCGATCGGCGGCGTCGGCCAGCGCAAGCTGAAGGCCGCGAGCATCGCGGTGATCGGCGCGGGCGGCATCGGCAGCGCGGTCATTCCGGCGCTCGCCGGCGCGGGCATCGGAAGGCTGGCGATCGTCGATTCGGATATCGTCGAATTGGCGAACCTTCATCGTCAGCCGCTGTTTGGTGAGGACGACGCGGGCAAGCCGAAGACGCGGCTTGCAGCTGAGTTCGTCCATCGCCTCAACCACTTTGTCGATGTCCATCCGGTGCAGAAGCGTATTGGACCGAATAATGCGCAACAGCTGCTCGCCGGACACCATCTGGTGATCGATGGAAGCGACAATTTCGCAACCCGGCTGGCGGTCAGCGACGCCTGCGTCGCGCTTGAAATTCCCCTGGTGTCCGCAGCGGCGGTGCAGTTCCAGGGGCAGGTCGGGCTGTTCCGCGGGAAGCCCTGCTATCGCTGCTTCGTCGGTGACGCGTTCGACGCCGACGATTGCGATAACTGCGCCGAGCTTGGCGTGCTCGGCGCGTTGACCGCCACCGTCGGCAGCTTCGCCGCGCTGCTCGCGATCAACGCAATCGCCGGAATCGGCCCGGAACAGGCAGGCCAATTGCACCTGTTCGACGGAGAGGCGTTGAGCTGGCGCGCGATCGGTATTCCCGCGGACCCCGGCTGCCGTGCCTGCGCTTCAGGTTAGTGCGATGCTTCGTCGATATTGAAGCTGAGATCGCCGCGATACCAAGTGGTCGAATGACGCGTGGGCCGGTAGTCGCCGCCCACAATCATTTCCTTGAGCGTCCCGCCGATCACTGACTCGGCTTTCGGACAGTTTAGCTTTGGAATGACGATCTGGAGCAGGTTTCCATCATCGTCGAACAATGCCGCAAAGCTCATGTTGAAATCGAAACGATCGCCCTTGAAACCGGGCAAGCGGCATTCGTGCGTGGTCGCGATGTCGTTCAGCGCGAGCATCAGGTTCTTGCTCTGATGGAAGGTTCCATTGTCGCCGATCGGAGGCAGATTGCTCCAATCGCCCGTCCCCGCAATCACGCTGACGGGGGGAGCCGACGCTGCTGCGAGAACCAGAAACAACGGCGCAGCAAAGAGATACTTCATTTTTGCCCCTCCATCTTGAGCATCCGAGCTTACCTTTCGAGCGGCAGCTTGTCGACATGGAGAAAGATCAGCGCAGCGCCTCGCCGATCCGCTCGACAAGACGGCGGGCAACCTCCTCCTTGGCGACCTCGGGCCAGTCCTCAATGCCGTCCGGCGTAATCAGGTGGACCCGGTTGTTGCGGCCGCCCATGACGTCCCCCGAGACGTCATTGGCGACGATCCAGTCGGCCTTCTTCACCTCGCGTTTGGCGATCGCCCGTCCGACCACTCGCTCGGTCTCCGCGGCGAAGCCGATAAGCAGGCGCGGACGCTGCTCGCTGGTGGCGAGCTCGGCGAGAATGTCTCGGGTGGGTATGAACTCGAGCTGGGGCGGGCCGTCGCTTTTCTTGAGCTTGGTCGGCGAGGGTTCGACCCGCCAGTCCGCGACCGCGGCCACGAGGATGGCGGCGTCGGCTGGAAGCGCGGCGAATACGGCTTCCGCCATCTGTTCGGCGGTCTCCACATCGATCCGCTCGACCCCGGCGGGTGTTTCAAGCGCCACCGGGCCGGCAATCAGGGCGACCCGCGCTCCGGCCTCGGCCGCCGCCGCGGCAATCGCGAAGCCCTGGCGGCCCGACGAGCGGTTGGCGATCACCCGCACCGGATCGATTGGCTCGTGAGTCGGGCCAGCAGTGACGATGATGTGCTTGCCGGCGAGCGTCACTTGGCCGCGAGGAATTCATTGGCGCCGAGCCACTCCATGATCGCCTGTGGCTCTGGCAGCCGCCCCGGCCCATGCTCGCCGCACGCCATCTCGCCTTCGGCCGGGTCGATCACCTTGACGCCGTCTTCGATCAGCTGTTGGACGTTGCGCCGGGTCGCCGCGTGGAGCCACATGCGCACGTTCATCGCGGGTGCGACCACGACGGGCTTGTCGGTCGCGAGCAGCAGCGTGGTCGCGAGATCGTCGGCGATTCCGGCGGCCATTTTCGCCAGCAGGTCGGCGGTCGCCGGACAGACAAGCACGAAATCGGCGGCGCGGCTCAGTTGGATATGGCCGATCTCGACCTCATCCTTGAGCTCCCAAAGCGAGGTGTGGACGGGAGATTCGGCGAGTGTGCCGAGGCTCATTGCCGTCACGAAATGTTCGCCGCCCCTGGTCAGCACCGGCGTAACCGCGTGCCCCGCTTTCTTCAGCAAACGCACGAGCTCGAGTGACTTATAGGCCGCAATGCCGCCGCCGACGATGAGAAGCACTCGTGCCATGGCCTTAGCCTAGCACAAACAGCAGCAACGCGCCGATGATGGCGCCGATCACGCCCGCGGCGGCATAGCCCCACCAGGGGCGCCGGTGGATCACCGCGATCTCGGGCAGCGGCGGCGGGGGCGGAGCGGCGCCCCTCGGCGGGTAATATTGATCGAAGCGCTGGATCAGCTCGGGAAGCTTCTTGACCGCCCGGATCAGCTCGACGATCCGGTCGGCATAATAAGCCTCGGGCCCAAGCTCGTCGCGGATCCATTCACGGATGAACGGCTCGGCGGTTTCCCACATGTTGATGTCGCGATCGAGGGCGGAGGCGACGCCCTCGTTCATCACCATGGTCTTCTGAAGCAGCAGAAGGTGCGGCTGCGTCGGCATGTCGAAGTCGCGGGTGATCGCGAACAGGCTTTCGAGCATTCGCCCGACCGAGATGTCCTTGACCGGAAGCCCGCGGATCGGCTCGCCGGCGGCGCGAAGCGCGGTCGCGAACTCTTCGACGCTATGGTGCGCCGGAACATATTGCGCCTCGAAGTGGATTTCGGCGACTCGGCGGTAGTCGCCGGTGATGAGGCCGTAGAGGATTTCGGCGAGCCAGACCCGGGCGCGGCGGTCGATCCGTCCCATGATCCCGAAGTCGATCGCCCCGATCCGCCCGTCCGGGAGCGCGAAGAGATTGCCGTGATGGAGGTCGGCGTGGAAGAAGCCGTCGACCACCGCCTGGCGAAGGAAGGCGCGGACCAGGGTGCTCGCGAGCGCCTTGCAGTCCTGCCCCGCCTCGGCCAGCGCGTCGCGGTCGCTGAGCTTGATCCCGTCGAGCCATTCGAGCGTGAGCACTCTGCGCGCGGTTCGGCGCCAGTCGATCTCGGGCACATAATAGCCGGGCTCCGCAACCATATTTTCCTTGAGCTCGGAGGCGGACGCCGCCTCGCGCTGGAGGTCGAGCTCGCGCGCGGTCCATTGGCGGAACTGCGCCACGACCAGGCGGGGGCGCAGCCGCTCGACCTCGCCGCCATAATTTTCGACCTGCGCCGCCGCCCATTCATAAGTGTCGATCGCTTTGGCGAACTCCTCCTCGATGCCCGGGCGCAACACCTTCACGGCCACTTCGCGGCCTTCGGTCGTGATCGCACGATGGACCTGGGCGATCGAGGCCGCGCCGACAGGAGTTTCGTCGAACTCGCTGAAAAGGCTTTCGAGCGGCGCGTTGAACGAGCGCTCGATCGTTCGTTTGATCGCAGCGAAAGGCGCGGGCGGAAGATCGTCCTGCAGCTGGGACAGGTTTTCGGCGGCCTTGGTCCCAACCAGGTCGGGCCGCGTGGACAGCGCCTGACCAAGCTTGATCGCCGCCGGGCCGATCGCGACCAACGCCTGGGCGTAGTCGGGGGTGGGCGGGATCCTCGCGCCGAAGCGGGCGATGCGCGCGAGGCGGCGCACCGGCTTCGGAACCAGCGGATCGCGCTCGATCCCCTGCAGAGCGCCGTGGCGAGCTAGCGTCCGGCCCCATTTCAGCAAGCGCCACAGATGGGTGACGCTGGTCGTCAAATTTTCCAACCCGAGTGGATCGTGACGAGACCGCCGAGCATCGGCTCGGCCGCGGCGCGGACGAAGCCGGCGTCAGTGACCATCGCTTTGAAGGCCTGGGGCCGGGGGAAGCGGCGGATGCTTTCGACGAGGTAGCGGTAGCTGTCCTCGTCATGCGCCACCGCCTTGCCGATGCGCGGGATCGCGTTCGAGGCCCATAGATCGTAGAGATCGGAAAAACCCGGCCAGTCGCTCGACGAAAATTCCATGCAATAGAAACGCCCGCCGCGCTTCAGCACCCGATGCGCTTCACGCAGCGCGGCGGGAATGTCGGTCACGTTCCGGATGCCGAACACGATCGTGTAGACGTCGAAGCTCGCGTCGCCAAAGCTCAGCGCCTCGGCGTTCTCGACCTTCCAACTGAGATGTTCGAGGGAGCGCCGCTCGGTCCGCTCCTTGCCGACCGCCAGCATGTCGGGGTTGATGTCGGCGACGGTCACATGCGCGCCGCGCTGGACCATTCGGAAAGCGACGTCGCCGGTGCCGCCGGCCATGTCGAGGATTTCCTCGCCCGGGCGCGGCTTCACGCGAGCGACGAACCGCTCCTTCCACAGCCGGTGCATGCCGCCGGACATCAGGTCGTTCATCAGGTCGTAGCGGCGCGCGACCGAGCTGAAGACCGCGCCGACGCGCCGCGTCTTCTCCTCGGGGCTGACTAGCTCGTCGCCGAAATCGACCTTGTCGCTCATGGGCTTCGGGCCTCTAGCCACCTCTCAGCGTCATTGCGACCCCGGCTCCAGCCGGGGGAAGCAATCCAGGGACGCGGCGCCTGGATTGCTTCGTCACTTCGTTCCTCGCAATGACGGGAAATGCCCGAGCTTCCCGAAGTCGAGACGACCGTCCGCGGCCTCGAGCGAGTCCTCAACGGCCGCCGAATCGAGCGCGTGGAGGCGCGGCGACCGGACCTGAGGCGTGCTCTGCCGGACGACCTCGGCCAGCGCCTGACCGGGGCGCATGTGACCGGGCTTCGGCGGCGGGCGAAATATGGGCTGATCGACACCGATCGCGGCGACACTTTGGTCTTTCATCTCGGCATGTCGGGACATTGGCGGATCGACCCGAGCGAGACCGGCAAGCACGACCATTTCATCATCGAGACCGACGAGGGCCGGCGGCTCGCGCTCAACGACGCGCGCCGGTTCGGGTCGCTCGACCTGATCCTCACGAACGATCTCGCTGAATGGCCGCCGTTCAAGGCGCTCGGCCCCGAGCCGCTCGATCTCGACGCGCGCGAGCTGAAGCGCCGGCTCGCCGGTCGAAAGGCGGCGATCAAGCTGCTCCTGCTCGACCAGCGCATTGTCGCCGGCCTCGGCAACATCTACGTCTGCGAAGCGCTGCACCGCGCCGGAATCCATCCGGCGCGTGCCGGAGGCAGCATTTCGTTCGAGCGGCTGGAACGGCTCGTTCCCGCGATCCACGGCGTTCTTGCCGAAGCGATCGCAGCCGGCGGCTCGACTCTGCGCGACTTCGCCTCGCCCGACGGCGAGCTCGGCTATTTCCCGAAAAGCTTCGCCGTCTACGATCGGGAGGGGCGGTCGTGCGCATGCGGCGGCACCGTCCGGCGTATCATCCAGGGCGGCCGCTCGACCTTCTATTGTCCCAGGTGCCAGCGTTGACCGCGAAGGAGGTTGAAGCTAGGGGAACGCCCGCGTCGGCGCAGCCGTTTGGCTTTGCGCCGCTTTTTCATTGAGCTCGAAGCAGCAAAGAGGATTTCATGGCGAACACGCCGCAGGCCAAGAAGCGCATCCGCCGAAACGCGAACCGGGCCGAGATCAACCATTCGCGAATCAGCCGCATCCGGACTTTCATCAAGCAGGCCGAGTCGGCGATCGCGTCGGGCAAGAAGAAGGAAGCCGCCGAAGCCTTGAAGGCGGTGCAGCCCGAAATGGCACGGGGTGTCGCGCGTGGCGTTATCCACAAGAATACGGCCGCGCGGAAAATTTCGCGGCTGTCCAAACGGGTTGCTTCGCTCGGCTGAAAACAGCCCTCAAAAAACTGCAGTAACGCGCCTTCGGGCGGCCCGCGATCGGTCCCGTTTTGAGACCGTCAAAAAAATGCAGCAATTCCGGCGATTCGCGCGGTCGTTAACTTAGCACTTACCGAGAAAGTGGCGGTTTTCAGCCATTGCTGAGCAGTTTCGGCGCGTTTCCTATGTCAAGCGTTTTTATTTCGCTTCGGTGAAAAAACGGCCCTTGCAAGCTGCCCCGGACAATCTCACAAGGGTCTTTCCGGGCGCGAATCCGCGCCGGGGGCAAGAGAGAAAAACGGGATAGCGCGCGCGACTCGCGTCACGCGCAACGGGTTCCTGTTGTCTCTTGCTCCAGGGGGTGACGAGGGAGGCACGCGAAAGGTGCAGGCGGGAGGAGCGAATTCGTCGGTTGAGCTGGCCGGGCCGCCGGTTTCGGCGCCACTCGAAGCCGCCTGGGACTCGATCCGTACCGGTCTCCGCCGCGACCTTGGAGCGCGGACATTCGACGGCTGGCTGAAGCCCGCCGAGCTCGGCGCGTTCGAGCCCGACAATGGAACTCTTGATCTCGTCATGCCGAGCCAGTTCATGGCCGACTGGGTGCGTTCGCACTTCGGCGAGCGGTTGAGCCTCGCGTGGAAGACGGTCCTCCCGATCGTTCGCGACGTGCGCGTGATCGCCGCGGCGGACGCGCCGCGTCCGGCACCGCTATTGATCCTCGAGGAGACTCCGCCGCCGTCGGAACGCGACCCTAACGCACCGAACTTCGATCCCCGCTATCGCTTCGAAACCTTTGTCGTCGGAAAAGCCAACGAAGTCGCCGCGACGGCGGCGCGAACGCTCGCGACCTCACCGGCGGTGAGCTTCAATCCGCTGTTCATCCACGGCGGCACCGGCCGCGGCAAGACCCACCTTCTGCACGCGATCGGCCATGCTTTCCTGGTCCACAATCGCGGCTCGCGCGTGGTTTCGATGTCGGCCGAAAAGTTCATGGTCGAGTTCATCCGCGCGCTCAAAGAGAATGACACGATCGGCTTCAAGCAGCGCCTCAGGAACGCCGACCTGCTGCTGATCGACGACGTCCAGTTCATCGCCGGCAAGGATTCGACGCAGGAGGAATTCTTCCACACGATGAACGAGATCATCACCGCCGGGCGGCGGCTGGTGATCACGTCGGACCGGGCGCCGCAGGACCTCGACGGGATCGCGCCGCGAATCCTGTCGCGCCTGTCGTGGGGCTTGGTCGCGGATATCAACGCGGCCGATTACGAGCTGAGGTTCAACATCATCTGCGCCAAGCTCGAAGCGCTGCCCGGGGTCGACATGGCGCGGCCGGTGATCGACTTCCTCGCCCGGCGCGTGACCTCCTCGGTCCGCGAGCTCGAAGGCGCGCTCAACCGCATCGGCGCCTATGCGATGATGACCGGTCGGACGATCGACGTCGCGTTCGTCGAGGAAGTGCTCGCGAACGTGCTTCGTGCCAACCAGCGCCGAATCTCGATCGACGAGATCCAGACGCAGGTCGCGGAGCATTACCGAATCCGCAAGGCCGAGATGACGTCGGCCCGGCGCGCTCGCGAAGTCGCCAGGCCGCGCCAGGTCGCGATGTATCTGTCGAAGCAGCTGACCCCCAAGTCGCTGCCCGACATCGGGCGCCGCTTCGGCGGACGGGACCATACGACGGTGATCCACGCGGTTCGCCAGATCGAGAAATTGCGCGCGAGCGACGCCGAGCTCGACGCGGACATCCGGCTGCTGACGAGACAGCTGGAGGGCTGATCGCACGCCGGCTCGGTGCGGCGCGATCAGTGGGGAGCTGGCCTTTCCGGCCGCCCCGAATCGCCGGAAAGGACAGGGCCCGCCGGAGCACCTCCGGCGGGCCCGTTGTTGCGTAGGGCTACAATCCAAACCGCCGAGCGATGTAGCTGATTGCGACGGCGCCCGAAGCGATCAGGAAGATCGCAATGACGGCGCCCGCTATGCCCGCGGCAGCGGCGGCGATGACCAGCGCTCCATCGCGATAGATCAGCGCCAGGCCGAAGAGGACGATCACCGCGGCGGGCGCGACGTGGACGATCGGCAACATCGTCAACATCGCCAATATGAAGCACACGACACCGATCAGCCGGGTTGCGGCCGGGCCGGTGAGCGTCGCCAGGCGCGGCTTGAACATTCGTTCGACGCGGACTTCGACCCATTCCATTTTCGCGATCAGACGGCGCAGTTCTTCCTTGGTGACACCGCGACGGTCGATCCTGGCCGGGAACCAGGGACTTGCGCGGCCGAACGCCATTTGCGCCGATACGATCATCAGGGGAATCGCGAAGAAGATGTTGACGCCCGGCGGCAGCGGTATGGCGTTGATGGTGGCGAATATGACCAGCAGGCCGCCCCAGGCGCGGGCCTGCAGCTGAAGCGCGAGATCGGAGAAGGTGAGCCGGTCCGGCCCCTCTTCGGCAACGATCTGCGCGAGCCGCTGCGAAAGGGCGAGGGGGTGTGGCTGGTTCGTATCCAAACTGTGCCGCGCGGCTATTCGGTGAGACCCAGAGCGGCCTTCGCCCTGGCGAGGACCGGCGCGCCGATTTCGCTCGCGCGGCCAGCGCCCAGCTCGAGAATCCGGTCGAGCTCGGCCGCATTCTCCCGAAGCTCGCCAAGCCGGCGCCGGATCGGCGCGATCAGTGCCACCAAAGCATCGGCAAGCGCCGGCTTGAAGACCCCGAAACCCTCACCGGCAAAGCGGGAAAGGACCTGCTCGACGCTTTCGCCGGTCACGGCGGCGTAGATTCCGACCAGGTTCTTCGCCTCGGCGCGACCTTCCAACCCAGCTGGATCGGCGGGCAGCGGCTCGGGATCGGTCTTGGCCTTGCGGACCTTCTGCGCGATCGCATCGTCGCTGTCGGTGAGGTTGATTCGGCTCATGTCCGAAGGATCGGATTTGGACATCTTCGCGGTGCCGTCGCGAAGGCTCATGACCCGCGCCGCAGTGCCGCCGCCGATATAGGGCTCCGGCGGGACGAAAAGCTCGACATCGAAATCGTTGTTGAACTTCATCGCGATGTCGCGGGTCAACTCGACATGCTGCTTCTGGTCCTCGCCGACGGGCACGTGAGTCGCCTGGTAGAGCAAGATGTCGGCGGCCTGGAGCACGGGATAAGTGTAGAGGCCGACCGAAGCGCCTTCGCGGTTCTTCCCCGACTTCTCCTTGAACTGGGTCATCCGGTTGAGCCAGCCGATCCGCGCAGTGCACTGGAGAAGCCAGGCGAGTTCCGAATGGGCCGGGACGGCGCTTTGCGCGAACAGAGTCGATTTTGCAGGGTCGATTCCGCTCGCGATCAGCGCGGCGGCCATTTCGCGGACATTCGACTGAAGCTCGCCCGGCTCGACATCGATCGTCAGAGCGTGAAGGTCGGCGAGGAAGAAGAAGCATTCCGCCTCATCCTGCATCCGCACCCAGCGCAGGATCGCGCCGAGCAGGTTGCCGAGATGGAGGCCGCCGGTCGGCTGGATTCCCGAAAGGACGCGCATCGGAATCTTGTCGGTCATGTTTCCCGGGCCCGCCGCATCATAAGCCTGAGATCGTCGACCACGAATGCGCCCGTCAAGAAGCAGGCAACCGCATAGACCGCGACGCCGGCGCCGACGAGCACGACCAGGCCGCCGGCACGCCGCAGGATCGACCCGGAGAGATAGGGATCGACCAATGGCGAAAACCAGAACAATGCGACGCCCATCAGCGCCGCGGCGATCGCCAGCCGCGGAACCCGGCGGCGAAGCCGGCGGTCGGCCTCGAAATGGCCGCGTTTCTTCAGCGTATGGTAGAGCATCCAGACGTTCACCGTGGACGCAAGCGCGGTGGCGAGCGGCGGGCCGACATGCTTGAGCGGGAGGATGAAGGCGAGGTTGAGCGCGAGATTGATCGCGATCGAGATCATCGCATAGCGCATCGGAGTCCTGGTGTCGTGGCGCGCATAATAGCCCGGGGTCAGCACCTTCACGAGGACGTAGGAGGGCAGGCCGATCGAGAAGGCGGCGAGCGCCTGGCCGGTCTTCACCGCGTCGCTCGCGCCGAACTGGCCGTGCTGGAGCAGGCCGGTGATGATCGGCACGCCGCAGATCACCAGCGCGATCGTCGCGGGCAGGGTGAAGAGCAGCGCAAGCTCGAGGCCGCGGTTCTGGGTCGTCATCGCTTCCTCGTCGGCGCCGCGGCCGAGTTGGTGGGAAATGGTCGGCAGCAAGACGGTGCCGAGACCGATTCCGATCAGCCCGAGCGGGAGCTGGTTGAGGCGGTCGGCATAGTAGATGTACGTGACCGATCCATGCGGCAGCAGCCCCGTCGCAAGCGCGCTCGAAACCAGCAAATTGAACTGGACGGCCCCGGCTCCTGCCGCAGCGGGGGCGATCAGCTTCATCAGCCGTTTCACGTCGGCATTGATCCGCGGCATCTTGATCCTGAAGTGGATCCCGCTCGCCCAGCACGCCTGCACCAGCCAGACGAGCTGAAGCGCTCCGCCGATCGTGACCGCGATGGCCTGGTTCTCCGCCGTCATCAGCGTCTCGTGGTTGTGGAAAAAGACCAGCGCGACGATCTGTGCGAGGTTGAGCAGGATCGGCGCCGCAGCGGCGACCCAGAATTTGTGAAGCGAATTGAGGATTCCGCCCGCAAGCGAGGCAAGCGAGATCAGCATCAGATAGGGAAAGGTGATCCGCGACAGCAGCACTGCAAAGGCGAACTTGTCTGCGCTCACCCCATTGAACCCGCCCGAGATGAGATAGGTCGCGGGCCAGGCGAACAGCTCCAGCAGCAAGGTCATCACGACGAGCGCCGGAAGCAGGACCGAAAGCGCATCCTCGGCGAAGGCAACGCCGGCCGGTAGGCCCGGTCCCTCCTTGTCGGCCACCTTCTTGTTGAACATCGGGATGAATGCGGCCGAAAAGGCGCCCTCGGCAAAGAGCGCCCGGAACATGTTCGGCATTCGCCAGGCGATGGTGAAAGCGTCCGAGGCGAAGTTGGCGCCGACGAACTGGGCGAACAGCATGTCGCGCGCCAGCCCCAGCACTCGGCTGGCGAGCGTCAGCCCGCCGACGGATCCAAGCGAACGGGCGAGGTTCATCGGTTCAACGCCCCCTGGGGTGCCGAAGCGTCAGGCTTCGCGCGGCTCTTCCCCCGCCGGCTCGGGCGCCGCTTCCGGCTCGCCCTGCTGCGCCTGGAGCTGGGCCATGTAGGCGCCCGTGAAATCGATCGGATCAAGGAGGAGCGGGGGGAAGCCGGTGCTCGACACCGCCTCGGCGATGATCTGCCGGGCGAATGGGAAGATCGTGCGCGGCGCCTCGATCAGCAGGAACGGCTGGAGCGCCTCGTCGGGCACGTTGCGAAGCCCGAACAGGCCCGCGTAGCTAAGGTCAATCACGAAATGGACGCCGTTTTCCGACTTGGCCGAGATTTCGATCTTGAGCACGACCTCGTGCACGTTCTCGGGCGCGCTGTTGACGCCGATGTTGAACTGCACGTCGAGGCTCGGCTGAGCCTGCCAGGAGTAAACCTGCGGCGCGCTCGGGTTCTCGACGGACAGATCCTTGATGTATTGCGCGAGGATCGAAACCTGCGGCTGATTGCTGTTTTCGCCCGAGCCGTTGCCGCTCGAGGCCGGTTCCTGATCCGCCATGAAATGCTGTCCTTGCAACCTGTTGCCTGGTGTCGGGGGCCGCCGCGAGGGGCGGCACTTCAGGCCGGTGCGCCTAGCAGCCGCGATTATGGGGCGCAATGCCGCCCTCGTGCGTTGGGCGGTGTTGGAATATTTACGCGCGCCGCACTATGTTGATGGGCAAGATCGAAGGATTCTCGTCAATTGACCGTCATCGTCATCCTCGCCCTCGTCGCTTTGTTCATCGGACTGCGACTCTACAGCGTCCTCGGCGAGCGCACGGGCCATGAGCAGCAGCCGATCCTCAAGCCCGCCGACCAGGAACCCCGGGTCGAGCCTCGGGCGACGGCCGCTCCGCCGACCCCGCCGAGCGCCGACAATGCCGCGGACCTCGCTTATGTGCCGCTTGCGGGGCCGGGCGTCCGAGCGATCCTCGCCGCCGATCCGAGCTTCGACGTGGCTCGCTTCCTCGAAGGCGCGAAGTCGGCCTACCGGCTGATCCTCGAGGCCTTCTGGAAGAGCGATCTCGCCACTCTCAAGCCGCACGTCGATCCCCACGTCTACGACACCTTCGCAGCGGCGGTCGAGCAGCGCGGCAAGGACGGGCTGACCCTCGACAACCGTCTCGTCACCATCGAGCAGGCGGTGATCTCGGAAGCGACGGTCGAGCGCTCGGTCGCCTTGCTCACCGTGCGCTTCGAAGCCGACATTGCCGCGGTCACCCGCAATGCGGAGGGCGAGGTCGTCGCCGGATCGATGAGCGATGCCGTCCAGACGCGCGACCTGTGGACCTTCCGGCGCGACCTCGCCTCGCGCGATCCCAACTGGCTGCTGATCGAGACCGACGAGGAAGCGTGAACGTCGCGAAACGCGCGTTCGCGCTCGCCTCAGCCTTGCTCCTCGCGGCCTGCGCCGCTCGGCCGATCCCGCCGCCGGCCGCACCGCTGCCGCTCCCGATTCCCACTCCCGCGCCCCCGGTCACTCCGCCGCCGCCCGCGAATGCGCGCGCGGCCGGAGTTGCGCTCGTCCCGCCTGCACCCACCATCTACGACCAATGGGCCGAGCGGGCGCTGGCGGCGTTCCGGACCAGCTGCCCCGCGCTGGTGCGCCGACAGGATCAATCGGGTCTCGCTCAGGCGCAGGATTGGGCGCCGCTCTGCGCGCAAGCTTCCACCATCGCGCCGGAGCAGGCGACCGCCTTCTTCCGCGACAATTTCGACTGGGTCCGGGTCGGCAACGGCAAGGCTTTCGCAACCGGCTATTACGAGCCGGAAATCCAGGGCTCGCGCACGCCGGTGCCTGGATATGCGCCGATCTACATGGCCCCGCCCGACCTGGTCCGCTGCACCCGGCCGGACGGTACGACCGGCCGCGGCCGCATCGACCCGACCGGCACTTGCGTGCCGTATTATTCGCGCGCCGACATTCAGAACGGGGCGCTCGCCAACCGCGGCCTTGAGATCGCCTGGGCGGCCGATCCGCTCGACCTGTTCTTCGCTGAAATCCAGGGTTCGGCGCGCCTGGTTTTCCCCGACGGCACGAGCATCCAGATCGCTTACGCCGACCAGAACGGGCTCCCTTACACGGCCATCGGAAAGCTGCTGAAGGACAGGGGGATTTTGGCGCCCGGCGGGACCAGCATGCAGGCAATCAAGGACTGGATCCGAGCCAATCCCGATCAGGGGCGCGAGCTCATGAGCGAGAATGCGTCCTACATCTTCTTCCGAGTGCTGAACGGAGCCGGGCCGGTCGGCGCGCTGAATGTGCCGGTCACCGGCCAAGCGACCGTTGCTGCGGACCCCAAGTTCGTGCCGCTCGGCGCCCCCGTTTATCTCGCGGTCGACCGGCCGGAAGCCTATGGTCTGTGGGTCGCGCAGGACACCGGAGGCGCGATCAAGGGTCCCAACCGGTTCGACACTTTCTGGGGCTCGGGGCCCGAAGCGACCCAAATCGCGGGGGGAATGGCCGCGAACGGAGTCGCTTATATCCTGCTGCCCAAAGGGGCGGCGGCCCGTGCGCTCGCTCAGCCCTGAGGAATCGGCGCTGTGGGCGCGCGTCGCTTCGACGATCAGGCCGTTATCGCGTGAACAATCCTCCCCGGAACGGAGAGGGGAACCAGCGAAGCTGGTGGAAGGGGTTCGGCGCCCTGCACCACGCCCCCTCCACCATGCCGCTCCGCGCCACGGTCCTCCTTCCCGTTCCGGGGAGGATCTGAATGGCACCCTCGACTCGACCTGGGACCGGCGCCTTCGCGGCGGCACGCTCGAACCCGACCGCGTCGTCGACCTTCACGGAATGAGCCTCGATCGCGCCTGGCAAGCGATTGACCGTGCGCTCGAGCAGGCGATCGCGCGCGGTGACCGCCTCGTCCTGCTGATCACCGGCCACCAGCGCTCGGGGGAGGCGCCGGTGCGCCGCGGCGCCATCCGCGCGGCGGTCCACGACTGGCTCGCCGCCTCCCGCCATGCAGGAGGCATTGCCGCGGTCCGCGGCGCTCACCGCCGTCACGGCGGCGGCGGAAGCCTCTATATCGTGCTTCGCCGCAAGCCGTCCTCGCGCTGACAATTTCTTAACTCTGACGCAGTAACGCGGGTGCACAGGCGAGAAATCTCGCCTTCGAGGCGCTAATCGGATGAAAGCAGGTACGGCCCAAAAGGTCAGCAACGCGATCCTTTCGTGCGCCGCTGGCCTTGCCTCCTTCCTCTTTTCGCTGGGCGCGCTCCTCTACCTTACGGAGTTCGACGAGAAGATCCTGGCTGCGCTGGTCGCCGGCGCCTTCTGCCTGCTGATCAGCTACGTCGCCTCGGAACGGCCCAACAGCGACAGCACCCGCGCGCTTGCCGCGCTCGGCGAGCGGCTGCTTGCGGTCGAGGACGGGGACCTCGTTTCGCCCGCGCCGGAATCGGTGCGCCGAACGATGCCCAAGCTCGCCGCCGCGGTCGACACGCTCTTTTCCGAGGTGCGCGCGTCGATCGAGAATGCGCATGCGCTCGGCATGTACGATCCGGTCACTTCCCTTCCCAATCGCCTCCACTTCCGCTCCGAAGCCGACAAGCTGTTGAGCGAAGTGCTCGACGGCGCGAGCTCGGCGATGCTGTTCGTCGACCTCGACCGCTTCAAGATGGTCAACGACAGCCTCGGCCATGCCCGCGGCGACCAGCTGCTGATCATGGTCGCCAACCGGCTGCGGGTGGTGGTCAACGCCGAGTTCAATGGAAGCCCGCGAACCCGGCCGCTCCTCGCGCGGCTCGCGGGCGACGAATTCACCATGTTCTTCCCCGAGATCGGCTCGGTCGAGGAGATCGAGCGCATCGCGCGCCGGGTCGTGCTCGCCGTGTCCGAGTCGTTCGAATTGTCATCGCACAGCGTCGACATCGGCGCGTCGGTGGGGATCGCCATCTCGCCCGACCACGGTATCGCGATCGAATCGCTGATGCGCGCGGCGGATATCGCGATGTATCGCGCCAAGCAATCGGGGGGCGGTCAATATTGCCTGTTCAACGCCAGCCTCGCATCCGAGCACCAGCAGCGCATCGAAACCGAAAAGGCGCTGACCGAAGCGGTCCAGCGCGGCGAGTTCGTGCTCGCCTTCCAGCCGCAGATGAGCCTCGTCACCGGTGAGCTCGTCGGCGCCGAGGCGTTGCTGCGCTGGGACAATCCGCGCGAAGGCCTGAGGCTGCCGGCTTCGTTCATCCCGGTCGCGGAGCGGACGGGGATCATCGCGGAGATCGGCGACTGGGTGATTGGCGAGGTCGCCGCGACGCTCGGCGGCTGGCATCGCAACGGCTTCTCGAACCGAGTCTCGTTCAACGTCAGCCCGCGTCAGGTCGAGCGGGCCGATTTCTTCCTCCGCCTCCGCCAGGCCTTGGCCGACGCCGAGGTGCCGCTGTCGCTCATCGAGCTCGAGCTCACCGAAAGCGCGGCGATGGAGGCCAGCGCCCCGGTCATCGAGGAGATCGCCGAGCTTCGCGCGGCCGGCGCCTGCATCGCCATTGACGATTTCGGGACCGGCTATTCGAACATCGCCCGCCTGCGCGCGATGCCGCTCGACCGGGTGAAGCTAGACCCGTCACTCATTGCCGATATTGAGACGTGCGAGAAGGCGAGGGTTGTGGTCCAGGCCGTCACCCAGCTGATCAAGGGCGTCGGCTGCGAGGTGGTCGCCGAAGCGGTCGAAACCGTTCCCCAGGCCGACATATTGCGCGCCATGGGCTGCGACAGCGTCCAGGGCTTCGTCTTCGCTCCGGCGATGTTCGAGCACGAGTTCCTCGCCTGGACCGCGAGCAGCCGCGGCGCTACCAAATCGGTGGCTTAACCAAGCACCTTCCGAACGATCCGCTCATAAATCCGCGACAGCGCGCGGATGTCGTCGACCGCCGCACACTCACCCACCTTGTGCATGGTCGCGTTGGGAAGGCCGAAGTCGACGGTCGGGCAGAGCTTGATCAGGAAGCGTCCATCGGACGTGCCGCCGCTGGTCGAGAGGTCCGGCGTGAGGCCGGTTTCCTCCTCGATCGCCGCGACGACGACCTCGTAGAGCTGGCCGGGCGGGGTCAGGAACGCCTCGCCGGAAATCCGCGCTCGAACCTTCGCGCCGGGCGCCTCGCGTTCGGCGACCTCCTCGACCATTTTCACGAGGTCGGGGCCATGCTGGAGATTGTTGAAGCGGATGTTGAGCAAGGCGGTGGCGCTTCCGGGGATCACGTTGCTGGCGTTGGTCGGGGTCGAGATCGATGTGAACTCGAGATTGGATGGCGGGAACTGGTCGGTGCCGTCGTCGAGGTGAATCGAGTCGAGCGCCGCGATCACCCGCGCCAGAGGCGGGACGGGGTTCTTGCCGCGCTCGGGGTAAGCGACATGGCCCTGAACGCCCGGCACTTCGATCCACATGTTGACCGATCCGCGGCGGCCGATCTTGACCGTGTCCCCCAGGCGGCTGACCGACGTCGGCTCGCCGATCAGGATCATGTCGGGCCGGATCTGGCGCTCGTTCAGCCAGTCGATGATCCGCGGCGTGCCGTAGACCGAATAGCCCTCCTCATCGCCGGTAATCAGCATCGACAGGGTGCCGGCGCCGGGTTCGATGCGCGAGATCGCGGCGACAAAAGCGGCGATCGCGCTCTTCATGTCGTTCGCGCCGCGGCCGACCAGTACGCCGTCACGGACCTCGCCGCCGAACGGATCGCTGCTCCAGCCCTCGCCGGGCGGGACGACATCGAGATGGCCGGCAAAGCCGAAATGGGGCGAGCCGTCGCCGCGGATGGCGACCATGTTCTCGGTGGGGCCGTCGGGCGGCTCACCCATGACCCAGCGGTGGACGGTGAAGCCGAGCGGCTTCAGCACCGCCTCGAGCACGTCGAAAACCTCGCCGCGCGCGGGGGTGACGCTGTCGCAGCGGATCAGGTCCTGAGCGAGGGCAAGTGGATCGATCGGATTGGCCATGGCCGAGCCCTAGCGATCAATCCCGGCCAGGCAAGCAGCGACAAATGGCTTGTAAGAGACGCTGGTGTATTATAGAAACACCACAGCTGGCCGCCGCCGCTGGTCGGTTCGTCGAAAAAGAGCTTGCATTGTCGCTACAAATGTAGCTACGCTACAAATGTAGCACGAATTCGTGCGTGGACAGGGAGTCGGTCGATGCTCGGACTTGGACGTTCTTGGCTTCTGGCCGGCGCCGCATTGATCATGCCTGCTCCCGTGCTCGCCCAAGCGGCCGGCCCGAGCGATTCCGCTGTCGCTCCGCCGCCTGTCGCCAAGCCGGTCTCGCCGGAAAAGCGCGTCTATACGCCGGCGGACTTTGCCCGCTTCGCGCCCAAGACGGCCTACGACATGCTGGCGCAGGTGCCAGGCTTCACGATCCAGGGCGTCGACACCAGCGTTCGCGGCCTTGGCCAGGCGTCGGAGAATGTGCTGATCAACGGCCAGCGGGTGGCGAACAAGCTCGGCGCCGTCGACCAGCTTCAGCGGACGCCTGCCTCGAGCGTCCAGCGCATCGAAATCCTCGATGCGGCAAGCCTTGGGATCGCGGGACTGACCGGGCAGGTGGCCAACGTCATTCTGAACCAGACGAAAAAGGCCTCGGGTCAGTACGAATATATTGCAAATTCACGAGCGCATTTCACCCGGCCTGAGCTGCTCGGAGGTTCGGTGAGCTATTCCGGAAAAGAGGGTCCGGTGGACTACACCCTCTCCGTCGCGAACAATTATGGGCGCGGCGGTTTCGGTGGACCGGTCCTGATTTTCGACCGGAACCATGTCCTCACCGAGACTCGACATGAAATCTTGAGTGCCAATTCCGAGCAACCCAATTTCGAGGCCAAGTTCGGTCTCGACGGCCCCGGTTCTTCCGTCGGCAACCTCATCCTCGGTTACTCGCCCTACTGGAGCCCGGCCCGCCTGCCGGATAGGCGCGTCGAGGCGGACGGCGAACTCCGGCACCGGACGGACCTGCAGAGGGCCACTGGTTATACCGGGGACGTCAACGGCGACTATGAATTCGCCCTTGGACCCGGCCGTCTCAAGCTGATCGGGCTCGCTCACTGGGAACATAATCCGTTTGTCGACACCGACATATTGTTTTTCGACACCACCGGCGCCAATCCCGATGGCAGTCGCTTTGACCGCGATACGCACACGCTGGAGGCGATCGGCCGCGCGGAGTATCATTGGAAAACAGGAAAGAATGATTGGCAAGTCTCGCTCGAGCGCGCCTTCAATTCGCTCAATCAGGTCGGCCGGCTGTTCGATCTCGATCCCGACGGACAATTCATCGAAGTGCCGTTTCCCTCAGGCACCGGCAAGGTCGAGGAAACGCGCTACGAAGCGCTGGCGACCTTCAGCCGTCCCCTCACCTCCAAGCTCGACCTGCAGGTCGCCGCCGGTGCAGAGACGTCGACGTTGGGGCTCGTCGGGGGTGTTCAGCCTCCGCGCAAATTCTTCCGCCCCAAGGGCAGCATCGTGCTCGGATGGCATCCGGACAAAAGCTGGGACATCAGTTTGAAGCTTCGCCGGCGGGTCGGGCAAATCGATTTCGCGGACTTTCTATCGCAGGCAATCCTCACGCAGAATCGGACCAACGCCGGCAACGTCAACCTCGTCCCGCCGCAGAGCAGGGAAATCGAAACGGACTTCGCCCACGACCTGGGCCGCTGGGGCAAGACCGACCTCACGCTCCATTATTACGATGTCTCGGACATCATCGACTTCATTCGCATCGGCCAGGATGGGGAGGGCGTCGGTAACCTTCCCCACGCCGATCGGCTCGGATTCC
>DASUIB010000262.1:0-8458 GCA_036273235.1 Sphingomicrobium sp. | reverse complement strand
TCGGGTGATGTGGCCCCGGTCCGCGAACTCCCATACGGGCCAGCAGCCATGTGCTGCAGCAAAGGCCGGACAGATGGCAGCATCCGACTACGCACCAACCCCTCACAAACCGCTTGCACCTTCAGGGGCGTCCACAGATGGCAGCATCCGACTACGCACCAACCCCTCACAAACCGCTTGCACCTTCAGGGGCGTCCACAGATGGAAAGCGCATGCTATGTTAGGCTCGGGAGGATTCAACAGCGAGGCGCGAAGATGAGGGATAAGCTTTGAAACGAGTAGGCGCGGTAACTGCTTGCGCTTTTGTCACGCTTAGCGGCTGTCATGGGCCTGAGAGAACGTACGAAGTCACAGCGCCGGCGGCCGCCGAGTTTGTATTATCCGAGGGCAGGAGCAGCGGGCTTGGAGTTTTGGCGCCCGATCTCGTGAAAGTTTACGCCAATCCGCGCGAAACCAATGTGCACGGTTCGCCAGAGGCCATCTTCTCCGGCCAGGATATGGGTAAAATTTGTTACAGCTGGCTCAATCCCACAACAGTGCAGCTCTCAATGAGCGATGGATATCCAGATTGGGTCAAGCGAGCTGTCCGGATTGATGGGAAGACACTCCATGTCCAGTTCGTCGGTGCGGCACCGAATTGCCGCTGGAGGAGAGGAGATCCATCGTGATGTCAGCTTTAGATCGAAATGGATATTAGCCCCGCAGCCGCGCCGAGGTGACGATCGCTTCGAAATCGGGCAGCGCCGCGTCGTAATAATGCGAGCGCGCGGCGTCGAACATGATCAGGTACAGCTGATCGCCGATCACCGCGCCGACGACGCGGCCCTTTCGCCACAGCTCGTCATTGTCGAGATGCTCGTAGTCGAACTGGAAGCCGTTCGCGCCGAGGAACGGGCGCGGCTGGATGGAGAGGGTGTGGAAGTCGACCGCGCCGCCGCGCACCCGGTACAGGCTTTCGAGCATCGCCGCGATCTCGGGCGGAGTCATGTCGGCGCGGAACTTCGGCACCTGCTGATCGGCGCTATGGCGCTGGCGGACCATGAAATGGCCGCTCTTCAGGCCGGTGATGTAGGTGATCCCGTCGAGCAGCTCCCCATTCAGGGTCCAGTCCTCGACCGCCGGGATATCCTCGAACAGGATCGCCCGGTGGCGATTCCACGGGCGCGGCGGCACCACCGACATATTGCCATTGCCGACGGTCACGCGGTGGACGTTCACCGCGGCATAGTCGCTGATCCCATAGCCTTCGCCGCCGAGGCTCGAGCAAGCCGACAAAGCGCTCGCGCCGATCAGCAACATCGCGGCCGTCAATCTTTTCACTTGGGCCCTCTCCTCAGCCGATCGTCTGCCGGACCCACGGCGCGTCGGGCGCGTCGGGCTTCATCGCCAGATATTTGGAAAGCGCCGCCCTGGCCTCGGCGGTGCGGCCCTGCTTGAGCAGGAAGATGCCGTGCCAGCGCCACGCGTCCGCCGGCGCGTCGGGATAGACCACGGCCGCGGCATAGCTTTGCGCCGCCCGCGCTTCGTCATTGAACGCCGGGCGATTGCGAAGCCGCCACACTTCGCCTTCGTAGAAGCGCAGCAGGCCATTCCACCCGTCCTGCGCGAGGGTCTCGATCAGATATTCGCTCGCGCCCGGGTCGTTGAGCTTCACCTGGTCGTCGAGCAGCATCGGTCGGATCGGCCCGATTGTCGCGAGATAGCGGTCGCGGTAGTTGTCGTAGGCCTTGCCAGGCACCTTGAGCTCGAGCGCGTCGGCCTTGAGGTCGGCCATGCGCGCGTCGTCCGACGGGTGGGTGTCGAACAGCGAGCCGTGCTGCCGGTGCTTGCCGCGATAGGCCGCGCTCGCCTGCTCCTCGCCGATCAGCTGCTGCCAGACGGTCGACATTTCCATCGGGTCGTAGCCGGCTTGCGCGATGAGCTTGACGCCCATGGCGTCGGCCTCGGACTCCATCTCGCGGCTATATTTGAACAGCGACAGGATCGTTCCGAGCTGAGCGAGCTGCACATAATCGCCGAGATAGACTCCGGCGCCGGCGCCGCCGAGCCCGGCGAGCATCGCGCCGATCGAGAAGAGGTCGGTCTTGCGCCTTTGGTCGCGCCACGAGCGGATCTCGTGCCGGCGGAGGAAATGCCCCGATTCGTGCGCGATCACCCCGGCGAGCTGGGCCTCGTTGCGCATGCGCAGAAGCAGCCCCGAGAAGACCACCGCGAAGCCGGTCGGGAACATCACCGCGTTGAAGTCGGGAATCCGCATCAGATAGATTCGGAAGTCCTTCGCGGCCGGACCGCCGACGGTGCCGATCAGGTCTCGGAGGTAGGAGGCGATCTTCGGATCCTGGATCAGCAGGTTGGAATCGGCGATCTCCTCCTCGACCCGAGCCATGTCGTGCCACAGCCCCTGCTCGTCGACGTCGGTCGGCTTGAACCCCGGACCGACCAGCGGGACCATGTCCTGCGGGCGAATGCGCGCGTCGGCGATGCCGGTATGGAGCGCGGCCGCGGCTGCCCCGCCGCCGACGAGCAGCGAACGGCGGGTCAGCTCGAGGCACCGCGCGCACATCAGCGGACCGCCTGCTGCCGGCCGACGTCCTGCCCGGGCTTCATCCGCCCGAGCAGCCGCTCGACCATCTGCGCCGCGCCTTGGGGAGTCCTCAAGTCGCCGAACTTGATCCCCGGCACCTGGCTTGAGGCGTCGACGACGTTGAACCACACCACCTTGCCGGTCTTGAGGTCGACGAGCGAGGCATAATCGAGCTGCTCGGCCCCGCCGATGTTCGGGGCGCAGAAGCCGATGAAACAGCCCGCAAAGCCGAGCAGCCCCAGCGCCACTCGGCCGCCAGAGGCCACCTGATCCTCGGCATGGAGGAACAGAGCATAATCGTAGCCGCTCTGCTGGCCGAGCTTCACCGCGTCGGCGCCGAGCGTCCAGTCGAGCCCGCGGCCGCGCTTCGTCGGCAGATAGTTGCCGAGATATTGGGCATCGACGATCGACTCGTCGACGACGAAATTCAGCCGCTCGACGTCGGCAAGCTCCTGCTCCGGAACGCCGGAAAGCTCGTTGCGATGTTCGATGATGGTGACGTTGCCGCCTCGCCCCGCCTGCTGCGCCCGGAGCGCGGCGACGATGTTGGCGCGCGCTTCGTCGGTCCATTCGGCGCGCGGCTCGACCATCCCGCCGGTGGTCAGCGAACCGACGGTCACGTCGGGGCGGAGCACGAGCAGCTTGTAATTGCCCTCTGGCGGCGTGAACTGGACGTCGGCATATTGGCGGGTCTGAACGCACCCGCCGAGCGCGACCGTGGCTGCGAACGCGGCCGTGAGGGCCCATTTGCGCATTTGAGCGATTCCTCCGGGGACGCCGCCAAGCGCCCCTCCCCACTGCTGCAACTGCCGCTTCATGCCTGAAAGTTAGGTGAAAGAAAAGTCCGTGTTTTTAGATGCTTAGGGCTGCGGGCAGAAGGCGGGCGTGCCGTCGAGGCAATGTCCGTCGATCGAGCCCGTCGCCAGCGGAAGCTCGATCAGCCCGGCGAGCGTCGGCATGATGTCGACGGTGTCGGCGGGAATATCGACCGTCGCGCCTTGGAAGCCGGGACGCCAGAACAGAATCGGGACACGGCGGTCATAGTCCCAAGGGCTGCCGTGGGTCGCGACCGATTTGGTTACATGGCCGATCGGCGTGACATGCTCCTTGAGGATCACGACGAAATCGCCCGACCGCTGCGGGTCGAAGGACGCTCGCGCCCGTTCGATCAGCGACCATTTGTCGGGACTGGTCGTCGGAACCGGCGTGCGCGCAAGCTCGTCGCGGGTGAAAACCGCCGCAACCTGCGGATGAGCGCGGTAGAAGCGCAGCGCCTCGTCGAGCGCCCGCGCCTGGTCGGCCGGGCTGAGGCTTCGGTCGATGTAAATGTCGCCCGAAACGTCGCCGAGAAGGACCGGGCCGGCGAGACCCAGCTTTGCGCCGATCGCCTTGCCGACCGCCGAAGCGGCAAGCGCGGGATCGACCCGCTGCGCGTCTGGGACGCCGTGCAGGCGAAGCCGCTCGGGCAGGTCCTGACCGCCATGGTCGGCGGTGAGGACGACCGCATAATCGACGCCGGTCCCGTCGAGAAAATTGAGGAAATCCCCGATCTCGCGGTCGAGCTCGATGAGGTTGAGGCACATCTCCTGTCCCTCGGTCCCGTAATAATGGCCGACATAATCGGTCGCCGACAGGCCGACGCTGAGCACGTCGGGCGCGCTGCCCTGGCCGAGGCGCACCTCGCGTATCAGGCCCGCGGCGGCAGTGAGGATCGCTCCGTCGAACGCGGGCGATGCCTCGAACGCGTCGCCGTCGCCCGCCGCTCGAGCGAAATTGCCGCCGCCGACCGGCGCATGCCCGGCGACCGCGACCGGCTGCGCCCGCTGTGAGCAGAATGGCGGCGGCTCCAGCGCCGGCGACGGCGCCGCGAGCATGCGCGCCACCGCGGCGTTGGTGGCGGCGATGGCCTGGGGCGGGGCAGCGCCGAGATCGGTCGCGAACTGCCTGCCGTTCCAGAACCAGCGTTGGTCCGCGCGGTGCCCGCTCATCATCACCGCCGCCCGGTCCTTGCCCGCGACGGCGACGTTGCGGCTGCCCGGCCAGCGCGCCTTCATCAGCTCGCCCAGCGTGGGCACGCGCAGCTGGACCGCCGAGACCTGGTAGTGCGAGTGCGACGATCCCGGTGCGCTCGGGTCCTCGGCGCAGTAAATGATCTTGTCCGAGCGCTGCACCGACTGGTCGATCCAGGTGTTGCCGATGATTCCGGTGCGCGCCGGGTGGTCGCCAGTGAGGATGGTCGAATGGCCGGGGCAGGTCTCGGTATTGGCATGGCTTTGATAGCCGTTGTGGAACACCGTTCCCTCGGCAAGCCGCGCAAGGCCGCCGCTGAACTGCGGACGATATTCGTCGAACAGGTCGGCCGAGAACTGATCGACAGAGATGACGACGAGCAGCCTCGGCGGAGGCGGCTGCTGCGCGGCGGCGGGAAAGGCGAGAACGGCCGCGGCAGCGGCGAGGATCAATTTACGCATGTAGGGCTTGTACCCTTGCGAAGGCCGGGGTCCAGTCAAGTAAAGAAAACGGCGCGATAGCGCCGCCTGGGCCCCGGCCTTTGCCGGGGTACAGCCTAGTCCAGCTTCACCCGAAGGCGCTCATTGACCAGCGTCGGATTGGCCTTGCCCGCCATCGCTTTCATCACCTGACCAACGAAGAAGCCGAACAGCTGCGGCTTGCCGCCTTTGTACTCGGCGACCTTGTCGGCGTTGGCGGCGAGCACCTTGTCGATCTCGGCGTCGATCGCTCCGGTGTCGCTGGTCTGCTTGAGGCCACGCTCCTCGACGATTGTACCGGCGCCCTCGCCGGTCTCGAGCATGATCTCGAACACCTGCTTGGCGATGGTGCCGGAGATCGTCCCGTCTGCCACGAGGCCGAGCAGCTCGGCGGCTGATCCTGGCGAGACCGGGCTGTGCTCGATGCTCTCGCCGCGGCGGTTGAGCGCGCCGAACAGTTCGGCGACGACCCAGTTCGCCGCCTGCTTCGGCTCCGCGCCCGCGTCGAGCAAAGCATCGAACCAGCGCGCAGTCTCGACCTCCGCGGTCAAAACGCTGGCATTGTAGGGGGTTATGCCCGTGGCTTCATAGCGCTCGCGCTTCGCGTCGGGCAGCTCCGGAAGCGTCGACCGGCATTCTTCAAGGAACGCCTCATCGAGCTCGAGCGGGAGCAGATCCGGGTCAGGGAAATAGCGATAATCGTGCGCGTCGGACTTCGAGCGGAGAGCGCGCGTGACTCCCGTGTCCGGATCGAACAGCCGCGTTTCCTGAGCGACCTCGCCACCCTCCTCGATCAGCTCGACCTGACGCCGCGCTTCATGCTCGATCGCGGCCATCACGAAGCGCACCGAATTGACGTTCTTGGTTTCGGTCCTCGTGCCGAGCGGCTCACCGGGTCGCCGCACCGACACGTTAACGTCGGCGCGCATCGATCCTTCTTCCATATTGCCGTCGCACGAACCGACGTAGCGCAGGATCGCCCGCAACTTCCTGAGATAAGCCCCTGCTTCTGCAGGCGAACGCATGTCCGGCCGCGATACGATTTCCATCAGCGCGACGCCGGCGCGGTTCAAGTCGACATAGCTCATCGTCGCATGCTGGTCGTGCATCAGCTTGCCCGCGTCCTGCTCGATGTGGATGCGCTCGATTCCGATGGTCTTGGCCGTGCTTTCGTCCTTCTCGTCGACGAGGACCTCGAGCGCGCCCTCTCCGACCAGCGGATGGTAGAGCTGGCTGATCTGATAGCCCTGCGGAAGATCGGCGTAGAAATAATTCTTGCGGTCGAAGCGCGACCATTTGTTGATCTTCGCGTCGAGCGCGAGGCCGGTGCGCACCGCCTGGCGGATACACTCGCGGTTCGGCACCGGGAGCATGCCCGGCATCGCCGCATCGACCAGGCTCACCTGCGTGTTCGGCTCCGCCCCGAAGGTGGTCGACGCGCCCGAGAAGAGCTTGGCGTTCGAGACCACCTGGGCGTGGACCTCAAGACCGACCACGACCTCCCACTCGCCGGTTTTGCCATTGATATGGAATTCAGTCATGCGGCCTCGACGGATTTTCGGGGCGAAACCTCTTTCACGATTCGCGTCCCGCTTTCGACCCACGCTTTGGAAAGGTCATGTGCTTGCTGCATATTCATCCAATATTGTGCGGTAGTGCCCCAATAACGGCCAAGCCGCCAAGCCGTGTCGGCGGTGATGCTCCGCCGTTCGTTCAAAATTGCAGTGATCCGGTTTGCCGGAACGCCAAGATGACGCGCAAGTTCGCTGGCGGACATCCGAAGGAGTGCAAGATACTCTTCGCGAAGCATCTCGCCCGGGTGGGGCTTGATCCAGTCCGGTGCGGCAAAGGGGTCAATGGTAATCGACGATTTCGACTTGCTCGGCATTGCCATTCTCCCAAACGAAGCACACCCGCCATTGACGATCGATCCTGATCGACCATTGGCCCTCGCGGTCGCCTCTAAGCCTTTCCAGACGGTTGCCGGGCGGCGATCGCAAATCGTCAATCCTCGCTGCAACATCGATGGCGAAGAGGGACCGCAACGCCCTAACCGCGATCGCGCCAAATCGAATTGAACGGCGCGTACGCCAAGCCGCTCTGTTTCCCTGTCGGCGAAGCTCCTAATCATGTATTACGCGTTACGTAACGCGTCAAGCGCAATCACCACCATTTCTCCGGCCGCGCGGCGAAGCCCGCACGCTCCTCGATTACGAGGCCGGCGTTGAGAACTGTCTGCTCGTCGAGCTCGTTGGCGATCAGGTGCAAGCCGAGCGGGAGGCCTTGACCGTCGAGCCCGCCGGGAACGCTCATCGCCGGAAGCCCGGCGAGGCTCGCGGGCACGGCGAACACGTCGTTGAGGTACATCGCCAATGGATCGGTGGTTTCGCCGATGCCGAACGCCGCCGAGGGCGCCGTCGGGGTCAGGATCACGTCGCACTGCTCGAACGCTCTCCGAAAATCCTGCTTGATCAGCGCGCGGACCTTCTGCGCCTTGGTGAAATAAGCATCGTAGAAGCCGGCCGAGAGCACATAGGTGCCGATCATCACCCGCCGCTTGACCTCGGCGCCGAAGCCTTCCGCGCGGGTCGCCGAATACATGTCGTCGAGGGTCTTCACACCCTCGACGCGGAGGCCGTAGCGCACGCCGTCGTAGCGGGCGAGGTTCGACGACGCCTCGGCGGGGGCGATGATGTAGTAAGTCGGAAGCGCATATTTGGTATGCGGCAGGCTAATCTCGACGGGCGTCGCGCCGGCGTCTTTCAGCCATTCGATCCCCTGCTCCCATAGGGCGTCGATTTCGCCCGGCACGCCGTCGATCCGATATTCCTTGGGAATACCGACGCGCTTGCCGTTGAGATCGCTCGATAGATTCGCCTCCCACTGCGGCACCGGCAGATCGAGCGAAGTCGAGTCCTTGGGATCGAACCCGGCCATCGCCTCGAGCAGGATCGCGCAGTCGCGCACGGTCTTGGCCATCGGCCCCGCCTGGTCGAGCGAGCTCGCGAACGACACGATCCCCCAGCGCGAGCAGCGGCCGTAGGTCGGCTTGATCCCGCAGATGCCGGCGAAGGCCGCGGGCTGGCGGATCGAGCCGCCGGTGTCGGTGCCGGTCGCGCCCGCGGCGATGTCCGCCGCGACCGCCGCCGCCGACCCGCCCGAGGATCCGCCCGGGGTCAGTCCGACATTGCTGCCTTTGCGCCGCCAGGGGCTGATCACCGGACCATAGGCGCTGGTCTCGTTGGAGGAGCCCATCGCGAACTCGTCCATGTTGAGCTTGCCGAGCATCCCCGCGCCCGCTTTGCGCAGGTTGGCGACGACGCTGCTCTCGTACGGGGGCTTGAACCCCTTGAGGATGCGGCTGCCGGCCGTCGTGTCGACGCCG
>DASUIB010000261.1:0-20980 GCA_036273235.1 Sphingomicrobium sp. | reverse complement strand
CAGTCCGGCTTCCTGACCGCGCCGCGCGGCATCGGAACGCTGTTTTCGATGCTGATCGCGGGGCGGATGACCGGGAAGATGGACGCGAGAATCCTCGTCGGCATCGGCGTCATCCTGATGGGATATTCGCTGCACATGATGACCGGGTTCGCGATCGACCAGCCGTCGCGCCCCGTGATCATGAGCGGCATCGTGCAGGGCCTCGGCCTCGGCCTCATCTTCGTGCCGCTGCAAACGCTCGCGTTCGAGACGCTCGCGACAAGGTTCCGCACGACCGGCGCGGCGCTTCTCAACCTCTCGCGCAACATCGGCGGGTCGGTCGGCATTTCGGTGGTCAGCACCGAGCTGGTGCGTCTGACCCAGGTTAGCCATGCCGACATGGCCGCGCAGATCACCCAGCAGACGATCCCGACCGCGGATCCGACGCTGCTTCAGACGATTGCGCCGGTCGGCGGCCCGACTGCGCTCGCTTTCATCAACGGCATGATCACCAAGCAGGCGCTGTTCATCGCCTATCTCGACGATTTCAAGCTGATGATGATCATCACCTTCGCAATCCTGCCGCTGCTGCTGTTCATGCGGCGCGGCAAGAAGGCCGACGAAACGCCGCTGGTTCACATGGATTAAGGGAAAAGGGAGAAGAGAATGTTCGGAATCGTAAAGCGTCGCCTCGGCCGCGAGGGACCGGAAGTCTCGGCGATCGGACTCGGCTGCATGGGCATGAGCGAGTTCTACGTCGGCGGGAGCGGGGCGGAATCGGTCGCGACCATCCACCACGCGCTCGACCGCGGCGTGACGTTCCTCGACACCGCCGACATGTACGGCTGGGGCAAGAACGAGGAGCTGGTCGGGCGCGCGATCGCCGGCCGGCGAGAGGAGGTGTTCCTGGCGACCAAGTTCGGCAATGTGCGCGGTCCCAACGGCGAGTTCCTCGGCGTGCGCGGCGACCCCGATTATGTGCGCTCCGCCTGCGAGGCGAGTCTGAGGCGGCTGAACGTCGAGACAATCGACCTTTATTACCAGCACCGCGTCGACACCAAGGTGCCGATCGAGGACACGGTCGGCGAGATGGCGCGGCTGAAGGAGGAGGGCAAAATCCGCTTCCTCGGCCTCTCCGAAGCGGCGCCGCAGACGATCCGGCGGGCGCATCAGGTGCATCCGATCACCGCGGTGCAGACCGAGCTGTCGCTATGGAGCCGCGATGCCGAGGCCGAGGTGCTCCCGACGGTGCGCGAGCTCGGCATCGGCTACGTCGCTTATTCGCCGCTCGGCCGCGGCTTCCTGACCGGCCAGTTCAAGTCGCCCGCCGACTTCCCGGAGGACGATTTCCGCCGCAACCACCCGCGCTTCCAGGGCGAGAATTTCGAGAAGAACATCAGCCTGGTCCGCGAAGTCGAGAAAATGGCCGAGGAGAAGGGCTGCACCACCGCTCAGCTCGCGCTCGCCTGGGTGCTTGCGCAGGGCGACGACATCGTGCCCATCCCCGGCACCAAGCATGTCAAATATCTCGACGACAATATCGGCGCGCTGAAGGTGCAGCTGAGCGACGAGGATTTACGCCGGTTGGACGCGATCCTGCCGCCCGGCGCCGCCGCCGGCGAGCGCTACCACGCGCGCGGGATGGAGACGGTTAACCGCTAGCGCGCGTCGTTGCGGACAACCTCGCCGCCCTTCATTATGAAATTGACGTGCTCGACCGCCGACACGTCGCGGGTGGGATCGCCCGGCATCGCCACGAGGTCGGCTAGGAGCCCGGGCTTCACTTCGCCGCGGTCGGCGAGATGGAAGATCGACGCGTTGCCCGACGTGGCGGCGATCATCACCTCGGCGGCGGGCATTCCGGCGCGCTGCATCGCCTCCATCTCGAGCCAGTTCTGGCCGTGCGCGAACACGCCGACGTCGCCGCCCATGCAGATCTTGACGCCCTCTTTCATCGCGAGCTGGAACGAGCGGCGGTTCTCCAGGACGCTTTCGGGCGCTGGCTCCTGGCCGTTCCAGCCCTGGAAGTAACGCGCGTAAGCCTCGGAGGCGCCGAGGGTCGGGCACAGCGCCGTCCCGCGGTCGTGCATCATCTTGAACACTTCGGCGGTGCCGCCATAGCCGTGCTCGACCGTGTCCACGCCGGCGAGGATCGCCCGGCGCATGCCCTCGGCGGTGGTCGCATGCGCGGCGGCGATCCGGCCGGCATCGTGAGCGACCTGCACCCCGGCGGCCATCTCGGCTTCGGTAAGGGTCGGACGGCTCGATTCGCCGGGCAGGTAATGATAATCAGCATACATCTTGATGACGTCGGCCCCGGCGGCGATCTGGTCGCGCGCGGCCCTGGTCATCTCGTCGGCGCCGCTGACTTCCTCCGCCCCTTGGGGAATATCAACGCCGGGCTCGAATCCCTTGGGGCCATAGGCGCCGCGGGCGACATTGGCCTTGGTCGCGACCAGCATCCTCGGGCCGGGGATGATGCCCTGGTTGATCGCCTGCTTGAGGCCGACATCGGCATAGCCCGCGCCTTCGGTGCCGAGGTCGCGTTCGGTGGTGAAGCCGGCCTCGAGCGTCTTGCGGACGTGGACTACCGCGCGCGCCGTGCGCAGCGCCAGCGGCTCGTGGAGCACCTGATCGTCCCACTTGGTCTCGTTGTACGGGTGGAGGAAGATGTGGGAGTGGCCCTCGATGAGCCCGGGCGTGAGCGTCTCACCGGGAAGGTCGATCACCCTGGCGCCTGCCGGAACGATCACGTTAAGCCCCGCCGCAACGATCTTGTCGCCTACAACGACCACCTCCCACCCGGCATGCGGGTGCGGATCGACGCCGTCGAACACCTGCGTGGGACGCAGGACGATCGCGGTGCCCGGCTGTTGAGCCGCGGCCCCGGCGGCGGTGAGACTGGCAATTGCAGCGGCCATGACAATGATGAAACGCATCGGACCCCTCATGGTTTTGCGCAGCCTAGAATCGAAAGGGGCCATTCGGAAAGCCCGCAGGGGCCTTGGGCGAGAATTGATGTGGGTGAAGGCCGGCGTCCGCCTTAGCCGTTGCAGACATGATGTCCGTCCGACACAAGCGGCAGCTCGGGTGTAAGCAGGGGAGGGACCTAGTGAGCGTAGGCGGAATCGAGAACAGCGGCTGGATCGCGATTGGCCGCTACGGTGCGGCACTTCTCGCCGGAAGCATAGTCTTGGCCGCGCCGGCATCGGCGCCGGCACAGCCCAATGCCGGTACGTTCACGATGGAGCAGGTGATCTCCTATCCATTCGTGCCCGAGCTCGACGCTGCCGAGAAAGGTGACGCGATCGCTTTCGTGCGCGTGCTCAAGGGCGTGCGCAATGTGTGGGTGGCGGGCGGGCCCGCGTTCAAGCCGCGGCAGGTCACTCAAGATACGGCCGACGACGGGCAGGAGATCACCCAGCTGACCTTCTCGCCCGACGGCAAGCATCTCGTCTATGCGCGCGGGGGCGATCATGACGCGAACTGGGAAGCGAAATTCCCGCCGGACCCAGATTCGTCGCCGGTCGAGCCCAAGGTCACGATCTGGGCCGCGCAGCTATCGGGCGGCGCGCCGGTCAAGGTGGCCGATGGCGACGCGCCTGCCATCTCGTCGCGAGGCGAGCTGGCCTATGTCAAGGACAAGCAGGTGTGGACGGCGCCGCTCAGCGGCAAAGGCAAGCCCAAGCGGCTGTTCTTCGACCGCGGCGACGATAGCGCCCTCATTTGGTCGCCCGACGGCGCGAAGCTCGCCTTCGTGTCCGATCGCGACGGCGATCACAGCTTCATCGGTATCTACGATCTCGCGGCGAAAAAGCTCACCTATCTCGCGCCCTCGACCGATCTCGACGGCTATCCGCGATGGTCGCCGGACGGCACCCGCATCGCTTTCGCGCGGCGGCCGGGGAAGGGCGGCGCGCCCAAGCCTTTGCTAAAGCGGACACCGGAGCCCTTCTCGCTGTGGGTGACCGATGTCGCGAGCGGGCGCGCGAGCCGCGTGTGGCAAAGTCCGGACACGCTTCACGGCTCCTTTCCCGAGACCGCGGGAGAGGTGAACCTCAATTGGGCGGATGGCGACCGGCTCGTGTTTCTCGCCGATCTCGACAATTGGCCGCACCTTTATTCGGTTCCGGCAAGCGGCGGAGCGCCACTGCTGCTGACTCCCGGCAATTACATGGTCGAACATGTCGCGATGAGCCGCGACCGTAAGTCCGTCATCTATGACGCGAACACGGGAACGGCGGCGGACGACAACGACCGCCGCCACCTGTTCCGAGTGCCGGTCGATTCCGCCTCGCCGGCCGAGCTGACGAGCGGCACGACGCTCGAATGGTCGCCGGTGGCGGCGAGCCCGACCGAGGTCGCATTCGTCGACGCGGGGGCCCAGGCGCCGCCGTCGGTCGCGGCGGTGGGCCTCGACGGGAGCGGGCGGCACGATCTTGGCGCGGACACGGTTCCGAGCGAGTTCCCCGAAAACCAGCTGATCGCGCCGCGCGCGGTGACCTTCACGGCGGCGGACGGCTGGACCATCCAGGGGCAGCTGTTCGACAACGGCAGCGGGGCGAGGAAGCCCGGCGTGATCTTCGTCCATGGCGGCCCGCCGCGGCAGATGCTGCTCGGCTGGCATTACATGGACTATTACAGCAACAGCTATGCGGTGAACCAGTATCTGGCGAACCACGGCTATGTCGTGCTGTCGGTCAATTATCGCTTGGGGATCGGTTACGGCCATGACTTCCATCGCCCGGATCATGCGGGCGCGGCGGGCGCGGCCGAATATCAGGACGTGGTCGCCGGCGCCAAATATCTGCAGGCGCTCCCCGACGTCGACCCCGCCAAAATCGGCATCTGGGGCGGCTCCTACGGCGGCTATCTCACCGCGATGGGGCTCGCCCGCAATTCCGACATCTTCAAGGCCGGAGTGGACATGCACGGCGTCCACGATTGGTCGAGCTTCACCGCCCAGTTCCTGGAGAAGCAGCCGAAGCGGTACGAGAAGGGCGACTTCGATGAAGCGATGAAGGTCGCGTTCGAGTCCTCGCCGATCGCGACGATGGACAGCTGGAAGTCGCCGGTCCTGCTCATTCAGGGCGACGACGACCGCAACGTCAATTTCTCCCAGACGATCGACCTCTCCAGGCGCCTCGAGGAGCGGCATTTGTCGTTCGAGCAGTTCGTGATCCCGAACGAGATCCACGGCTTCCTCAGGTGGCATTCGTGGCTCGCGGCCGACAGCGCGACGGCCGATTTCTTCGCGCGGATGCTGCCGGTGCAGTGAGATACGAAGGTCATGCAAACTGCGATTCAAAATGCACAAGGAGGCGGTCAGCGGATCGTCCTACAGGGAAACATGCCATACGAATCGTACTTGAAGACGAAAACAAATCCTAGTAGCAGCTGGGCAGGTGCCAAAACGTGTGGAATATAGCCGGGCGGCCGCCAAAGCTCTCACGCGCATAGATCAGGCCACCTCCCGTCGTATCCGCGCGAAGGTCGAACAACTCGCGACAGATCCAGCTTCGCTGGCGAACAACGTGAAGAGGCTGAAGGGCACCGACGATCTGTTCCGCCTGCGCATTGGTGACTGGCGAATTATCTACAGTGAGGATCTAGTGGTTCTGCTGGTTCTCAACGTTTCTCCAAGAGGATCTGCATACGATTGAGGAATTCGGGCAATGAAACATCAACCGCAGCACTTCACCGCGCCTGACGGCACGGACATGGTGGTCATAACCGCCGAAGCTTACGACGAGCTTCGCGTTTTGGCCGAGGAAGGCGAGGAAGTTGCCGACGCACATGCAATCCGAGGCCGGATCAATACTGGTGAAGGGACGATCCCCTCCGATGTGCTGAGATTAATCCTCGACGAGGGAATCCACCCAATTGCGGCATGGCGGCGCTATCGCGGATTGAGCCAGGCGAAGCTCGCTCGCCAGAGCGGTTTGAGCCAGGTGTGGATCGGCAGGATCGAGGCTGGAGGCGGCTACGGTTCCCGCGAGACTCGCCGGAAGCTTGCCGAAGCGCTTAACGCGCCGCTTTGGGCTCTTGATCAGCATTTCGATGCCTGACGAGAAATGGCGGCACGGAAGCTCAGAACCGCCGCCGATGTTGTCATTGCGACCAAAGCGAGCAATCGAGCTGCATCGCCGCACTCGCGATCACAACTAACGCTTGCTGAACTGGAACGAACGCCGGGCCTTGGCGCGGCCATACTTCTTCCGCTCGACGACGCGTGGGTCGCGGGTGAGGAAGCCTTCGCGCTTCACAGTGGTACGGAGCGCCGGCTCGTAGCGGGTGAGGGCCGTCGAAATGCCGTGGCGGACCGCGCCGGCCTGGCCGGACAGCCCGCCGCCCACGACCGTGGCCTCGACGTCGTACTGGCCGCGTCGATCGGTGACGTCGAACACCTGGTTGATGATCAAACGCAGCGTAGGCCTCGCGAAATAGACTTCCTGCTCGCGCCCATTGATGACGATCTTGCCGGTGCCGGGCTTCAGCCACACGCGTGCAACGGCATCCTTGCGGCGGCCGGTTGCATAAGCGCGGCCATATTTGTCGAGCTGCTGCTCGCGCAGCACCGCCTGGATCTGCGGGCCTTGGGTGGACGCGCCCTGGTCATCGGGGTCGGGCGCTGCAACGACAGCTTCCGTTGGGGCCGGAGCCACAGCATCGCCTTCCGCAACGGCGGGAGTCTCCGGCTTGGGGCTGGTCAGCTCACTGAGATCGGAAAGGGACTTCTTGTCCGACTTCTTCTCGGCCATCTTAGGCACCAACCTTGTTCTTGCGGTTCATCGACGCGACGTCGAGGACTTGAGGGTTCTGGCCGCCGTGCGGGTGCTCGGTGCCGTTGTAGAGGTGAAGCGCGCGCATCTGGTCGCGGCCGAGCGGCCCGCGCGGGATCATGCGCTCGACCGCTTTCTCGAGGATTCGCTCGGGGAAACGGCCCTCGAGCACCTTGCCCGCGGTCACTTGCTTAAGTCCTCCGGGAAAGCCGGTGTGTTTGGTATAGAGCTTCTGCTCGAGCTTTCGGCCGGTGAAGCGGATCTTGTCGGCGTTGATCACGACGACATGATCGCCGCAATCGACGTGGGGCGTGTAGCTCGGCTTGTGCTTGCCGCGAAGGATATTGGCGATGATCGTCGCGACTCGGCCGACCACGAGGCCGTCGGCGTCGATCAGATGCCATTTCTTCTCGACCTCGGCGGGCTTGGCCGACCTGGTCGTCTTCATCAGCGCCTTCATTGGGCAAACCTCTTTTCAACGAGAAAAAGCGGCGCCTGAGCGTTTCGCCCGCGCCGCCGTCGCGCCGGCTATTTGTCGGGAGAGGCAGGAAAGTCAAGCAAATCCGGCCTTTTGCAGACGGGTAAAATCATACCCAACCGTCTTCCGATCGCCTCCGTAACGACTGGAACGCCACAGCGGCGCTCACCGTTTCAGCAGCAAAACCAAACAGAGGAGCGTGTCATGTATATCGGTCTTGGCGGCATCCTGGTTCTGATCCTGATCCTGTGGCTGCTCGGCGTCATCTAGCGTTCGCAGACCAGGACAGGAAGTTCGACGGCAGTGCCGCCTCGGGCGGCACTGCCGTCGCGCGCACCTGCGGGACATGATGAAGGTCAATCCGCAAGCGTAGCAATCTGCCGTTCAGGATCGCCGAATAGATTTTGCGCGTCAGAATGATTGCTAACCAGTGGAGGATGTTTCGTGAGGAAGCTTCCCGCTTTCGCTTTTGCCGGCGTTGCCGCGGCCACGCTCGCCGGCACCGCTCTTGCTGCTGCACCCAAGACCCATATGATGAACGTGTCGCTTCCCGACGGTTCGGTGGCGCGGGTGGAATATGTCGGTGACGTCGCGCCCAAGGTGACGGTCGCAGCCGGCCCGGCTGCCGCTGCGGATATGCCCTGGGCAACGCCCTTTCCTGCGTTCGCCGGGATCGACCGGATGATCCAGGAGATGAACCGCCGGAGCGAGGAGATGATGCGGCGCGCGCAGCAAACGGCTCACCAGGCTCCCGGCGCGGCGCCCTACATCGCGTCCTACGGCAACCTTCCCGCCGGTGAGACCAGCACGACGGTCGTGTCGGTCAGCAACGGCGGGGGAACCTGCACGCGCACCACGCAAATGGTGTCGCAGGGTCCGGGCAAGCCGCCAAAGGTCACGTCGAACGTCAGCGGCGACTGCGGCAGCGCGGCCGCACCGGTGGACGGGCCGCGCCATCCCGCCTGAGCTTGCCGGCGGCGCGTGTCGCCGCCGAGCTCGGAAAAATTGATGCGCTTGCGCGTTGCCTGCCGCGGGGATCGACCGTAATTGCGGGGGCGCTTGCCGCCACTGCTTCGCCCCTAGCCCGTTCCCGTATCCGCCCGGAGAGCAACTGCCCGTGCCGAGACGCGTCAAGGATTTCATCGACATCAGCGAATATACCTCGCTCGATGACCTGATCCGCTATCTGGAAGCTGTCCGCGACAATCTGCCCGCCGAACACCAGGCCGAGCTCAAGATCCGCGGCGACGACGTGTTCGGGCGGCGGCTGACGATCAGCTATTTCCGCGAGCAAACGCCCGAGGAGGTCGAGATCGAGTCCAAATATGGCAAGGGCGATCCGGACGGTGCGGACATCGAGCAGCTGCGACGCAAGCTTGACGAGATTCCGTTCAAGCTCGGCGGGGCCAAGAACGGCTAGCTTTGTTCGCCGGTGACGCGCTCCACCAGGCGGTAGCGCTCCCATAGTTCATATCGGCCGGAAGATTGGCTTTTGGCCTTCGAGCGCGCCTCCTCATCGCCGACGGCTTCGATCCACTCGGCACCACTGATCCGGCCGGCTCCGTCGAGCCGGTACAGACGATAAGTCGGCAAACCCCAGCCCCCACTCTTATCCAATGCGGCGTAACACGGCAGGCCTTCTCGTGGATTCACTTACATTACATCGTTGCGCGGCTTTCATGTTGTAAATACAAGATTTTTCGAAACCGTTTCTGGCCTGTAACCTAGGTTAACCGCAAAACCCCTGGGTGCGTTGCACAAGGCGTGGCGTAATGATCACCGTTCATTTGAAGAAGCTGAGACGGCGTATCGAGATCAGCTCCGACGAAGAGCGGGCGATTCGTGATTCCGTCGCCGAGGTGCGACACGTCCGGGCCGACCAGTTGCTCATCCGCAGCGGCGAAGAGCTCAATTCCAGTCTCCTCCTGCTCGAGGGCTGGCTAGCGCGGAGCAAGGATCTCCCCGGCGGCGAGCGGCAGGTCACCGAGCTCCACGTGGCGGGCGATTTCGCGGACCTCCACGGCTTCACGCTGAAGCGGCTCGACCATGACGTGACGACGCTCAGCGACTGCCGAATCGCGGTCGTTCCGCACGAGAGGATTCGCGAGATCACTGAGAAGTTTCCGCGGCTCGGGCGGATTTACTGGTTCTCGACCAACATGGACGCGGCGATCCAGCGCGAGCTGTCGCTGTCGCTCGGGCAGCGGTCGGCGATCTCGCGCATGGCGCATCTGTTCTGCGAGCTTTACGTCCGCCTCGACGTGGTCGGCCGGACAAGCAACGAAGGGTATGAATTCCCGCTAACGCAGCGCGAACTGTCCGAGTGCCTCGGACTTACCGTGGTGCACGCGAACCGGACCTTGCAGGAGCTTCGCCGGCGCGGGTTGATCGATCTCGAGAACCGCCGCCTGAGGATCCGCGACCGCCGCGGGCTCGAAGGCGTGGCCGAGTTCGATCCCGGCTATCTCTACCTCGAAAAGCAGCAGCTCTAGCAGCTGATTTCGCGCGAAATGGCACAGCTGCGTCCGAACGGCGTTGGCTTCGCCGTGGCAAGCACGACGAAGAGCCAGGCACGCAAGCGCGAATCGGAGAGAAATGACGGCGGCCGATCGTCCGGCTTTGCCGCCAACTGGCGATCGTGGCTGCTCGCGCTGCTGCTCATCGCCGGAGTCATCGTCGCGGTCTTGCATTGGGGCGACGTCAAGAAGTTTGCCGCGCTTGTCGCCCACTCGAAACCGCTGTGGCTGCTCGCGGCGGCCGCGGCGCAGGTCCTCACCTATATCGCGCTGGCGATCGAATGGGCGCTCGTCCTCCGAGTCGCGAAATGCCGCCGGCCGTTCGGGAAGCTGCTCGGCCTCACCGTCGCTAAGCATTTCGCGGACCAGATGGTGCCGACCGCGGGGATGAGCGGCAATGTCGTGCTGGTCGACCGGCTGAAGGAAATCAGCGGATCGCGCCCGGTCGCGCTTGCCGCGCTGATCATGACGATCATCGCTTATTATGCGTCCTACGGAGTCGCGTCGCTGGTCGCGCTGGTCCTGCTGTGGCTTTGGGGACAGACCAGCTGGGTCGTCGTCGCACTGATCAGCGCGTCACTCGGGCTGTCGGCGGCGGTGCCCGCGCTTGCGCTGTGGCTGCACCGCAAGGGCGCGAAGGCGATTCCCAAGTGGCTTCGGCAGATCCGCACCGTGTGCGAGCTGTTCGAGATGATCAGGGAAGCGCCGACCCGGCTGGTGCGCAACCTGCACCTGATCGGCGGGCTGACCGCGCTCAACGGGGCAGTGTTCGCCCTCGATGGCTTCACCATGCAGCTGTGCCTGTTCGCGCTCGGGCTCCACGTGCCGTTCAGCGTCGCGTTCAGCGCCTTCATCATGGCCTCGATCGTCGTGACGCTCGGCCCAATCCCGATGGGGCTGGGCTCGTTCGAGGCAGTCAGCATCGGCATGCTGCGGGCGATGGGCGTGCCGTTCGAGGCGGCGCTGTCGGCGACTTTGCTATTCCGCGGTTACACGCTCTGGGTGCCGCTGATCCCCGGCATGTTCGCCGCCCGCCGGCAGCTCAAGCGCAAGAAGACCTAGCGGACGCTGTCCTCGACCCAGGCGGCATAGGAGCCGAGGATCTTGTCGATCGGCCAGGTCGCGATGCACGGCACGTCATAGCTGTGCAGGGCGGCGATGCGGGCGATCAGCGCATCGACATTGTCGTCGGAGGTCTTGAGGATTGCGGCGACCTCGTCGGCCGTTTCGATCGCGCTCTTCCAGAGATAGATCGAGCGGACGGGTGAGAGAATGTTGATGCAGGCGGCGAGCCGCTCCTCGACGACGGTTCGGCCGATGCGCTCGGCTTCTTCGGCATTGGCGAAAACGGCATAGATCGAGACGACACTCATGCCCGCTGCCGTCCGAGCTCGTGTGCGCCCCACACGGTCGAGGCGAGGACGAGCGCGCCCGTCGCCTGGTGAAGGACGGCGAGCCAGATCGCGATTCCGGACAGCACCGTCAGGATTCCGAGGAGGATCTGGGTGCCGAACGCGGAGTGGATCGCGATCGACGCCATGCGAGCGCCTTCTACTTTCCGCACCTTGCGGGCGGAGACCACCAGAACCGCAACCACCACCCACGCCCACCAGCGGTGCATGAAGTGGAGCAGGTAGAGATCGTGGGTCATGGCGAAAGGCACACCGCGCGACCAATCGATTCCTTCGGGCACGAAATGGCCGTTCATCAGCGGCCAGCTGTTGGACACGTAGCCGGCGCGGAAGCCTGCGACCCAGGCGCCGAGCAGCAGCTGAACGAAGAGAATGGCGAGCGCGAAAGCGCTCCAGCCCGTAAGCCGTGCCGGCCTTTCCGGCAACCGCCTGAGATCGAGCGCGGTCCAGATCAGCGCCGACATCAGAAACAGAGCGAAGAGCAGGTGGGCGGACAGGCGGTAGGGGCTCACCTCGGTGCTCGAACCTTCGAGGCCCGAGACCACCATGAACCAGCCGACGGCGCCTTGGAGGCCGCCGAGGATGAACAGAGCGATGAGGCGCCAGGTGAAGCCTTTCGGAATCTCGCGCCTTAGCGCGAACCAGCCGACACCGACGAAGAAGACCAGGCCCAGGATCCGTCCGAGCAGTCGGTGGACCCATTCCCAGAAAAAGATGAACTTGAAACCCGAGAGCGTCATTCCCGCAGGACCGGCGACCTGGATATATTGCGGCGTCTGCCTGTAAAGCTCGAAGGCACGCACCCAGTCAGCGTGGCTCAGCGGCGGAACGGCGCCGCTGACGACGTTCCATTCGGTGATCGAAAGGCCGCTTTCGGTCAGGCGCGTGATCCCGCCGATCACGACCATCGCGAAGACGAGGGCGGCAACCGCGAGCACGAGATTCGACAAAGCGAGGGGACGCGGATGAACTGCCGTTTCGGCGGAGGGAGAAACAATCACGGTGCTCATGAGACGAGCGCCTATTCGCGTGCGCCGGGCCGCTCGGCAAGGCGCAAGATGACCCAGATGTTATATTGTATCCCGCCAGCCGCTGTTCTATATGTTCGCCGTGGCTTCAAAGCCGATCTCCAGCCGGCTCGACCGGATCGCGATGGGCTTGTCGGGCCTGTGCGCGGTCCATTGCGTCGCGACGGCCGTTCTGCTCGGCCTGCTCGCGTCCGCAGGCGGGATGCTGGGCAAGCCGATCGTCCATGAGGTGGGGCTGACCCTGGCGATGGCCCTCGGCGCGATCGCGCTCGGCCGCGGCATGCGCGAGCATGGTTTCATCCTGCCCAGCCTGGTCGGCGGCGTCGGGCTGGCGACCATGGCCTATGCTATGAGCCTTCACGAAAGCGGCTTCGAACCCGTCGTCACCATCCTCGGCGTTTCGGTGCTCGCACTCGGGCACCGGCTCAATATTGTCGCCAAGCGCAACAGCTGATTCCTTGTTCGCTGCCGTGGCGCGGTCTATCGTCGGGCGAGGATCATGGCACGTCACGACCATAAGCTCCACGAAGGGGAATCGCTCAAGGAGGCGGCGCGCGAGCGGCTGACCGGCGAGGGCGAGCAGTGGACGGGAATGCGCGCCGCCGTATTTGACGCGCTGGCGGGCTTCGACAGGCCGGCGAGCGCCTATGACGTCGCCGAGGCGGTGTCGAAAGCCGAAGGGCGGCGGATCGCCGCCAACAGCGTCTACCGGATCCTCGACCTGTTCGTCGCCGCCAACCTCGCCCGGCGGGTCGAGAGCGCCAATGCTTATGTTGCGAACCAGCACCCCGAATGCCTCCACGACTGCATCTTCCTGATCTGCGACAGCTGCGGCCAAACGGTCCATGTCGATGATGACGCGCTTTCGGCCAGCATCCGCAGGGCAGCGGCGAAGGCCGGCTTTTCGGCGCCGCGCCCGGTGATCGAGGTGCGCGGCAAATGCGGCGATTGCGATTGAGCCGCGGCCACGCCGTTCGCCAGCGGCATGCTGCATTCAGTCGGATCGGGTCTCATCGCCATCTGTCTTCCTACGCCACATTGATCCTCGCCGGCGGCTATCGCGAGGCGGGTGAATCGGGACGTTGGCGGGTCGAACCCGGAATGGTCGTCGTTCATGCCGCCGGAGAGGCGCATGCCGACTGGTTCGGCGACCGGCCGACCGAGCTGATCGATTTCGATCTGCCGTCCACGATGCCCGCCGGAGTCTACCTGTGCGGCGATACCGACGCGCTGGCGCGATCGATCCTCGAGGGTGAGGAATGGACCGAGTTCACTCCGCTTGCGGCCGTGCTCGGCGAGACCGACTGGCCCGATCTGCTCGCCGCCGCGCTACGCGGCAATCCCGCGCTCACGATCGGCGGTTGGGCGAGCGAGCACGGGCTGCAAGCCGAAACGGTGAGCCGGAGATTCGGCCAGGCTTACGGAGTCACTCCGGCGCGCTACCGCCTTGGTATCCGGATCAAGGGCGCTGTCGCTTCGCTGACCGCTGGGGAAGCGCGCCTCTCCGATGTGGCGGCGGCGAACGGCTTCGCTGACCAGTCGCACATGACGCGGGCGCTCAAGGCGGCGACCGGCGCCACTCCGGCCCAGTTGCGCAACGTCAAATCGGTTCAAGACGCAGGCGCTACAGCCGTTTAGCCAGGCGGCATGGAAACCGCAGCCGATGACGGCCGATGGATCGGGCCGCGCCTCCGCATCCTCCCCATTGTCCTCGTCCTCGCGATCGGCATCGCGATCGTCTTCGGTGCGTTCTCCCTCGCCGCGGTTGTGCGGCACCAGTTCGGCCCCGCAGTGCCTTGGCCGGCATGGCTCAACATCACGATCGCGGAAACGTTCGAGCTCGCCTTCGCGCTGATCGGGATCGCGATTGCGCGGAAGTTCATCCCCAAGGCGGACTTCGGCCTGCGGTGGCCTCCAAAGAGAAGCTACCTCGGATGGGCGGTATTCTGGGGCCTGGCATTCGCCTTGATCATGCTGGTCGCCGATCATTGGCCTTCATTGATTGCGCTACGCGCGCCGGAGCCGCCGGAAGCACCGACGGCCTTGAACGTCGCAGGCTGGCTCGGCTTCGAGCTGCTGTGGGTCGGAATCTGCGAGGAAACGCTGTTCCGCGGCCTTTTGCTCGGGATCCTGACAGCGCTGTCGCCCTCGAAGCTGCGAATCTGGGGGACCGAGATCAGCACGGCCGGAATCACGCTCGCGGTGCTGTTCGCGCTCGCCCATGCGTCGAATTTCGCGCTGCGGCCGTGGTACGAAGCGCTGGCGCAGCAGTTCTACGCGATCGCCCTCGGGCTGATCTACGCGTGGCTACGGGAACATTCGAAGAGCCTCGTCCCGGCGATCGTGGCGCATTCGCTCAGCGATTTCGGCGAGACCGGCCTCGAGTTCCTGCTCAACGGGCTACTCCCGTGAGCGAAATCCGAGCATTGCTGAAATCCTCCCGGCGGCCGGGTGAATCCGTGACATCCTAGAGGCATCCGCGTAAGGCGTCCCGCGATGAGCGATCGCCCCGAAACGCCGCTGCTCGATACCGTCAAGTTCCCCGCCGACATCCGCGGTCTCGGCAAGGACCAGCTTCCACAGCTCGCCGATGAGCTTCGGCGGGAGACGATCTCAGCGGTGTCGGTCACCGGCGGCCATTTGGGCGCCGGGCTGGGGGTCGTCGAGCTGACGGTCGCGCTCCACTATGTGTTCGATACGCCGGGCGACAAATTGGTGTGGGACGTCGGGCACCAGGCCTACCCGCACAAGATCGTCACCGGACGCCGCGACCGAATCCGCACGCTTCGCCAGGGCGGCGGGCTCAGCGGCTTCACCCGGCGCAACGAGAGCGAATATGATGCGTTCGGGGCGGCGCATAGCTCCACTTCAATCTCCGCGGCGCTCGGCTTTGCGATCGCCAACAAGCTTTCCGGCGGGCCGGGTAAGGCGATCGCCGTGATCGGCGACGGCGCGCTGTCGGCGGGCATGGCCTATGAGGCGATGAACAATGCCGCGGCGGCGGGAAACCGGCTGATCGTCATCCTCAACGACAACGACATGTCGATCGCGCCGCCGGTCGGGTCCTTGAGGAATGCGCTCGCGCGATTGGTGAGCTCGGACAAATATCTGACTCCGCGCAAGCTGGCCCAGCGGCTCGCGCGTGCAATGCCCGAACCGGTCCACCGCTCGATGCGGCGGATGGAGGAATATGCGCGCGGCATGTTCACCGGCGGCACGCTGTTCGACGAATTGGGCTTTTATTATGTGGGCCCCGTCGACGGTCACGACGTACGCGCGTTGGTTGAAGTCCTCGAGAATGTGCGCGACGCCGAGGTCGGGCCGATGCTGGTCCACGTCGTCACCAAGAAGGGCAAGGGCTACGCGCCCGCGGAGAATGCCGCCGACAAATATCACGGCGTCGTCAAGTTCGACGTGGTGTCGGGCGTGCAGGCTAAGCCGCCGGCCGGCGCGCCGAGCTACACCGCTGTTTACGCCAAAGCCTTGGGTGGCGAAATGGCGCGTGACGAGAATGTGGTGGCGATCACCGCGGCGATGCCTGGAGGGACCGGCCTAGACAAGATTGCCGAGCAATTTCCCGATCGAACCTTCGACGTCGGCATCGCCGAACAGCATGCGGTGACGTTTGCCGCCGGGCTCGCGGCGCAGGGCTATCGGCCGTTCGCCACCATTTATTCGACCTTCCTTCAACGCGCCTACGACCAGGTGGTGCACGACGTCGCCATCCAGAACCTGCCGGTCAGGTTCGCGATGGACCGCGCGGGGCTGGTCGGCGCGGATGGCGCGACCCACGCGGGGAGTTTCGACCTCGCCTATCTCTGCACGCTGCCGAACTTCGTCGTGATGGCCGCCGCCGACGAAGCCGAGCTCTGCCATATGGTGCACACCATGGCGCTGCATGACAGCGGGCCAATCGCGGTGCGCTACCCGCGCGGCGAGGGCACGGGGGTTGCGCTGCCGGAGCAGCCGCAGGCGCTCGAAATCGGCAAGGGACGCGTGGTGCGCGAAGGCAAGAAGGTTGCGATCCTTTCGCTTGGAACGCGGCTCGCCGAGGCGGAGAAGGCCGCGGAGCAGCTCGACGCGATGGGCCTGTCGGCGACCGTCGCCGACCTGCGTTTTGCCAAGCCGCTCGACGGCGAGCTGATCCGCAAGCTGCTGACCAGCCATGAAGTCGCGGTGACGATCGAGGAGGCCTCCATCGGCGGCCTCGGCGCGCATGTGCTGACGCTGGCGAGCGACGAGGGGCTGGTCGACGCTGGCCTCAAGATCCGCACCATGCGCCTGCCCGACCGCTTCCAGGACCAGGACAAGCCGGAGCGGCAGTATGACGAGGCCGGGCTCAACGCGCCGCACATCGTCGAGACCGTGCTCAAGGCGCTGCGGGTGAACAGCGCCGGAGTCGAGGAGGTTCGGGCCTAGGGATGTCAGATTACGTAGTGCAACTTATGGCCGCTTCCGATGAGGACTTGGCAAAGATGCTCGCAGGTCCGATGCCCGGCTCGACTAATCATGAACTTATCAAATTCGAGATGCAGCGTCGGGCGATGATTGCGCAAAAACGAGCTGCGGAGGCATCGGAAAAGTACACGAGGCTGACCGGTATTTTCATTATTGTTACGGCGCTCGGTGCCGCTGCGAACGCTGTCGCCACATTCCTGAAATAACCGCAGGATGAAAAAAGTTCGCGCGGACCAGCTGCTGGTGAGCCGCGGTCTCGCGGAGAGCCGGACTCGGGCTCAGGCGCTGATCATGGCGGGGGCGGTGTTCAGCGGTGAGCGCAAGTTGGCCACGGCGGGAGAGATGCTCGCCGAGGATGCCGCGCTGGAGGTCCGCTGCAAGGACCATCCGTGGGTCTCACGCGGGGGGATCAAGCTCGATCATGGCCTGACTCACTTCGGCTTTGACGTGACCGGAGCGGTGGCCCTCGACGTCGGGAGCTCGACGGGCGGGTTTACCGATGTGCTGCTCTCGCGAGGCGCCGCGAAGGTCTATGCGGTGGATGTCGGCACCAACCAGCTCGCGTGGAAGCTTCGGCAGGATGCTCGCGTGGTGGTTCATGAGCAAACCAACGCGCGCAATCTCGACCGCAGCATCATCCCGGAGCCCGTCGACATCGTGGTTTGCGACGCCAGCTTCATTGGGATGGCGAAGGTGCTCGAGGCGCCGCTTAGGTTGGCGAAATCCGGCGCCAAGCTGGTCGCGTTGATCAAGCCGCAGTTCGAAGCGGGACGCGACGAGGTGGGGAAGGGCGGAGTCGTTCGCGACCCGGAAGTCCACGAGCGCGTCTGCGCTGAGGCGACGGCGTGGGTGGAAGCGCAGGGCTGGAGCGTGCTGGGCATCACGCCGAGCCCGATCACCGGCCCCGAAGGCAATGTCGAATTCCTGCTCGGCGCCACAAAAACTGGGGATAGTCGAGGCAGTTGGGGATAGCTGCCGCGCCCGGGGTGGCGAAAGCGGACCCAAGTCCCTATTTCCGCGCCGAAAGGGAGACGAGTGATGCAGTCCGAGAACAGGATGTTCGACGACTTCGTAAAGATGGTGAACGGCTTTGCCGGGACTTTCGCCGGCATGGGCCGCGAAGCCGAAACGAGCGCCCGCGAGAAGTTCAAGGAATGGATGGGCGGCACGGACTTCGTCGGCCGCGACGAATTTGAGGCGGTCAAAGCCATGGCCGCCGCGGCACGCGATGAGAATGAAATTCTGAAGGCGCGGATCGCAGCGCTCGAGGCTAAGGTCGCGGGCCCCGCTGCCGGAACGGCCAAACGGGGCGGCGGCAAGAAAGCGGCGCCGGGGGCGTGAACCTGAGCGAAGAAGAAATCCAGGACGAGCGCGACGACGGCGCTCCGATCGAAGTGCTCGAACAATATTTCGAGGCGCGCGGCTGGGCGTGCGAGCGCACGGCCGAAGGCGAGATCGTCGCCTCCGCCACCGGCAGCTGGGCACAATATGAGCTTCGCGGCGTCTGGCGCCCGGAGGATCAGGTGCTCCAGTTCCTCGCTTTTCCCGACATCAAGGTCGCGCCGGAGAAGCGTTCGGCCATCTACGAAGCGCTGAGCCTGATCAACGAGCAGCTGTGGCTCGGCCATTTCGAGATGTGGTCGGGCTCGGGGCTCGTGGTCTTCCGCCACTCCACGATCCTCGACGGTCGGGAGAGCGAAGGCCTCAGCCTCGAGCAGGCCGAAGCCATCGCCGAGGCCGCGGTCGAGGAGTGCGAGCGCTTCTATCCCGTGTTCCAGTTCGTGCTGTGGGGCGGAAAGTCGCCTGGCGAAGCGATCTCGGCGGCGCTGATCGACACCCACGGCGAAGCATGAACGGCACTCTTACGATTCCCTCGCCGACCTGGTTCGTCGGCTGCGGCAATATGGGCGGGGCGATCATCGACGGCTGGCGGATGGGCGGGCTCGACCTGTCGCCGGTCACGGTGATCCGGCCGAGCGGCAAAGCCGTCGAAGGCGTCCGCGTCGTCACATCATTCGGCGACGCGAGCCCGAAGCCGAAGGTCGCGCTGCTCGCGTTCAAGCCGCAGAAACTGTCCGACATTGCGCCGCAGCTACGGCCCTTCGCGGGAGCGGACACGGTCATCATTTCCCTGCTGGCCGGGGTGGAGGTCGCGACTTTGCGTGGACATTTCCCCGAGGCGCTCGGGATCGTTCGCGTGACGCCGAACCTCCCCGTGGCCGTGCGGCGCGGCGTTACGGGGCTGTACGGCGACCTCGCAGACGGCGCGCTCAAGCAGCAGATCGGCGACCTCTTCGTCGCTCTGGGATTCGCCATGTGGATGGCCGATGAGCAGAAGCTCGGGTCTCTCGGCGCGGTAGCCGGCGCTGGTCCGGCCTATGTCGCGCGTTTCATTGCTGCGCTGGCGAAGGCGGGGATGAAGCGGGGGCTCAGCGAAGAGATTGCGTCGGTTCTCGCGCTCGAAACGGTGCTCGGCACGACGTGGATGGCCGCAACGACGGGTGAGAACATGGACTCCATCGCCAAGCGCGTCGCAAGCCCCAAGGGGACGACCCAGGCGGGGCTCGATGTGCTCGACCGCGACGATATACTCGATCAGCTGATCGCCGTGACTATCGATGCCGCGGTGCGGCGCGGCGCCGAGCTCGCCGAAGAGGCCAAATCCGCCTCACTTGCCGTGACACACCGCCTGTCCTAGGCGCGGGCCATGGCGGCTCCGCAACAATCCACTTTCGACGATCGCGACGGTTTCATCTGGCTCGACGGCGAGCTGGTGCCGTGGCGCGACGCGCGAGTCCACGTGCTGACCCACGCGCTTCATTATGCATCCTCGGTGTTCGAAGGGCAGCGCGCCTACAACGGCGTGGTCTTCAGGCTTCGCGAGCATAGCGAAAGGCTGCGCAAGAGCGCGAGCTTGCTCGGGTTCGAGCTCCCGTGGAGCGTCGAGGAGATCGACGCCGCCTGCAATCAGGTGCTGAAGGCGAACGGGCTGATCGACGCCTATATGCGCCCGGTGGCGTGGCGCGGGTCCGAATCGATGGGTGTCGCGCCGGGCAGCACCAAGCCGCACCTGGCGATCGCCGCCTGGGCGTGGGGCAAATATTACGATCCGCGCTATTCGGAGGACGGAGTCCGTATGGAGATCGCGCCTTGGCGCCGGCCCGCTCCTTATACGGCGCCAACCGCCTCCAAGGCTGCGGGGTTGTACATGATCTGCACTCTGTCGAAGCAGCATGCCGAGCAGCACGGCTATAATGACGCGCTGATGCTCGACTGGCGCGGGCAGGTTGCGGAGGCGACCGGGGCCAATGCCTTCTTCGTCGGCGAGGGCGCGCTGCACACGCCCGTTCCGGACTGCTTCCTCGACGGAATCACGCGCCGAACGATCATGGACCTGGCCGAGCGCCGTGGGATCGAGGTTCACGAGCGGGCGATCTGGCCTGAGGAGCTGGAAAATTTCCAGGAGATGTTCCTGACCGGCACCGCGGTCGAGGTGACTCCGGTGCGTTCGGCCGGGCCGTGGAATTTCGAAGTCGGCGACCTGACTCGCCAGCTGGCGAAGGATTATGACGACCTGGTCAACGGCCGGATTCCGAACGCCTAGGCTCGATGCCTGCCCAGTAATTTTCAAGGCTTTGCATCCGCGAGCGGTCGGCACTCGTAGCTTGGACTCATCACAAGCGCGGCAGGAGTTCGTCATGAACAAGCAAATTCGGAACAGCGGAATTGGTATTTTGATCGCTGGTACCGCGCTCGGCGGCGTGCTGTTCGCGCTGAGACCCGCGCATGCGCAGCTGATGCAATTTGGATCCAAGGTGTATCACGCCAATCTGACGCAGCTGAACAATAGCCACGCGAGCGGCAGTGCGGACCTGATCTTGAGCGGCGATCAGCGTACCCTGTTAGTCCATATCGTCGCTCGAGGCCTGGAGCGTGGCGGTCCGCACCTCAGTCATATCCATGGGCTTTCATCCAATGGTCGCCCGGTGAATTCGACTTGCCCGACCACGGCGCAGGACACCGATCACGACGGCTTCGTCGAGCTCGCGGAGGGGCAGGCGACCTATGGTCCGATCCTCGTCGACTTCATGAACGTCGATCCCAATGAGGACGGCGTCGTCGATTTCCGGACGGTGGTTCGCAATCCAGGTGGCACGGGCGCTCTTCCTCTCGACGATCGCCACATTGTGATTCATGGCATGACGGTCGGCGCGGTGGGCGCCGGAACACCGGGCGAGGTTAACGGCACGGCGGGTTACAAGACCGTGCTTCCGGTGCTGTGCGGCGAATTGCAGCGCACGCGCTGAGACTTGGCGCGGGACATCCG
>DASUIB010000260.1:0-2420 GCA_036273235.1 Sphingomicrobium sp. | reverse complement strand
ACTTCGATGGGCTGAGTCATTGATGCGATGTCGCGTGGCGTTCAGCGCTTTTCAAGGCGCGGCATAAGAGTATGATTCTGCCCATGAAGATCGTCGCTTTGCCATTTCTGCTGGTGGCCGCCGTAGCCACGGCCCAGTCCGCGCCCGTCGCCACGCCGCCCCCGGCACAGCCGGTCGTTTGGGACCCTGTCGCTCCCTATATCACGGCAGGCCAGGACGAGCCGGGCTATCGCTCCTGGTACCTCGCCGCGCCGTGGCGCGCCGCGCAGGTCAAGGCCTTCAACGATTATCTCATCGCCAGCCAGGTCGGCGGAATCCTTCCGACCTGGACCCTGCTTCGAACCGCGACCGCGTGGCAGGATTGCGGGCAGCAGCCGTTCGAGGTGCCGCCGGCCGACGAATGGCCGCACATGGTCCAGACTCTGCGCTACGTTCGGGACTATGTGATCCCCGCCGTGGGTCCGGTCGAGGCAGTCTCGGTCTACCGCAACCCGCAGCTCAACAAATGCGCGGGCGGCGCCCCCGAAAGCGCGCACAAGGAGGATTCGGCGATCGACATGGTGCCGCTAAGGCCGATCACGCGCGAGGCGTTGATGCGGACTTTGTGCGGCGTCCATTCCGAGCACGGCGCGGCTTACAATGCCGGGCTCGGCTTCTACGCCTACATGCGGTTCCACGTCGACAGCACCAAGTTCCGGCGCTGGAACATGGACCCGGCAGTCGCTGCGGACTGCCCACCGATCGTGCATCCGGAGGATGTCGCGAGCGTCGGACAGCCGCTGCCGCCGCCGACCGGCCCGACGGCGGCGCCCGGCGCAATCCCCTCGACCGCGATCGTGCAGCCGACGGCTGCGCCGGTGCACAGTCCCGAGCGAGGCAAGCCGCAATAGGCGACAAAAGGCGCATCACTTGTCGTCCGACAAGCTTTGAGTCACAAGCTTGTGTTGCCGTTCTGCAACACCATATCCGCGGTGAGGCAAAAGAGGGTGACAGTAGATGGATTTTGAAAAGCTCACCGACCGTGCGCGCGGCTTCCTTCAGGCGGCCCAGACGATCGCGGTTCGGGAGCATCAGCAGCGGATCGCGCCCGCGCATTTGCTGAAGGCGCTGCTCGACGACGAGCAGGGTATGGCGGCGGGATTGATCCAGGGGGCGGGCGGCGACGCCAAGACGGCGCGACGCGAGGCCGACGCGCTCGTGACGAAGATTCCGGCGGTGACCGGCAGCGGAGCCACCCAGGCCCCGGCGATGGACGGCGACACGATGCGAATCCTCGACCAGGCCGAGCAGGTCGCGAAGAAAGCCGGCGACAGCTATGTGACGGTCGAGCGAATCCTGCTGGCGATGGCGCTCGCCAAGGGCACGGACGTCGGCAACGCGCTGGCCAGCGCGGGCGTGACGGCCCAGAACCTCAACGCCGCGATCGAGAAGCTGCGCGGCGGCCGGACCGCGGACACGCAGGGCGCGGAGGACCGCTACGACGCGCTCAAGAAATATGCACGCGACCTGACCGAGGCGGCGCGCGCCGGCAAGCTCGACCCGGTCATCGGCCGCGACGAGGAGATCCGCCGTACCGTCCAGGTGCTTGCCCGGCGGACCAAGAACAATCCGGTGCTGATCGGCGAACCCGGCGTCGGCAAGACGGCGATCGTCGAGGGGCTTGCACTGAGGATCGCGAACGGCGACGTGCCCGATGGGATCAAGGACCGGCGCCTGCTCGCGCTAGACCTCGGCGCGATGATCGCCGGAGCGAAATATCGCGGCGAGTTCGAGGAACGCTTGAAAGGCGTGCTCGAGGAAGTGCGCCAGGCCGAGGGCGACATCATCCTGTTCATCGACGAGATGCACACGCTCGTCGGCGCCGGAAAGGCCGAGGGCGCGATGGACGCCGGCAATCTGCTCAAGCCCGCTCTGGCCCGAGGCGAGCTTCACTGCATCGGCGCGACCACGCTCGACGAATATCGCAAATATATCGAGAAGGACGCGGCGCTGGAGCGGCGCTTCCAGCCGGTGTTCGTCGGCGAGCCGACGGTGCCCGACACCATCTCGATCCTGCGCGGCCTCAAGGAGAAGTACGAGCTCCACCACGGCGTCAGGATCACCGACGCGGCGATCGTCGCGGCGGCGACGCTCGGCAACCGCTACATCACCGACCGCTTCCTCCCCGACAAGGCGATCGACCTGATGGACGAGGCGGCGAGCCGCATCCGGATGGAAGTGGAGTCCAAGCCCGAAGAGATCGAAAATCTCGACCGCCGGATCATCCAGCTCAAGATCGAGCGCGAGGCGCTGAAGAAGGAGCAGGACCGCGCGTCCAAGGACCGGCTGAAGAAGCTCGAAGAAGAGCTTGCGAACCTCGAACAGCAGTCGGCCGAGCTTACCGGGCGCTGGCAGGCGGAGAAGGAGAAGATTGCCGCCGA
>DASUIB010000259.1:0-14850 GCA_036273235.1 Sphingomicrobium sp. | reverse complement strand
CACGACTACATTTGTAGCTGACGTCGTAACACAGGCCCGATGGTAGTCTATTGGAATTCGACGAACTGCCGGGACGCTGGCGCCGACCTACTCCAAATTCGGCCTAAGCCACCGCTCCGCCCGATCGAGCGAGACGCCGCGGCGGCTCGCATATTCCTCGAGCTGGTCGCGGCCGATCTTCGCGACTCCGAAATATTGGCTGTCTCGGTGGCCGAAATAGAAGCCCGACACGGCCGAGGTCGGAAGCATCGCGAAATTCTCGGTCAGCACTACCTCGCCCGGGTTACCCCCGAGCATCTGGAACAGCACCGGTTTGAGGCTGTGGTCGGGGCAGGCGGGATAGCCGGGCGCGGGGCGGATGCCCTGATACTTTTCGCGGATCAGCTGCTCGTTGGAGAGATGCTCCTCCGCATAGCCCCACAGGCGCTGGCGAACCTCCGCGTGGAGCACTTCGGCGAAGCTTTCGGCGAGACGGTCGGCGAGGGCCTTCAGAAGGATGTCGGAATAATCGTCGTGCTCGGCCTTGAAACGCTCGAGGTGCGGCTCGAGGCCGTGGATCCCGACCGCGAAGCCGCCGATCCAGTCCTCGCCCTCGGGCGAGATGAAGTCGGCGAGGCACATGTTCGCCCGCCCTTCCCTCTTCTTCACCTGCTGGCGGAGCATCGGCAGGCGGGTCCAGTCGTTGCCCGCGAGCACCAGCACGTCGTCGCCGTCGCGCTTGCAGCGCCACAGGCCGACGGTGGCCTTGGGCGTCACCCAGCGCTCGGCGATCAGCTGGTCGAGCATCTCCTGCGCGTCCTTGAACAGGTTGCGCGCGCTTTCGCCGACGACGGAATCGTCGAGGATCGCGGGATAGGTGCCGGCGAGTTCCCAAGCGCGGAAGAAGGGGGTCCAGTCGATCGAGGCGCGAAGGTCCTTGAGGGGCCATTCGCCGAAATGATGGAGGCCGGGGTAGGCTGGCGCGGGTGCCTGACCTGACGGATCGAACGGGAATGCATTGGCGCGTGCTTGTTCGAGGCTCGCCAGGTCCTTTGGGCCGCCGCGCTCGCGCGATTTGCGCAGTTTGTCGTAATCGTCGGCGGTGGTGGCGATCAGCGGCTCGCGCTGCGTATCGGAGACGAGCGAGGAGGCGACACCGACGGCCCGGCTCGCGTCGAGCACATGGATAACTGGGCCCTCGTAAGCCGGATCGATCCTCAGCGCGGTATGAGCCTTGCTGGTGGTCGCGCCGCCGATCAGCAGTGGGGTCTTGAGATCCAGCCGCTGCATCTCGCCCGCCACCGTCACCATCTCGTCGAGCGACGGCGTGATCAGGCCGCTAAGGCCGATCATGTCCGCCTGATTGTCCTTCGCGGCAGCCAAGATGTCCTGCCACGGCACCATTACGCCAAGGTCGATCACCTCGAATCCGTTGCATTGCAGGACCACGCCGACGATGTTCTTGCCGATGTCGTGGACGTCGCCCTTGACCGTCGCCATGACGATGCGGCCCTTGCCCTGTGTTGCGCCGGTGGCCTCCTTTTCCTTCTCGATGAAGGGGATGAGGTGGGCGACGGCGCGCTTCATCACGCGGGCGGATTTGACGACCTGGGGCAAGAACATCTTGCCCGATCCGAACAGGTCGCCGACGACATTCATTCCGTCCATCAGCGGCCCTTCGATGACCTCGATCGGGCGGGCGAACTGTTGCCGCGCCTCCTCGGTGTCCTCGATAATGTGCATGTCGATGCCTTTGACCAGCGCATAGGACAGGCGCTCTCCCACGGGCAGCGAGCGCCATTCGGCTGCGGCTTTCTCGGCGGCGGGATCGATATCCTTGAAGGCCTCGGCAAGCGTGATCAGCCGCTCGGTCGCGTCCTCGCGGCGGTCGAGGATCACGTCCTCGCAGGCTTCTCGAAGCTCCGGGTCGATCTGGTCGTAAACGTCGAGCTGGCCGGCGTTGACGATGCCCATGTCCATGCCCGCGGGGATCGCGTGGTAGAGAAAGACGCTGTGCATCGCCCGGCGCACGGGCTCGTTGCCGCGGAAGGAGAAGCTGAGGTTGGAGAGGCCGCCTGAGATGTGCGTGCCGGGGCAGCGGCGGCGGATCTCGCGCGCCGCTTCGATGAAGTCGAGCGCGTAACGCCGGTGTTCCTCGATGCCGGTGGCGACGGCAAAGATGTTCGGATCGAAGACGATGTCGTTGGCCTCGGTCCCGTCCGCAATCAGAAGCTTGTACGCCCGCTCGCAAATCGACACCTTGCGCTCGACGGTGTCGGCCTGGCCGACCTCGTCGAATGCCATGATCACCACGGCGGCGCCGTAAGCGCGGCATTTGCGCGCGAGCTCGAGGAACGGTCCCTCGCCTTCCTTCATCGAGATCGAATTGACGATCGGCTTGCCCGACACACATTTGAGGCCGGCTTCGATCACGCTCCATTTCGAGCTGTCGACCATCACCGGCACGCGCGCGATATCGGGTTCGGCGGCGATGCGCTTCAGAAAGGTCGTCATCGCCGCTTCGGAGTCGAGCAAAGCCTCGTCCATGTTGACGTCGACGATCTGCGCCCCGTTCTCGACCTGGTCGCGAGCGACCTCGACCGCCGCATCATAGTCGCCGGCGAGGATCAGCTTCTTGAAGCGCGCCGAGCCGGTGACGTTGCAGCGCTCGCCGATGTTGACGAAGCGCGCGCCGACACCGCCCACGTCCGTTTGTCCTGAGCTTGTCGAAGGACTGTCTTGCCTGTCGGCAATCGAAGAAAAGGGCAGCCCTTCGACAGGCTCAGGGCGAACGGTTTGCGTCATGTGCTACGCCGCGATCACCATTGGTTCCAGGCCGGCGAGCAAGGTGCCGGAGCGTGCGGCCGGGACGGTGCGCGGCGTGCAATCGCGCACCGCCCCGGCAATTGCGGCGATGTGCAGGGGAGTCGTCCCGCAACAGCCGCCGACAATGTTCACCAGGCCGCTCGTCGCCCAATCGCGGACCTGGGCGGCGGTCTGCTCCGCCGCTTCGTCATATTCGCCGAGCTCGTTGGGCAAGCCGGCGTTGGGATAGGCCATCACCAAAGTGTCGGCGATGGCGGAAAGCGCCGCGAGATGCGGTCGGAGCTGCGCCGCGCCGAACGAGCAGTTGAGACCGATGGTGATCGGCTTCGCATGCCGCACCGACGCCCAAAAGGCTTCCACGGTGTGGCCCGAAAGATTGCGGCCGCTTAGGTCGGTCAGAGTCATGGAGATCATCAACGGCAACTCGCGGCCGAGCGCCTGCTCCGCTTCGAGCGTCGCCATGATCGCCGCCTTGGCGTTGAGCGTGTCGAAGATCGTTTCGATCAGGATGAAATCGACGCCGCCTCCGACGAGCGCATCGACCTGCTCGCGGTAGACCGCCTTCACCTGGTCAAAATCGACTTCGCGGAAGGCGGGATCATTGACGTTCGGCGAGAGCGACAACGTCTTGTTGGTCGGGCCCATCGCGCCCGCGACCCAGCGCGGCTTGCCGTCTTTCGCCGAACGAGCGTCCGCGACGCCGCGCACGATTTCCGCCGAGGCGCGGTTGATCTGCGGCACCAGCGCTTCGGCGCCGAAATCAGCCTGACTGATGGCATTGGCGTTGAAGGTGTTGGTGGCGAGGATTTCCGCGCCTGCGTCGGCGAAGCTTTCGCAGATCGAATGCACGAGCTCGGGCTTGGTCAGGTTCAATAGGTCGTTGTTGCCCCGCTGGTCCTTGGCGAGGTCGAGCGCGCCGCGATAATCCCCCTCCTGCAGCCGTCGTTCCTGGACCTGCGTTCCGTAAGCGCCGTCCTTGATCAGGATGCGCTTGGCGGCTTCGGCGCGTAACGAGGATGCTGGGCTCATGCACCCGCTCCGTCACCCTGAACTCGTTTCAGGGTCCACTTCTCCACCTTTGCAGCAGTCTCCGGAATGGATGCTGAAACAAGTTCAGCATGACGGGAGAACATGATCATGACGCAGCGCCCTTCTGCGTCGAAGGCCTCGCCCGTACCCCTAGCAAGTGACAGATTGCGTAGCTGAGCTCCGCCCGGTTGAGCGTGTAGAAATGGAAGTTGCGGACCCCGCCCGCGTACAGCTGACCGCACAGCTCCGCGGCCACAGTCGCCGCGATCAGCTGGCGCGCGGCGGGAAGGTCGTCGAGCCCTTCGAACAGGCCGTCCAGCCACTGCGGGATCGACGCGCCACAGCTTTGGGCGAAGCGGCGCGTGGTCGCGACGTTCGACACCGGGAGGATCCCGGGCACGATCTCCGCATTGATTCCGGCCGCCGCCGCATCGTCGCGAAAGCGGAAGAAGCAATCGGCTGAAAAGAAGAATTGCGTGATCGCGCGATCTGCGCCCGCGTCGACCTTCCGCCTGAGGTTCTCGATGTCGAACGAACGCGTGGACGAATCCGGATGCACTTCCGGATAGGCGGCAACCGAAATATCGAAGGGCGCGACGTCCTTGAGGCCGGCAACCAGCTCGGTAGCGTCACAATAGCCTTGAGGATGCGGCTGATATTTGGCGCCAGCCTCAGGCGGATCGCCGCGAAGCGCGACAATGTGCCTGACACCGAGATCCCAATAATCGCGCGCGATCGCGTCGATCTCGCCGCGCTCGGCCCCGACGCAGGTGAGGTGCGCCGCGGGCGTGAGCTCGGTCTCCTTGAGGATCCGCTCGACCGTCGCATGGGTGCGCTCGCGAGTCGAGCCGCCGGCGCCGTAGGTGACGGAGACGAACCGCGGGCGGAGCGGCTCGAGAGTCTTGATCGACTCCCATAGGTTCTGATCCATCTTCTCGGTCTTCGGCGGGAAGAATTCGAAGCTGACCTGGATGTCGCCGCGCGCCTCGGCGAACAAAGGCTGGTGCTGGCTGAGGCTTTCGAAGGCGTTCATGCCGCCCTCCGCTGCCGAAGCGGCTGCTTCGACCCGCGCCACAGCGTGACCGTCAGCTCGCCGCCTTTTAGGTGGCGGACCTGATCGACCTCCAACCCGGTGGAGGCGAACCAGCCGGCCATGACCTCGTCCTCGAAGCCGAGGCGGATGTGCGCGTCGGTGGCGCGCAGCTCCTCGCGCTCGTGCGCGGCGAAATCGACCACCAGCAAGGCGCCGCCGGGCGCGAGCACCCGCGCCGCCTCGGCGATCGCCGTCGCGGGCGAATGGGCATAATGGAGCACCTGATGGATGACGATCGTGTCGGCGCTGTCGTCGGCGAGCGGCAACGCGTACATATCGCCCTGCCTGAGGCTCGAATGGATGCCGGCCGCCTCGAGCTTGACCCGCGCCAAGCGCAGCATGTCGGACGAGCGGTCGATGCCGACCGCTTGAATGGAGCGCGGACCGAACAGCTCGATCATGCGGCCGGTGCCGGTACCGATATCGACCAGGCGTCCAAGCGGCCGCTTTCCCAACGCATTATCGATGGCCCGTTCAACTTCGCTTTCGGCGACGTGCAGCGACCTGATCTGGTCCCACACCTCGGCGTGGCCGGCGAAATAGCGGTTGGCCGCTTGTGCGCGTTCTGCGCGTATGGTCTCGGTGCGCGCTGCGTCGGCCGCGAACAGGGCCTGGGTTGCTGCATCGGCCCAAGAGTCGACCAGCGCGAACATCGGCTCGACCCGCTCCAGGTCGGCAAGCGTCAGGAACACCCAGCTCCCCTCCTTGCGCCGCTCGAGCACGCCGGCATCGGCGAGGATCTTGAGGTGGCGCGACACGCGCGGCTGGCTTTGCCCCAACACCTGCGCCAGCTCGCCCACCGACAGCTCCATCAGCCGGAGCAGCATAAGGATGCGCAAACGCGTCGGATCGGCGAGCGCCTGGAATCGGTCGGCGAGCGGCAATGCTGCAGTCATCGCTTAAAGATATAAAGATATCTTTATATGGTCAAATCATCCTGTAAAAATAATCTCTTGTGTATTGGTAGGGATTGCAGCTATTGGCCCGCTCCTGGCCTGAACGACTCGCATCGGCAGGCCCGGGTGGTGCCCACCCCAGGGGCACATTTGAAGGGAGTGGAACGATCATGAAGAAGGTTGCCATTGTGACCGTTGCGGTCCTCGCGCTCGGCCTTGCCGCGTGCAACAAGAATAACGCGGACAACAATGCCGCGAACGAAACCGCGGTTGAGAACACGGCTTCGACCGACGTCAACGCCGCCACCAACGATTCGGTCAACGCCGCCGACAACGCGCTGAACGCCGCGAGCAACGACGTTTCCAATGCCGGCACCGAGGTCAATAACGCCCAGGCCGCCGTCAGCAACGCGACGACCAACAAGTAAGCTTTCTTCCAAAAGCTGATCAGGAAGGGCCGCTCTCCGGGGCGGCCCTTTTTTTGTTGTCGGGCAAAGTGGTACTTTGCCCGAGTGAAGAAGCTGATCCTGTGCGTCACTCTGATCGTCGCCGCTTGCCATGACCGGCGGCCGCCCGCGCCAACCGCCGAGCAATCCGCGGAGCTCAACGATGCGGACCGGATGCTCGACAACCTCGCCAATGAAGAAGGGCCGAAGGCAAATGCCTCCGGCCCCTCCAATTCGTCGGACTAGGCTTCCCCCCTCTCACCGTCGGGGAGAGGGTTTTAGGTTAGAAGTCCATTCCGCCCATGCCGCCCCCGGCCATCGCGGGGGCAGGCTTGTCGTCGGGCACTTCGGCGATCGTCGCCTCGGTGGTGATCAGGAGCCCGGCGACGCTCGCGGCGTCCTGGAGCGCCGCGCGGACGACCTTGGTCGGGTCGATCACGCCCGCCTGGACCAGATTCTCGAACACCTCGGTCTGGGCGTTGAAGCCGAGCTTCTCGTCATTGCCGTCGATCAACTTGCCGGCGACGACCGCGCCGTCATGGCCGGCATTCTCGGCGATCTGCCGGACCGGCGACTGGAGCGCCTTGCGGATGATGTCGATGCCGCGGGTCTGGTCGTCGTTCTCGCCCTTGAGGCCGTCGAGCGCCTTCGCCGCATAGAGCAGCGCGGTTCCGCCGCCCGGAACGATTCCTTCCTCGACCGCGGCGCGGGTCGCGTGGAGCGCGTCGTCGACTCGGTCCTTGCGCTCCTTCACCTCGATCTCGAAAGCGCCGCCGACCTTGATCACCGCGACTCCGCCGGCGAGCTTCGCCAGCCGCTCCTGCAATTTCTCGCGGTCATAATCGGACGTGGTGGTCTCTGTCTGCTGACGGATCGCGCCGACCCGGGCCTCGATCGCGTCCTTTGAGCCGGCGCCATCGACGATGGTGGTATTGTCCTTGTCGATCGTGATGCGCTTGGCCTGGCCGAGCATGTTCACCGTGACGTTCTCGAGCTTGATTCCGAGGTCCTCGCTGATCATCTCGCCGCCGGTGAGGATGGCGATATCCTCGAGCATCGCCTTGCGGCGATCGCCGAAGCCCGGCGCCTTCACCGCCGCGACTTTGAGGCCGCCGCGAAGCTTGTTGACGACCAGCGTCGCCAGCGCCTCACCCTCGATGTCCTCGGCGATGATCAGTAGCGGACGCCCGCTCTGGACCACGGCCTCGAGGATCGGCAGCATCGCCTGCAGGTTCGACAGCTTCTTCTCGTGGATCAGGATGTATGGATCCGAAAGCTCAACCTGCATCTTCTCGGGGTTGGTGATGAAGTAAGGCGAAAGGTAGCCGCGGTCGAACTGCATGCCCTCGACGACGTCGAGCTCGAACTCGAGGCCCTTGGCCTCCTCGACCGTGATCACCCCTTCCTTGCCGACCTTCTCCATCGCTTCGGCGATTTTCTCGCCGACTTCCTTGTCGCCGTTGGCGGCAATGCTTCCGACCTGGCCGATCTCGCTCGAGCCGGACACGTCCTTCGAGCGCTTCTTCAAGTCATCGACAACCTTGCCCACGGCAAGATCAATCCCGCGCTTCAAATCCATCGGGTTCATGCCCGCGGCAACCGACTTCATGCCCTCGCGGACGATCGATTGCGCGAGCACCGTCGCCGTGGTGGTGCCGTCGCCGGCGATGTCGTTGGTCTTCGACGCCACTTCGCGCACCATCTGCGCGCCCATGTTCTCGAACTTGTCCTTGAGCTCGATCTCCTTGGCGACGGTGACTCCGTCCTTGGTGATGCGCGGAGCGCCGAAGCTCTTGTCGATGACGACGTTGCGGCCCTTTGGACCCAGCGTCACCTTGACCGCATTGGCGAGAATGTCCACGCCGTTCATGATGCGCTCTCGCGCGTCGCGGCTGAATTTCACTTCTTTGGCTGCCATCTGGCTACCCTTTCGTTCTTGGAAGTTGTGAAAGTTGGCACCTCAACGCGCGCACGCGCGCGAGGCAAAGGTCAGCCGACAATCCCGAGGATGTCGCTTTCCTTCATGATGATGAGGTCCTCACCGTCGATCTTCACCTCGGTGCCCGACCATTTGCCGAACAGGATCTTGTCGCCGGCTTTGACGTCGAGCGGTGTCACCTTGCCCTCTTCGGACTTGGCGCCGCCGCCGACGGCGACCACTTCGCCCTCCTGCGGCTTTTCCTTGGCGGTATCGGGAATGATGATCCCGCCGGCGGTCTTTTCATCGGCCTCGACACGGCGGACGAGGACACGGTCATGAAGTGGCTTGAAACCCATCGGTTTAACCCCCTCTTCCTTTTGCTAGGTTGAACATTGCCGCTGGCACTCTCACCACGAGAGTGCCAGCGATGCCGCGCATATGGTTGTGCTGCGTTCATCCGTCAACGGCTGGGGCCGCGGATTTTTCAGCCTGTAACGGTTACGGGTGCCCCGGGCGTGTCAGGCCGAGCCGGTCGCGCATCAGCCAGCGTGCGAGCATCAGCACCGCGACCGAGGCGAGGCCGCTGGCAAGCCCGATCCAGATGCCGAGGCCCTTCCAGTCGGCGCCGAAAGCGAGCCAGGAGCCGATCCCCAGCCCGACGACCCAGTAGCCGACGAGGGCGAAGAGGAGCGGCCAGCGCGTGTCGTGGAGGCCGCGCAGCATGCCGGCGCCGATCACCTGCGCCCCGTCGACCAGCTGGAATGCGGCCGCAACGCGGAGGAAGCCGACCGCGAGAGCGATGGTGACGGCATTTTGCGGGACATCGGTGAGGAACAAGGTGACCAGCCGGTGCGGAATGCTCCACATCGCGAGCGCCATCGTGGCCATGAAGACCACGCCCATCACCCACGCGGTCCAGCCGGCGCGGGCGACCGCCTCTTCATCCCTCCGGCCGAACGCAAGCCCCACCCGCACCGTCGCCGCCTGTCCCAATCCCAGCGGAACCATGAAGGTCAAGGCCGCGAGCTGGAGGGCGACAGCATGCGCGGCCACTGCCGGCGCTCCGATCCAGCCCATGAAATAAGCGGCGAGCGCGAACACGCCCATTTCGAGCGCCATCGTCGCCCCGATCGGCCAGCCCAGCCGTACCAATGCCGCGGTCCTCTGCCGGTCGAAGCGCCACCAATGGCCGAACAGGTGGAAGCGGCGGAAGCGGCGGTTGAGGGAGGTCACCAGCACCAGCGCGCAGCACAGGATCAGCCAGGTGCACGTGCTTCCGATACCGCCGCCGGGAAGCCCCAGCGCCGGCAGGCCGAAATGGCCGAAGATCAAGGACCAGCTGAGCAAAGCGTTGAGGCCGATCCCTCCGAGGCTGAGCCAAAGCACCACCCGCGGCCGCTCGAGCGCGGAGACGAAGTTCCTGAGGAGCTGGAAGAGCAGCCACGGCGCGGTGCACCACATGTAGGCGCGCATGAAGACCTGCCCCTGGCTGGCGAGCTCGGGCGCTTGGCCGAATGCGCGCATCAGCGCACCGATGTGCCACAGGATGAGCCAGTAGGGTGGAAGCATGAACATGAGCAGCCAAAGGCCGGCGCGGAAGGTGCGGCGGACGTCGCGCACCGCGTTGGAGCGCTGCCCGAGCGCTGTCGCCATCATCGGCGAGGAAGCAGTGATCAGCCCGAGCATGAGCAGATTGAAGGTGAAGGTGAGATTGAGCGCGAGGGTCGCCGCCGCGAGCTGCGAGGCGCCCAAGCGCCCCATCAGCAGCACGTCGGTCGCCTGGATGATCTGCTGAGTGAGATTGGCGAGGATCAGCGGCCAGGCAAGCGCCAGCGTCGCCCGCAGCTCATCGCGCCACGCGGCGCGCTCATCCATTGAGACGACGTGCGCTTTCATCAGCCTGTCATTGCGAGGAGCGAAGCGACGAAGCAATCCAGCGGCACGGCGGCTGGATTGCTTCCCCCGGGCCTCCGCCGGGCTCGCAATGACGAGGCTTCTGCGCTAGCGGCCTGCCCGAACGGTTAGAGGCTCCGATGAAATTCGTCCGCGCAATCTGGAAGCTGTTGGTCGGAATCAAGGACGCGCTCGTCCTCATCGTCATGCTGCTCTTCTTCGGCGCGCTCTACAGCGCGCTTTCGGCGCGTCCGGCGACGGTGCGTAGCGGCGTGCTCGACCTCGAGCTCAACGGCAGCGTCGTCGAGCAGCCGAGCCGCGCGCGATGGTCGGACGTCGCGAGCGGGAATCGCCTCGGCGAGTATCGGTTGCGCGACCTAGTCCAGGCGCTCGACAAGGCCCGCGACGACGGCCGCGTGAAAGCCGTCGCGCTCGACCTTTCGGGCTTCACCGGCGGCGGCGAGACCACGATCGGCGACCTTGCCGAGGCGGTTCGGCGGGTGCGCTCGGCGGGCAAGCCGGTGATCGCTTATGGCGTCGGCTATACCGACGACAGCTACGCGCTCGCCTCGGCGGCGTCCGAAATCTGGTTGAACCCGCTCGGCGCGGTGCTGATCGCGGGTCCCGGCGGCTCGAACCTCTATTACAAGGGCCTGCTCGACAAGCTCGGGGTGACGGCGAACGTCTATCGAGTCGGCAAGTTCAAGTCGGCGGTCGAGCCTTTCATCCGCAACGACATGTCGCCCGAAGCGAAACAGAATTATCAGGCGCTCGACCAGGCCGAGCTCGAAAGCTGGCGCCAGGCGGTGAAGCAGGCGCGGCCGAAGGCGAATATCGACATGTTCCTGTCGAACATGAACGGCGCCATCGCGGCGGCCGGCGGCGACATGGCCAAAGCCGCGCTTGCGAACGGCCTGGTTGACCGAATCGGCGGTCGCCGCGAGTTCGAGCAGCGGCTGGCCGAACTCGGCGGCAGGTCGGACAAGGATCCGGCAGGCTTCGCCCGGATCAATCTTTCATCCTACGTCTCGGACGTCGTCGAGCAGAACCCCAAAGGGCCGATCGGCATCATCACGATCGCCGGCGATATCGTCGATGGCGATGCAGGCCCCGGCACCGCCGGCGGCGACACAATCGCGAAAGAGATCGAGGATGGGATCCACGACGGGATCAAGGCGCTGGTCGTCCGGGTCGACAGTCCCGGCGGGTCGGTGCTCGCGTCGGAGCGAATCCGTCAGGCGGTCCTCGAAGCCAAAGCGAAGAAGCTCCCGGTCGTGGTATCGATGGGCAGCGTCGCCGCGTCGGGCGGCTATTGGGTCTCGACTCCGGCCGATTTCATCTATGCCGAGCCATCGACGATCACCGGCTCGATCGGAGTCTTCGGAGTGATCCCGAGCTTCCAGGGCACGCTTCAGAAGCTCGGCGTCGGCGCGGACGGGGTGAAGACGACGCCGCTGTCGGGCGAGCCGGACGTGTTCAAGGGCCCTTCGCCCGAAGCCAGCCAGCTGATCCAGACGGGCGTCAATGCGATGTACGCGCGCTTCCTCAACGTGGTCGCGGCCGCCCGCCACAAGACCCCGCAGCAGGTCGACCAGATCGCTCAGGGCCATGTGTGGGACGGCGGCACCGCGCACCAGCTCGGGCTGGTCGACGGCTTCGGCGGAATCGACGATGCGGTCGCCAAGGCGGCGCAGCTCGCGGGGCTCGGGAACGAGCGGCGCGTGCGCTACCTCGAGCCGCCGGTGAGCTTCCGCCAGCAGCTGATCGAGACTCTCGCCTCCCAGCAGGACGACGACACGGCGGTGCCGGAGGATGCGTTTGCGTCTCTCTCGCGCGCGCCGCAGCAGCAGCTCGCGGCGATGCTGGCCGAGGTGCGTTCGATCCTCGCCGGCCCAAGCATCCAGGCGCGCTGCCTCGAATGCCCCTCGGTGGCGCCGCGGCGGCTCGACGGGCGCGACCTCAGCCTGGTCGGCCTATTGAAGGAATGGCTATCCTGAATCGGTGAACATCTCGCCGACGGACCGCGCCAGTTCTGATGTATTCGGCGGCCGCAATGACCGCGATCCGGTTGGCGACGATCAGCGACGCAGACGCGATCGCATCGATCTACCGCCCCTATGTCGAAACCAGCCGCATCAGCTTCGAAGAGCAAGCGCCGGGTGGTACCGAGATCGCGGCGCGGATGCGAAGTTTGCTTCATCCGTGGCTGATTGCGGAGGATGACGGTCGCGTCCTCGGCTATGCCAGCAGCTCACCCTATCACCGTCGGCCCGCCTATCGCTGGACGGTCGAGACCAGCGTCTATCTCGCACCCGAAGCGCAGGGACGCGGGCTGGGACGTGAGTTGCTGTCTACGCTCATCGAGCTGCTGACCCGCCAGGGCTATGTGACGGCGATCGCCGCGATCGCGCTTCCCAACCCGGTCAGCATCGCGCTTCACGAGCGGCTCGGCTTTGTCGCCGCCGGCACCTATCGCGGAGTCGGGTTCAAGCTCGACGACTGGACCGATGTGAGCCTGTGGCAACGCGACCTCGCGCCGCGGGCGGCGCGGCCGGGCGAGCCGGTCCCTTATTCGTCACTGCGAGCGTAGCGACGCAATCCAGCGGCGCGATGGATTGCCGCGCAGCCTTCGGCTGGTCGCAATGACGGCGGCGATCAAATGTGGATCGGCTTGCCGGTCACCGCCATCGCTGCTTCCTTGAGCGCTTCCTCGTGCGTCGGGTGGGCGTGGCAGGTGTAGGCGATGTCCTCTGATGTCGCTCCGAACTCCATCGCCAGCGCGGCTTCGCCGATCATCGTTCCGGCGACTGACGCAATGATCCACACGCCGAGCACGCGGTCGGTCCTGGCGTCGGCGATGACCTTGACGAAGCCGTCGGGCTCGCGGTTGGTCTTGGCGCGGCTGTTGGCGAGCATCGGGAACTTGCCGACCTTGACCTCGCCCTCATTCTTGGCTTCCTCCTCGGTGAGGCCGACGCCGGCGATCTCGGGCATGGTGTAGACGACCGACGGGATCACATTGTGGTTCACGATGCCCGTTTCGCCCGCGATGTTCTCGGCGACGGCGATGCCTTCGTCCTCGGCCTTGTGGGCAAGCATCGGGCCGGGGATGACGTCGCCGATCGCCCAGATGCCGGGCACTTTGGTGCGGAACTCGTGGTCGGTTTCGATCTGCCCGCGCTTGTTGGTTTCGAGGCCGGCCTTGTCTAGCGCCAGCCCCTCGGTGTTCGGGCGGCGGCCGATCGAGACCAGCACCACATCCGCTTCGATGGTCTCGGCAGCGCCGCCGGCGGCGGGCTCGACCGTGAGCGTAACGGTATCGCCCGTGCGCTCGGCCTTCGTCACCTTGGTCGATAAGCGGAAGTCGAAACCCTGCTTCTTGAAAATCTTGTTGGCTTCCTTGCGGACGTCGCCGTCGAAGCCGGGCAGGATCTGGTCGAGGAATTCGACGACGGTCACTTGGGCGCCAAGGCGGCGCCAGACGGAACCAAGCTCCAACCCGATCACGCCGCCGCCGATGACCACGAGGTGCTTCGGCACTTGCGGAAGCTCGAGCGCGCCGGTGGAATCGACGATCCGCTCCTGGTCGATCGTGATTCCGGAGAGCGGAGTTACCGATGAGCCGGTGGCGATGACGATGTTCTTCGCCGAGACCTTCCTGTCCCCGACTTGCACCGTATGCGCGTCGACGAAGCTTGCATGGCCCTTCAGCCAATCGATCTTGTTCTTCTTGAACAGGAACTCGATGCCTTGGGTCAGGCCCTTCACGGCCTCGAGCCGGGTCGAGTGCATCTGGCCGAGGTCCAGCTCGACCTTGCCGGGCTTCACGCCCCATTTGGCGAGCGTTCCGTCATGGGCTTCCTCGAACAGCTCCGAGGCGTGGAGCAGCGCCTTCGACGGGATGCAGCCGACGTTGAGGCAGGTGCCGCCGAGCGTCTCGCGGCTCTCGGCGCAGGCGGTCTTCAAGCCGAGCTGCGCCGCGCGGATGGCGGCGACATAGCCGCCGGGGCCGGCGCCGATTACGAGGACATCGAAATCATACTGCTCAGAAGCCATTCACACCTCGTTCCCCGGCGAAGGCCGGGGTCCAGTCCAAGAAAAGAATAGCCGCCGATAGCGGCTCCTGGGCCCCGGCCTTCGCCGGGAACAGTAAATTACAGATCGATCAGCAGCCGCATGGGGTCCTCGATCGCTTCCTTGACGCGCACCAGGAAAGTCACCGCCTCACGCCCGTCGATGATCCGGTGGTCGTAGGAGAGCGCGAGGTACATCATCGGACGCGCGACGATCTGCCCCTCCTCGACCACCGGCCGCTCCTCGATGCGGTGCATTCCGAGCACCGCCGATTGCGGCGGGTTGATGATCGGAGTCGACAGCAGCGACCCGAACACGCCGCCGTTGGAGATGGTGAAGGTGCCCCCCTGCATCTCCTCGACGGTGAGCGTGCCTTCCTTCGCCTTCTTTCCATAGCCGGCGATCGTCTTCTCGATCTCGGCGAAGCTCATTCGGTCGGCATTGCGCACGACGGGCACGACAAGTCCCTTGGGCGCCGAGACGGCGATCGAGACGTCGAGATAGTCGTGATAGACGATCTCCTGATTTCCCTCTGGGCCTTCGAGGCTCGCGTTGACCGACGGCACGTCCTTGGCCGCGAGCGCACAGGCCTTCACGAAGAAGCCCATGAAACCGAGGCGGATGCCGTGCTTCTTCTCGAACAAATCCTTGTAGCGGCTGCGCGCCTCGATCACGGCACTCATGTCGACGTCA
>DASUIB010000258.1:0-5950 GCA_036273235.1 Sphingomicrobium sp. | reverse complement strand
GGAGTTGGACAGGCTCTTCACGCGTTCGACAGCCTTCGCGACGTCGGTGTTGTGCCCATGCGCCGTGTCGATGACGATGCAATCGCATCCGGCGTGGATCAGCGCTTCCGAGCGCGCGAAGCCGGCATCGCCCACCGTCGTAGCCGCGGCGACTCGGAGCCGCCCTTCGGCATCCTTGGTCGCGAGCGGCGAGGCCACCGATTTTTCGATGTCCTTGACGGTGATCAGGCCAACGCAATGGTCTTCGCGATCGACGACGAGCAGCTTTTCGATGCGCCGCTGGTGGAGGATCCGGCGGGCTTCCGCCTGGTCGGTGCCGATCGGAACCGTCGCGAGATTGCTCCGGGTCATCAGCTCGCTGACCTTCTGCCGCGCATTTTCGGCGAAGCGGACGTCGCGATTAGTGAGAATGCCGGCGAGCTTGCCCGATTTTTCGACGATCGGGATTCCGCTGATCCGGTGAATGCGCATCAGCTCGAGCGCTTCGGCGAGCGTCTGGTCCGGAGTCATGGTGATCGGGTTCACCACCATGCCGCTTTCGAACCGCTTGACTTGGCGGACAGCCGCCGATTGCTCCTCCACGCTGAGGTTGCGATGGAGAACGCCAATGCCGCCAAGCTGCGCGAGCGCGATCGCCATGTCGGCTTCGGTGACCGTGTCCATCGCCGACGAGAGGATCGGGATATTGAGCGGGATTTCGCGAGTCAGGAAGGTTTTGGTGTCGGCCTGGCTGGGAAGGACCGACGATTCGAGCGGCTGGAGAAGGACGTCGTCGAACGTCAGGCCCAAAGGGATATGGGGTGGGATGTCGGGGGCGTCGTTCAGTTGGGCCATATTCGCCCATGACAGGCAAAGCGCGATTCGCCAAGGGCAGCATTATTTAGGCGGGTTCGCCTTCTGATCCTTTTTGTCGAGCTGAACGTCCTTCTCGGTCATCACCGTCCTGTGAGTGGCCTTCCGCTCAGCGGCGGTCTTGAGGCGCCCATCGACCCGCATCTGCTCGAAATCGAGGATGAAAGTGCCGAACTGCGACACAGCGTCCATGCCAACCCACGCGGCGCCGACATGTCCCGGCGGGGCGATCGCCACCTTGGTCAACGTCACCGGCAGCGTACCGAGGCGAAAGGTGACCGATGACAGCTCCTTCTGCTTTCGTTCCACCACCCCGCCGGCGCCGCCCACATGGGCGATTTTTTCCTTGGCGCTCGCAATCAGCTTTGGATCGAGGAGCGGGAGTCCCGCGCTCCGCCAGTAGGTCGCATTAGCGCCCGTATCCAGGAACGCGCCCATCAAGCCACGCTTCGTGGCCACTGGAATGCCAACGCCTTCATCGTGCCAATAGATGTGCAGGCTATCTGGACGCGGCTTGGGCGCTGCATCACCAAGGGCAAGCTCGCGCCCGCCATTGACCCAGGCGATGCGCCCGAATGCGACCATCGGCTGAATTCCGAAAACGCCGTCGATCTGATGTACGTTTCCGAGCTTCAGCTGCGCGTCGGGCAGGATCAGCACCGGCACATTCTCCACGAACGCAGATCCGATCTGCAGCCGGTCGATGATGCCGACCTTGCCGATCACGTCGGCAGTCGTGCTTCCAACCGTAATCGACGTCGCCACCGGCCGAACCTTCATTCGCGCGGCAAGGCTCTCGGTCATGACGCTGATTTCCGCGCCCGTATCGATAAACCAGCTCGAGGTGACACCGTTTGAGGCTATCTCCACACTCTGCGATCCGAAGACGTTCCAGGTCAGCGGAACCGTCGCCGAACCGATGGCGCGGGTGGGCGGCTGATCCCCGAACGCGAGCGCCATGCCCTCGTCGTCGTCGCCGCCGCCGCGCGCTGTCTTGAGCTTTTGATATTCCGTACAAACGGCGACGCGGAGCTTATTCCAGCTTAAGAAGCCATAATCACGGCAAAGCTGACCGAAGGCCTCGGCTCGGTCCGCCGCCGAAAGCTGCGGGTTGGCAGCGAGGAAATCTTCAAGAGCGCGATCCCCACCAGGCTCACCAAAGGCCGCGGCATAGAGCCGTTCCTCGAACCCGCTAGCCGGCCTGGCATAAGGATTGGGATTGGGCGGCGCTGGTCCAGACGCGACGGTGACCGCCAGTAGAATGATTGTCCTCATAGGTTCAGCTCTCCACCGGCTCCCCGAGCAGGCGGGCCAAGCCGTCGGGATAAGCGTTCAGCAGCGATACGGGCTTCAGCCGATCGCCCTCGCCGTTCTGAATCGCGACGAGGCGGATTTCTGCCGAAAGGCCGCTGTGCTGCATGCAGGCGAGGAATGAATTGTCCGTCGCGAACGCCGACTTCACCGAACTCAAACTTTCATCGAGCAAGGCGGTCAACATATGCGACGCATCGGCAACCACTGTCAGCTGGGCGCCCGGCCAGCGCTTTAGAAGGTCCGCAGACAGACTCGATCGGACAAAGGTGTCAGCCACCCGCGGAGCATCCGAGTAGATCAATCCGGCAACGACAACGCCGCGACGCGCTGCATTGGCGATCTCATCCGCAAAGTGATCGAGAACAAGCGGAAACATGTCGCAGAGCAGGATCTCGCGAGCGCCGCGCATGATCGCGCGTGCCCGCTCGAGCACCTGCTCGGCGCTCGACAGGCGATAGACACGCTCATCGTCGCTCTTCCGTGCAAGCCCGCTCAGCCTTGCCGCGGCGGCGGCTCTGCGCTGCGCGAACTGCTCATCCGTCGCGCGCAGCAGCGCCTCGGGCTCTATCGCTCGATACTGGCGCGGTTCGCCGTCCTGCAGCATCAGTGCCCCGCGCTGCGATAGCGACGCGAGCGCCTGATAGGTGTTCGCGGTCGGTCGCGCGATAATCTTGGAGACTCGATAGGCCGTTGCCGGGCCGTGCTGCAAAAGCGCGCAATAGGCTTCGGCCTCGAGCGATGTGAACCCTAGGATGTCGAGGTCGTCAGCGACAGGCACTCATTATTAGTAGCTTACACTACTACTTTGTCAATCGGATCGCTCCACGAGCCAGCGCTCTCTCCGCCGACTCGATATGCATGCGCTCGATCATCTCGTTGCCGAAGCGTTCAGCACCGCCCTTGAACGCGGCAATCAGCGCGTGCGCGCGCTCCAGCTCCGCCGCCGACGGCGCGAAGGCGCGGTCGCAGGGCGCGATCTGATTGGGGTGGATCAGGCTCTTGCCGTCGAAGCCGAGCCGGCGGCCCTCCTCTGCTTCGCGTTCGAAGCCGGCGATGTCCTCGAGATCGTTGAACACGCCGTCGAACACCGCAGCCCCGGCCGCCCGCGCGGCGAGCACGATCATCTGCAGCGCGGCCGAGATCGGCTCGCGAGTCGAGTCGAGCGGCAGGCGAAGGTCGGCGCGCAGGTCGTTAGTGCCCGCGATCAGCCCGGCCGCCTCGCTCGCGATCCCGGCCGCGGCGAGGACGCCGGCCGCGGTCTCGATCATCGCCAGCACCGGCTTGCCCGCGGTCTCGGCGACGTCATGGATCAGATGCGCTGAGATCGCGCGCGGGACCGTGACGAAATCGGCGTTCGAGCGGGCGACCGCATCGAGGTCCAGCGAATGCCACTCGGTCCCGGCACCGTTCACGCGAATCGCGACCGGCATCGGCCATTCGCTCTCGACCGCCTGGGCGACCGCCGCCCTCGCCGCGTCCTTGTCCTCGATCTTCACCGCGTCTTCGAGGTCGAGCACGACCAGATCGGCGCCGGCGTTACGCGCCTTGGCGATCGCCCGCGGGTTGGACGCAGGCAGGAACAGCACCGACCGCACGGCGAAAAGGTCGACGGCCTTGTCGCTTTTTTCTTCCGCTCCGTTCATCGCCGTCGCATCATGCCTCGAATAAGGGAGACCGGGGAAGACATATGCTGACGAGTTTCATGGCCGCGGTTGCGGTCCTCATCCTTTTGTACATCATGATGGGCGTCAAAATCGTCCGTCAGGGCTATCGCTATACGATCGAGCATTTCGGCCGCTTCGTTCGGGTGGCGGACCCGGGTTTCAACTTCATCACGCCGTTCTTCTACCGCGTCGGGCGGCGGATCAACATGATGGAGCAGGTGCTCGAGATCCCCGGTCAGGAGATCATCACCAAGGACAATGCGATGGTCGCGGTCGACGGCGTGGTCTTCTTCCAGGTCCTCGACCCGGCCAAGGCGGCTTACGAGGTCGCCGACCTGTATAGCGCCATCACCGCCCTCTCGACGACCAACCTGAGGACCGTGATGGGCTCGATGGACCTCGACGAGACGCTGTCGCGGCGTGATGAGATCAACGTCAAACTGCTCGCCGTCGTCGACCAGGCAACCGAGTCGTGGGGCGTGAAAATCACCCGCGTCGAGCTTCGCGACATCCGGCCGCCGCAGGACATCGTCAATGCCATGACCCGGCAGATGAAGGCCGAACGCGAGAAGCGCGCGGTGATCCTCGAGGCGGAGGGCATGCGCCAGTCGGCGATCCTGAAGGCCGAAGGCGAAAAGCAGTCGGCGATCCTCTCGGCCGAGGGCGGTCGCGAAGCCGCCTTTCGCGAGGCCGAGGCGCGCGAGCGCGCAGCCCAGGCGGAAGCCGCCGCCACGAAGGCCGTCAGCGATGCGATCGAAGGCGGGAGCGCGCAGGCGATCAACTATTTCATCGCCCAGAAATATGTCGAAGCGGTCGCGGAATTCGCCCGGTCTCCCAACGCTAAGACGATCCTCTTCCCTGTCGAGGCGACTCAGCTCATCGGCACGCTCGGCGGAATCGGCGAGCTCGCCAAGGAAGCGATCGGGCGACAGACAAGCGCCGCTCCCGCGCCCAAGCCCAAAGCGGTCCCGAGCGTTCCCAAAGCCGCGGAATGAACGGAATCCACGTCGATCCGGGATGGCTATGGCTGATCGGCGGGGTGATCCTGCTGATAGCCGAGGTCATCGCGCCGGGCTTTTTTCTCGTCTTCATCGGCGCTGCCGCAATCGCAGCAGGGCTGTTCACCGTCATTTTCGGACTTGGCGCGGTCGGTCAGCTCGCGCTGTTCGCGATCTACGCAGTGCTCGCAGTGCTGATCGGAAGGCGCTTCTACGCGGCTCATCCGTCGTCCAGCCCGATTCCGTTCCTCAACGATCCGGCGAAGCGGCTCGTCGGCAAGGTCGTCACCGTCACCGTTGCCGTCGATGACCACCACGGCCGCGTCCGTGTGGGCGATGGCGAATGGAGCGCCCGAGGGGGTCCGGCTGTCGTTGGCGACCGCGTCCGGATCACCGGAATCGACGGCAATTGCCTGACGGTCGAGAGTGAACGGCCGCCGCCCGGCCCCTAGCGCTTACTTCGTCTTCGCCGCTTTGGCCGCCTGATCGCGTATCCACGCCCGCATCTGCTGCTGCATCACCGTCAGCGGGACCGAGCCGATGGCGAGCAGCCGGTCATGGAATCCGCGCTCGTCGAACCTCGACCCAAGAGTCTTCTCCGCTTCCGATCGCAAGCCGAGGATCGTCAGCTCGCCTAGCTTGTAAGCGAGCGCCTGGCCCGGCCAGCTGATGTAACGGTCGACCTCGGTCTCGACTTCGTGCTGCGACAGGGCGGTGTGGCTGGCGAGATAATCGATCGCTTGGCTACGCGACCAGCCGTAGCGGTGGATTCCGGTGTCGATCACGAGGCGCGCCGCGCGCCACATGTCGTAGCTTTCCTGGCCGAACTTCTCGTACGGGGTGCGGTAGATGCCGAGTTCGTTGCCGAGCCATTCGCTGTAGAGCCCCCAGCCCTCGCCCGCGCCCGAGAAATAGACGTTCTGGCGGAACTTCGGCAGCGCCTTCTGCTCGGCCTGGACCGCGAGCTGGAAGCTGTGCCCAGGCTCGCATTCGTGAAGCGTCAGCACCGGGATGTTGTACAGCGGCCGGCTCGGCAGGTCGTAGGTGTTCATCAGGCAATTATCGATCCCGCCGCGGCCCGACGTATAGAAAGGCGCGAGCGCGGGCGGCACCGGGATGATC
>DASUIB010000257.1:0-12274 GCA_036273235.1 Sphingomicrobium sp. | reverse complement strand
CCGGCAAGCAGCGGCAGCAGGACGTCGAGGTCGGCGGGGACTTCCGCGATGACCGTCCGGTCGACCTGCGCGAGGAAACCGGCGAGCAAAGCGGTTTCCCCGCTGCGGCGCCCGAACAGCTCGATGATTCCGATCCGTTCGTGGCTTCCAACGGTGGTCCGGAGCGAGTTGATTGCCTCGACCGACCGGCTGACGGCGGTGGAGAAGCCGATCGCATAGTCGGTTCCGAACACGTCATTGTCCATCGTCTTCGGAACCGAGACGATGGGAAAGCCCTGGCGGGCGAGATGCGCCGAGAAACGGAGCGTTCCGTCTCCGCCGAGCGTGATCAGCGCATCCACTTCGAGGCGCTTGAGCACTTCCAGGACGTGGGCGGTCCGGTCCCCGGCGCCACCGGTCCGCGGGTCGAGCCTGGAAGTATGGAGAATGGTGCCGCCGGTGCGATCGATTCCGCGCACCGCCTCGCGGGTGAGCGGCCGGCAATTTTGCGCGACCGAGGCGGGATCGGCGGGATCGATGTCCAGCACGCCTTGCCAGCCGCGCCTGAACCCGCGCACTTCCCAGCCGAGGTCGGTCGCGGCCATGGTGATCGAATAAATGCACGGATTGAGCCCGGGCACATCGCCGCCGCCGGTCAGGATTCCAAGTCTCACCCGACCCGCTTATCTTCGTAGCGAATCGAGCAGAAGAATTATTTCGGCGATGCGCATGGTTCTTTCGGCTCATGTCATCGCCTGGCCGCCGAATGACAGTCGAAGCCGGGAGCCGTTTGGATTAGAGAGGCGTCCAATCGGCGCAGCTTGGGAGAGTTCGGATGTTCCTGAAGAACTGCTGGTACATGGGCGGCTGGGACCATGAGGTCATGGACGGCAAGCTGCTCGAGCGGCGAATCCTTGATGAGCCGGTGGTCTTCTATCGCGGCGAGAGCGGCAAGATCGTCGCCCTCGACAACCGCTGCTGTCACCGCGGCGCCAAGCTGTCGCAGGGGCGGATCGAGGGCGATTGCGTCCGCTGCATGTACCATGGCCTGAAGTACGACCCGAGCGGCAAGTGCGTGCAGATCCCCGGCCAGGAGCGAATTCCGCCGCAGCTCGGGGTCCGAAGCTATCCCATCGTCGAAAAGCAGCACATCCTGTGGATCTGGATGGGCGATCCCGCGCTCGCCGAGCCGGAGAAAATCCTCGACATTCCCTATCTCGAGGATGCGCGCTGGAAGGGCATTCCGGCCTATCTTCATTATGACGCCAACTATCTGCTGATCGTCGACAATCTGAGCGACTTCAACCATCTGGCGTTCGTTCACACCAACACGCTCGGCGGCTCCGAGAAATACGCCTATGAATCGAAGCCGAACCCGATCGAGCGGTTGCCCGATGGCTTCCGTGTCGTTCGCTGGCACATGAACAGCGATCCGCCGCCGTTCCTTCGCAAAGTCATTCCCGACAAGACCGACAAGGTCGACCGGCGCAACATCGCGCTGATGCTGATCCCCGGCATATTCCTGATGGAGACGATGTTCGCTCCGGCCGGCAGGGGCGCTGAAAAAGGCGAGCGGGTCGAGGGCACGCGCGAATTCCGCAACTGCCAGTTCATGACTCCGGAGACGGAGCGGACCACGCACTTCTTCTGGAACTATCTCAACGATTTCGAAGGCGCGGACTATACCGTCTCGATGTCGCTGCTCGACAGCCTGATCGAGGGCTTCATGGAGGACAAGGAGATCATCGAGGAGCAGCAGAAGATGCTCGACGCCGACCCTAGCTTCAAACTGGTCGCGGTCGCCGCGGACGTCGCTTTGTCGCACTTCCGCTACATCATGGACAAGCTGATCCGCGAGGAGCAGGCGGGCGTCTCCTCGCCGCAACCCGCGATCGCCGCGGAATAGACGCGGCGGTCCGTTGATTCGAGCAGCGGCGTGACCTTACCTGCGGGAACGTTCACGGTGCAGGTCGCCGACGTTCGCGCGCAGGCGCTCGATGTGATGAGCCTGGAGCTGCGGGCGGTCGGCGGCGGGGAGCTGCCCCCGTTCGAGCCCGGCGCTCATCTCGACGTGCACCTGCCCAACGGGCTCGTCCGGCAATATTCGCTGACCAACGATTGGCGCGAGCGCGACCGCTATATGATCGGCGTCGCTCGGGTGGCGGACAGCCGCGGCGGTTCGAGCTTCGTTCACAGCGGCGTCCGCGCGGGCGCGCAGCTGACGGTTCGCGGTCCGATCAACAATTTCGCGCTCGATTCGCGCGCCGAGAGGTACCTGTTCATCGCCGGCGGGATCGGCGTCACCCCGATCATGGCGATGGTCCGCTGGTGTGTCGCCAACGGCAAGCCGTGGCGCCTGATCTACGCAGCGCGAAGCCGCCAGCGCGCCGCCTTCTACGAGGAGCTGCGCGGCCTCGCCCGATCAGCCACGCAATTCCACTTCGACGACGAATGCGGGCAGGTGCTCGACGTCGCCAACGCGATCGCGGGCTGGAACGAAGGAGAGTGGGTCTATTGCTGCGGCCCGGCACCGCTGATGGACGCCGTCGAGGCGCTCACCGGACATCTGCCCGCCGGCACCGTCCGGTTCGAATGGTTCACCACTCCGGAAAGTGATGAGCCGCAAGAGTCGAACGCATTCAAGGTGCGGCTCGAGCGTAGCGGAGTCGAGTTCGACATTCCGGAGAACAAGTCGATACTGGAGGTGATCGAGGAGAATGGGATCGAGCACCCTTTCTCCTGCCGCGAAGGGCTGTGCGGCACCTGCCTCACGAACGTGATCTCGGGCGAGCCCGACCACCGCGATTATGTGCTCAGCGACGAGGAGCGGGAGTCGGGCAAGCTGATGACGATCTGCTGCTCGCGCTCCAAATCGCCGCTGCTGACGCTGGACCTCTAGCCGCCGTTGAGAGCCCCCGTGATCCGGCCGAGCAGCTGGTAGAGCTGTTTCATGTCATCGGTGCCGACGAGCCTGGTGATCCGTGCATATTCGCGCTCCGAGTAAGGCGCGAGATCTTCGAACAGCCGCCGACCCTTGGATGTGAGTTCTATGAGCGAACGCCGTTGATCGGTGGTGGGGCGGCTGCGGCTGACGATATTTCGCGCTTCGAGATTCTTTACGGTCCGCGTGGCGCTGGGCTTCAAGATGAACACGCGCTCCGCAAGCTCGCCAATCTCCAGGCGCTCCGCTTCGATGAGCGCGCGCATGATCCGCCATTCCTGCTCGTTGAGCCCATGCGCGCGCAGCAGCTTGCGGAAGCCGCGCATCACCGCTTCGCGGGCGCGCAGCAGCGCCATCGGCAGCGATTGGTCGAACGGCCGCATTGTTGCCGGAGCGGAGCGCCTGCTGTCCGCGTCAGCCATCGATTACGCCGTTCCTCAGCGTGCCGATCGGAGGCGAGGAGATTTCGATGACGTCGCCCGGCTTGAGATAGACGGGCGGCTCCAGCCGTGCGCCTGCGCCCGGCGGGGTACCGGTCGAGATGATGTCGCCGGGTTCGAGCGTGGTGAAGGACGAGATGTAGGCGATCAGATCGTCGAAGCCGAAGATCAGGCTCGCAGTCGTATCGTCCTGCCGAAGCTCGTCGTTGACCCGCGTCTGGATCGGGATCGAACCGAAGCCGTCGAACTCGTCGGCGGTCACCATCCACGGTCCGATCGACCCGCTCGAATCGAAATTCTTGCCCGGCGTGACGTTGAACTTCGCGTGGCGCACCCAGTCGCGCAGCGTGCCTTCGTTCGCCAGCGTCAGCCCCGCGATATGGCCGAGCGCCTGCTCTTTCGGGATTCGCCGGCCGCCTTTGCCGATGACGATCGCAAGCTCGCCTTCGTAATCGAGCTGCTCGCTCTCGCGCGGACGCACGAGCGGCGCCTCGTGCCCGACGAACGAGGTTGGCGCTCGGAAGAACAGGCTGGGATATTTCGGCAGCTCCGAACCGTCGCGATATTCCTCGTTCCGGTTGCGGTAATTGACGCCGACGCAGATGATTTTCTCGGGATTCGGGAGAAACGGCGCGTAGGTCAGTTCGTCGGAGCCGATGTCCGGAGCGCCACCATGTGCAAATTCGGCGAGGCGCTTCAGCGAGTCCGCCTCAAGATGATTTCGGATATCGCCGTCGATTGCCGCGCTCAGATCGACCGCCCCCTGATCGACTACCGCGGCCCAAATCACGCGTTCGCTGCGCTGGAGCTTCGCGAGCCTCATGCGGCGGCTGCGGTGCGCAAGCCGGCGCGTTCGAGCACGCCGTCGAGCCGCTGTTCGAGCTCGGGCGTCGCCGGCACCATCGGCAGCCGGTGCTCGTTGTCGGGGATCAGGCCCAGCCGCTTCATCATATATTTGATCGGGATCGGGTTGGTGTCGAAGAATACCGCCTGGTTCACCTCCAGCAGGCGCTCGTGAATGGCGCGTGCGGCCGGGATGTCGCTGGTCCACACCGCCTCGCACAGGTCGGCGAGCATGCGCGGGCGAAGATTGCCAACGGCGTTCATGAGGCCGCATGCGCCGATCGCCATCATCGGGAAGGACAGCTCCTCGAGGCCGACGAAAATGCGAAAGTCATCGCCGAGGCCGGTCAGGCATTCGGTGACGAAGCCGAGATCGTTCGCCGCATGCTTCATCCCGACGAAGGTGGGCGAGCGTTCCCGCAATTGCTTAAGCGTGTCGAGCGTAACGCTGACGCTTGTCCGGCCCGGGATGTGATAGACCATCCACGGCCGGTCGTGCGTGGCCGCGACCCGAAGATAATAATCGACGAGCCCGCGCTGCGGCGGCTTCGAATAATACGGTGTGACGATCAGCAAGGCGTCCACGCCGGAGCGCACCGCGTGATCGGTCAGAAGCTCGGTCTCGGCGAGCGACTGGGAGCCGGTTGCCGCGACCACTGGGACGCGACCGGCTGCGGCTTCGATCGCCACGTCCACGATGCGGTTGCGCTCCTCAGCCGTCAGCGAGGCGGGTTCCGACGTGGTACCGTTGACGAGGATGCCGTGCGAGCCTTCGCGCACCTGGAACTCGACCATCGCCGCATAAGCGTCGTAATCAACCTCGCCCGCGCGGAACGGCGTAATCAGCGGAGGGATCGAGCCCTTGAGGCTGCTGATGTCCATCGAAAGCTTCCTTGCGCGCCCAGTGGTCGGTTGATATTTAACATGTTAACAAGCTGCTCAGCGAGGCGTCAATGCCGCACCTCAACATCGAATATTCGGCGAACCTGGAGGAGCTGCTTGACGTCCAGGCGCTGGTCGACACCATCCACGAGACGGCGCTCTCGACTGGGATCTTTCCGCTCGGCGGCGTGCGCACGCGCGCGGAGCCGCGCAAATATTATCGCATCGCGAACGGCGATCCGAACGCCGGCTATATCCACATGATGGTGCGCATCGGTCCTGGCCGAGACGTCGAAACACGGCGCAGCGCCGGCGACCGAATCTTCGCCGCGCTGTGCGATTTCACCGACCAGCTTTATCGCTCGCGCCCGCTCGCTTTGTCGTTCGAGCTCCACGAAATTCCGCACGACATGGCGTGGCGAAAGAACAATCTGCACGAGCTGCTGAAGAAGGAGTCGGCCAGGTGAACGAAGCCGCGAAGCTTGAGTCGGCGGGGCGCAACCGCGAGCTCGCGCTCGAGCACCTGGCACGGCTGACGGCGAGGCCGCTCGGCCATTTCATCGACGGCGAAACGACCGATGGCGCAGGCGGCGAACCGTTCGAAGTGCTCGATCCTTCGACCGGGCAAGTGCTGGGGCAGGTACTCTCCGCGACTTCCAACGACATCGATGCCGCGGCGGCCGCAGCAAAGCGCGCTTTCCCCGACTGGTCGCTAACCAGCGGCAAGAAGCGGCGCGAAATCCTCCACGCGATCGCCGACGCGATCGTCGCGCGTGCCGACGAGATCGCGCTGGTCGAATCGCTCGACACCGGCCAGCCGCTGCGGTTCATGAGCAAGGCCGCGCTTCGCGGCGCCGAGAATTTCCGCTTCTTCGCCGACCGAGCGCCGGACGCGCAGAACGGCCTCGCGTTGCCCAGCGCCGACCACCTGAATTATACGATGCGGCAGCCTATCGGGCCCGTTGGGGTGATCACGCCGTGGAACACGCCGTTCATGCTCTCGACGTGGAAGATCGCGCCGGCGCTCGCCTGCGGCTGCACAATCGTCCACAAGCCGGCGGAGTGGAGCCCGTACAGCGCGCGCCTGCTGGTCGAGATCGCGCATCAGGCGGGACTTCCCGCGGGGGTGTTCAACAGCGTCAACGGGCTCGGCGAAGTCGCCGGACGCGCGCTGACCGAAAATCGCGACATCAAGGCGATCGGCTTCGTTGGCGAGAGCCGCACCGGAAGCGCGATCATGCAGCAGGGCGCGGCGACGCTGAAGCGCGTCCATTTCGAGCTCGGCGGCAAGAACCCGGTGATCGTGTTCGACGACGCCGACCTCGACCGCGCGCTCGATGCCGTGGTGTTCATGATCTACAGCCTCAACGGCCAGCGCTGCACCTCGTCGAGCCGCCTCCTCGTGCAGGAATCGATCCACGACGAGTTCGTCGCCAAGGTGGCGGAGCGGGCGCGGACGCTGCGCGTCGGCGATCCGCTCGACCCCGGCACCGAAGTCGGTCCGCTGATCCATCCGCGCCACCTCGACAAGGTCATGGGCTACATGGACGTCGCGACAAGCGAAGGCGCGGAGATCGTCTGCGGCGGCGCTCGGCACGACTGCAATTCGGAGGGCTATTTCGTGCAGCCGACCCTATTCGGACGTGCCGGGCCGAACATGCGCATTGCTCGCGAGGAAATCTTCGGTCCGGTCCTTACGGTCCTCTCATTCACCGACGAAGAGGACGCAATCCGCAAAGCCAATGACGTCGATTACGGCCTCGCCGGATATGTCTGGACCCGCGACTCGGGCCGCGCGCTTCGCGTCGCGCAGGCGATGGAGGCAGGCATGATCTGGGTGAACTCGGAGAACGTCCGCCACCTGCCGACTCCGTTCGGCGGGATGAAGTCGAGCGGGATCGGCCGCGACGGGGGCGATTACAGCTTCGACTTCTACATGGAGACGAAGAACATCGCCGTCGCCCTCGGCGAGCACAAGATTCCGAAGCTGGGCGCTTAGAACTTAGGCGGCTTTTGCCGCCGCCTGCTCATCGAGATTCATGACTGCGGCAAAACCACTGGTCGCGAAGATCGGAATCGGCTCACAGAACCACAGGTCGCCCGTGCTCCCCTCGCAAGCGCCCGCGACCGCCACCAGCGTCCGAATCTCGAAGCCGCCTTGTCCGGCATCGCGCAGAGTCTCTTCATCGGTGTAGCCGGTCAGCGCCGCACGGTCGTTGCGCGTCCAGCGGCGCAGGAATTCACGGTCCCACTCGATGTTGATCTTGCCTGAGTTGGGAGTCGCCGGCCAATGCGAGATTCCGCCCGTTCCGATCAGCGCGATCCGCTCGGGCATGGCATCGCAAGCCGCCCGGACGGCGCGACCGAACTCATATGCGCGGCTGAGCGGCGTCAACGGCGGTCCCTGGCAGTTGATGTTGGCGGGAATGACCGGAAGGTCGAATTCGGGGGTGAGGAAGCTCAACGGGACCATGATCCCGTGGTCGAACTTCCATTCCTCGGCATAAGCGACGTCGACCCGCTCCATGACCTTGCCGATGATTCGCCGCGACAAATCGGGATTGCCTGGGATCGTCCGCCGCGGAACGCGGAGCCATTCGGGATCCTCGATCGGTCCCTCGTAATCCTCCGCCATACCGATGCAGTAGGCCGGCATGTTGTTCATGAAGAAATTGGCGAAATGCTCCGCCGCGATGACCATGATCGCGTCCGGCCGCGCCTCCTCCAGCCGCTCGCGCAATCGGTCGAGCGCCCCGAAGAACGGGTCGCGCACCGCGGGGTCGGCGCGGTCCGCCCGCGCGCGCATCCCCGGCCCATGGCTCATGATCCCCGCGAAGACGAGGCTCACACCGCGCCTCCCTCTCCGCCGTCCACTGCCGCGTAAATGCCGCCGCGAACCTGCCCGTGCTTGGCCAGCGCATCCTTCATCGCCTGAATATAGTCATCCCACGCAAGGCCGCGCCATGCCGCGAAATGCATCAGGATCTGGCCGTTGACTCCAAGGATGTAGAGCATCCCCGTATCGTCATTGCGGATCGCATCGGCCTCTTCGTCGCTTAGCCGGTAACGGCCGATCGCCCCCTCCCGATCGGCGGTGAATTCCTGCTGCACCCGCGGGTCGCGGTTGAGCTCGTAGAGGAGCTTCTGCAGCGCGTAGAGGCTCATTGGCTGGCCATGCCCATGATTGCGGTTCTACCAGCTCCTCGATTCCGGAGTAGGGGGCCAGATTAGGGCTGGACGGCTCCCCTTCAATCCTGCTTTTGGAAGGCAGGAGGTGCCTCACATGAACCGTGTCGACGGCATGGCGCGCGGAATGGCGGCGGCCAGACCGCTGGAGACGATCGAAATCCCGTCGCTAAGCGGCAGGGTCGGCGAGGAAGAGTGGGCGCTGAGGGTCGACCTCGCGGCCGCGTACCGGATGATCGCCGATTACGGCTGGGACGACCTCATCTTCACCCATCTGTCGGTGCGCGTCCCCGGCCCCGAGCACCATTTTCTCCTGAACCCGTACAACCTCATGTTCGAGGAGGTCACCGCCTCTTCGCTGATCAAGGTCGACGTCGACGGCAATCCGGTCGAGCCGACGCCTTTCATCACCAATCCGGCGGGCTTCACCATCCATTCGGCGATCCACATGGCGCGCGAAGATGCGCATGCGGTGATGCATTTGCACACGCCCTGCGGCCAGGCGGTGAGCGCGCAGGAGGACGGCCTGCTTCCGCTGACTCAGGCGGCGATGCTGGTGCGCGGCGACGTCGCTTACCACGATTATGAAGGGCTCGCCGTCGATCTCGACGAACGCGAGCGGATCGTCGAGGACCTCGGCAGCAAGACGATGATGCTGCTGAGGAATCACGGGACACTCGCGGTCGGAGAGACGATCGGCGAGGCGTTCCTGCGGCTCTACACGCTCGAGCGCGCGTGCCAGGCGCAGGTGATGGCGCTTGCCGGCGGCCGCAACGTCAACAATCCGCCGCAAGGGGCGCCGGAGCTGGCGGCGCAGCAGGGTGCGCTCGCGCTGCCGGTGGCCGCAAGGCTGCTCGCCTGGCCCGCGCTCAAGCGCAAAGCCTATCGACTGGACCCCAGCTTCGCGAGCTGATCTCATAAGAATTGGCGCGCAAGCGCGCGCCAATTCCGACCGTCAATTGTGCGAAAAAGTCGGCTCCGGCGCTGCGGCCGGCGCCGGCCGGCCTTAGCCGCGCTCGCCCGGAGCGACGGCGGTGGACAGCGCGGTCCACCTCGACAGCACGCCGCAGTCGCTCCTGAGATCGACAGGCGCGTTGGCCGTGAACGGCGCGGCGTAGGGATAGCAATCCGCCGTGGTCGAGGTCTGCAGGCAGAGCTTGCCCGAACTTGCCGTCCAGGTCGCATCGACGATCGTCGCTCCCGACGGCGAGCTGATGCGCGCGACTCCGTTCGGCTCGAACGTGATCGTGTTCATGATGCCGTTGGTCTGGACCTGGACCTGCTGCCCGGTAATTTCCATACCGGGGACCCACTGCGCATTGGCGGCCGACGCCGCCGTGACGGCGACGATGGCGATTATCGACCTGGCGAGCATAAAGCCTCCTCTGGGCGTTCACCACCCGTTTACTAACGCATAGTTAACCAGTCCTGGAGTGGCTGAGTCAAGAAGCAAAAGCTCGGCGACCTTGGGGGCGTCCCGAATCTGGACAGCCCGGGCGCGGAGAAACAGCCCCCTTGCTGAGTTAACCTGGAAGCTATAAACCATAGGTGTTCAATAAGTTAACAACGGTCGGTGATGAACAGCCAGACGACAGTCAATGTTCAAGCCGCGAGTTCGGGAGGATTCCTGCTCGCATTCCGCGCGGACGAAGGGGCCGCCGCGGCGGCCGTGCGTACCAGCATCTTCGCTCACTCGAAAGAGCATCTGCGGCTGCGACTGTACCTGACGATGTTCGCCGCGGATGTCCTTGGCTTGACCCTGGCGTTTGTCGCCGCGGGCGCGCTCCGCCTCGGCTCGGCGTTCGAACAGCAGAGCTTGCGTACCCTGGCGCTCGTCATACCCACTTTCATCGCAGTCGCGCTCAACAATCGCGCTTACTCGATCGAAACGCTGGAACGTCCGGTCGCCGGAGCGATCAAGTCGCTGCAGTCTTTGTTCTTCGCGAGCGCCGTTGCGATCACGTTGCTGTTCTTCTTCAAGACCAGCACCCAATTCTCGCGGCAGATATTCGCGCTTGGCACCATCTTCTCCCTGACCGCCGTGGTAACTGGTCGAATCCTCGTCGGCGATTATATCGGGCGGCATTACGGCTGGACGTTCCTCAACCGCTTGCTCATCCTTGACGGCGTCAAGCTCGAGCCGCGTCGAGGCGAGTTCGCTGTTTGTGCCAAGCGGCTCGGGATCGAACCCAATAACGACGACCCCGTCCTTCTCGATCGAATTGGGCATCTTCTCGACCGCTGCGACAGCGTCGTCGTCGCCTGCCCGCCCGAGCGGCGCGCGAAATGGTCGCAAGCCCTTAAGGGAGCGGCGGCCGACGTCGAGATCCTGAGCCCCGATCTCACCCAGTTCGGTGCCATTGCGCTGGGCGATTTCAACGGCCAGACTACCATCCTCGTCAGCAGCCAGCCCCTCAATCTCCGCGATCGTGGGCTCAAGCGGGGTCTCGACCTTGCGATCGCGCTTTCAGCACTGTTCGTGCTCGCTCCGGCAATACTTCTGATCGCGGCGGCGGTGAGGCTGGAATCACCCGGCCCGATCTTCTTCCGCCAGCAGCGCGTCGGCAAGAATAACCGATTGTTCGACCTCTTGAAGTTTCGGAGCATGCGGGTGGACGCCGCGGATGCGACTGGCTTCCGTTCAGCCAGCCGCGATGATGATCGAGTCACGAGGGTCGGCAAGCTGATCCGCTGCACGAGCCTCGACGAGCTGCCTCAGCTGTTCAATGTGATTGCTGGCCACATGAGCATCGTCGGCCCACGCCCGCACGCGCTCGGCTCGACCGCCGAGGACGCACTCTTCTGGCACATCGACTCCCGCTATTTCCATCGTCACATCGTCAAGCCCGGGATCACCGGGCTTGCCCAGATCCGCGGCTATCGCGGCGCGACCGACAAGCGCGACGACCTTCGGAAACGCCTTCATTCCGACCTCGAGTATCTTTCGGGCTGGACGATTTGGCGCGACTTGAAGATCATCGTCGCTACCTTCGGTGTGCTGGCTCACCGGAACGCTTACTGACAGCGTCGATGGGTGCTCCGGGCCTCGGCAGCGGATTGAGGCTGGCATGGGCATGACGCGCTCGTCGGCGAGGCAGGGTTGTTGGTTCGCTCGACTGCAAGCATAAGCTCGGGTCCGCGTTCGACAGATGGGCGAGTGCCTTACTGCGAGGTTCGACTTAGATGACGCGGCAATCGTCTTATTACGATCTCTTTGGCGTAAGCCGCAGCGCGACCGCCAATGAAATCCGGATCGCCTACCTGGCGCTCATGAAGAAATACCATCCCGATGCCGCAGGCGCGGGGGACGCGGTTGCCGAGCAGAGGGTTGCGCTGCTCAACCGATGCTACTCGGTCCTGAAAGATCCGCTAAAACGCGCCGAATACGACGGCAAGTTGGCGCTGAAGTCTCGTGAAATTCAAGCCGTATTGCGACGCCAGGAACACAAGATCGTGCAGTCGCCGAATACATCGTACCCGCGATGGGCCGTCGTCCTGTTGGTGTTTGCGGCGGCAGGGGCGGCTATCGCGGCACAGTTCGGCAGCCAGTGGCAGACAGACATCGGCTCCTCGGCAGCCGGGTTGTTTGGATGGTCGCTGGCGGATCAGCACACCGCCGTCATGCGCCCAATTCCTTCCGGGGACGTCGACCGCGCGCTGAGGCTTGCGACCACCATATCCGCGGATCGAGCCGTCGTGATTAGCACGGACTGCTTCGATGCCGCTCGTTCACAGGCGAATGCGGACTCAGCGCAGCTGTGCATCATCTTCGATGACGCGTTCCTTTATTGGAGTGACAATGGGAGCGGCGACACGCTCCCGATGTACTTTCGTGATGAAGTAACCCGCATGCGCCACCTCAGTGCTCTGGCGGTCAGCACCGACCGCGCCGAGAGGCGGCTCGACCAACTTCGTGACATTACCTTCCACGAGCTCCTGGCTCAGCTGGCCCCCAGCCAGGATCCAAAACCTGAGCCGAAGAGCGCCCCAGCGCGCCCGAAGG
>DASUIB010000256.1:0-2994 GCA_036273235.1 Sphingomicrobium sp. | reverse complement strand
GGAGTTGGACAGGCTCTTCACGCGTTCGACAGCCTTCGCGACGTCGGTGTTGTGCCCATGCGCCGTGTCGATGACGATGCAATCGCATCCGGCGTGGATCAGCGCTTCCGAGCGCGCGAAGCCGGCATCGCCCACCGTCGTCGCCGCGGCGACGCGGAGCCGCCCTTCCGCATCCTTGGTCGCGAGCGGCGAGGCGACCGATTTCTCGATGTCCTTGACGGTGATCAGCCCGACGCAATGGTCCTCGCGGTCAACGACCAGCAGTTTCTCGATCCGGCGTTGGTGGAGGATGCGCCGCGCTTCGCCTTGGGCGGTGCCGATCGGAACCGTCGCCAGATTGTCGCGGGTCATCAGCTCGCTGACCTTCTGGCGCGGGTTCTCGGCGAAGCGGACGTCGCGGTTGGTGAGTATGCCCGCGAGCTTGCCGGACTTCTCGACGATCGGGATACCGCTGATCCGATGAATCCGCATCAGCTCAAGCGCCTCGGCGAGGGTCTGGTCTGGAGTCATGGTGATCGGGTTCACGACCATCCCGCTCTCGAACCGTTTGACCTGCCTGACAGCCGCGGATTGCTCCTCCACGCTGAGATTCCGGTGAAGGACTCCGATCCCGCCGAGCTGAGCGAGAGCGATCGCCATATCGGCCTCGGTCACCGTGTCCATCGCCGACGACAGAATCGGAATGTTGAGGGGGATTTCGCGCGTCAGGAAGGTCTTGGTGTCCGCCTGGCTCGGAAGCACGGACGATTCGAGCGGCTGCAGAAGGACGTCATCGAACGTCAGTCCCAATGGAATGTCGGGGGCGTCGGTGGGGCGGGCCATATCGGCCCATGACAGCACAGGAGCGATTCGCCAAGGGCTGCCTAGGTGCGGGCTCGATCCAATACCCGTTGCGCCGCTTCGACGTGCATGCGTTCGATCATCTCGTTGCCGAACCGCTCTGCGCCGCCGTGGAATGCATCGATCAGGGCGTTCGCGCGCTCGATCTCCGCCGCGCTCGGCGCGAACGCCTCGTGGCAGTGCGCGATCTGGTTCGGGTGGATCAGGCTCTTGCCGTCGAATCCGAGCTGGCGCCCGGCAAGCGCCTCCTTCGAGAAGCCTTCGGTATCGTCGAGCTTGTTGAACACACCATCGAACGCGGGAATTCCCCCGGCTCGCGCTGCAAGGATGATCAGTTGCAACGACGCTGAGATGGACTCGCGTCCACCATCGAGCGGAAGCCGGAGATCGGCGCGGAGATCGTTCGTGCCGGCGATGAGCGCCGCAGCCTGCTCCGCGATTTCGGCCGCGGCCAAAACCCCGGCAGCGGTCTCGATCATCGCCAGGACGGGCTTGTCGGTGGTTTCCCTGACATCATGGACCAGGTGCGCAGAGGCGGCCCGAGGAACAGTGACAAAACTCGCCGCGGAGGAAGCGACCGCATCCAGATCGGGCGAGTGCCAATCGGTCCCGGCGCCATTCACCCGGATCGCGACGGGCATCGGCCAGTCGCTTGCGACCGCATCGACTGCCGCCCGCCGTGCTTCGTCCTTATCGCCAGGAGCGACGGCATCTTCGAGATCGAGGATGACCAGGTCCGCGGCGAGAGTCCGCGCCTTCGCGATGGCCCGCGGGTTGGATGCGGGGAGGAACAGCACCGACCGCACGGGGAAAAGGTCGGCGCCCTTGTCGCTTTTTTCTTCCGCTCGGTTCATCGCCGTCGCATCATGCCTCGAATAAGGGACACCGGGGAAGACATATGCTGACGAGTTTCATGGCCGCCGTCGCGGTCCTCATCCTTCTGTACATCATGATGGGCGTGAAAATCGTCCGTCAGGGTTACCGCTATACGATCGAGCATTTCGGCCGGTTCGTAAGGGTGGCTGACCCCGGCTTCAATTTCATCACGCCGTTCTTCTATCGCGTCGGGCGGCGGATCAACATGATGGAGCAGGTGCTCGAGATTCCCGGGCAGGAGATCATCACCAAGGACAATGCGATGGTGGCGGTCGATGGTGTCGTCTTCTTCCAGGTGCTCGATCCTGCGAAGGCCGCTTACGAGGTCGCCGATCTCTATTCGGCGATTACGGCGCTCTCGACCACAAACCTCAGGACGGTGATGGGCTCGATGGACCTCGACGAGACGCTGTCGAGGCGTGACGAGATCAACGTCAAGCTGCTCGCGGTGGTCGACCAGGCGACCGAGTCCTGGGGCGTCAAGATCACTCGCGTCGAGCTTCGCGACATCCGTCCGCCGCAGGACATCGTCAACGCCATGACCCGCCAGATGAAGGCGGAGCGCGAAAAACGCGCCGTGATCCTCGAGGCCGAGGGCATGCGCCAGTCGGCGATCCTCAAGGCCGAGGGCGAGAAGCAGTCCGCGATCCTGTCGGCGGAGGGCGGCCGCGAAGCGGCTTTCCGTGAAGCCGAGGCGCGGGAACGCGCGGCTCAGGCGGAGGCCACCGCGACTAAAGCTGTGAGCGATGCGATTGAGCAGGGCAGCGCACAGGCGATCAACTATTTCATCGCTCAGAAATATGTCGAGGCGGTCGCCGAGTTCGCCCGCTCGCCGAACGCGAAGACGATCCTGTTCCCAGTCGAAGCAACGCAGCTGATCGGCACGCTTGGCGGTATCGGCGAGCTCGCCAAGGAAGCGATCGGGCGGCAGACGAGCGCGGCTCCCGCGGCCAAGCCGAAGGCGGTGCCGAGCGTTCCCAAAGTGGCGGAATGAACGGACTTCACCTCGATCCCGGATGGCTGTGGCTGATCGGCGGGGTGATCCTGCTGATCGCTGAAGTCATTGCGCCCGGGTTTTTCCTCGTATTCATCGGCGCCGCCGCGATTGCCGCGGGTCTGTTCACGGTGCTGTTCGGGCTCGGGACCGTCGGTCAGCTGGCATTGTTCGCGATCTATGCGGTGCTCGCGGTGCTGATCGGACGACGCTTCTACGCGGCTCATCCGTCGTCCAGTCCAATCCCCTTTCTGAACGATCCGACCAAGCGGCTTGTCGGAAAG
>DASUIB010000255.1:0-9216 GCA_036273235.1 Sphingomicrobium sp. | reverse complement strand
CCGTCCCCCAGGTCGCGCCGTTCCACCAGGTGAATGTTCTCGACCAGAAACCCATGGGTTCGCGGCATTGCCCCGTCATTGCGAGGAGCGCAAGCGACGAAGCAATCCAGAGACATTGGCGCTGATGGATTGCTTCGCTGTGCTCGCAATGACGGTGAAGCTTAACCCCGTTCCGACCGCAGGGGTGAATTCGTGCCCCACTCCACCCGATCGCCCTCGCGGATGCCGAGCTCGGCTGCCCTTCCGCCACGGATCTCGAGAACCGCGGCGACGGCCTCGCCCGCCGGCACCGGAGTCTCGTCGAGCGGCTCGGCGGTCGCGATCCGGGCAATCGTCCCGTCGGCGCGGATGAAGACCATGTCGAGCGGGATGAGCGTGTTCTTCATCCAGAACGACACGCTCTGCGGCGGATCATAGGGAAAAATCATCCCCTGGTCGGCTCCGAGCGAGCGAGTGAACATGAGGCCATGTTCCTGCTGCTCGAAAGTCGCCGCGATCTGGACCGTGAAGAGGTGCGGGCCGGTGGCCGAATGGATCGTCAGCGGCACTTGCCTAAGCCCCGTCTGCGGGCTCCCTTGCTCGATCGAGGCATTCTGCGCCGGTGCCTGCGCGCTGCACGCGGTGAAAGCGGTGAAGGCGAGCGCTAGTCCGCCAATCCGTCGAAGCCGCGCAGCTCGACCGCGGTCAGGCCCTTGCCGCTGGGCGCGATTCGCGCCTCCAGCTTCTGGCCCGGCTGAAGCTCGGGCAAATGCGCGGTCCGAACCGTCTCCATGTGCACGAACACGTCCTCGCCCCCCAGCTCTTCCGGGCGCTTGACGAAACCATAGCCGCGAACGCGGTTGAACCATTTGACCTCCACCGGCTCGAACTCGCCGGCGGCATCCGCCAGCGCCTTGCGGTCAGCCCGCTCCGACGAGGGAATGGACGAGCGCGAGGGCTGGGGCAAGGCCGAGCTCAGGTCGATCGACAGGATGCGCTTCGCCTGGAGCCCGCGCTCGAGCCGGACGGGAATGCATTCGATCAGCGCGCCCTCGGGAACGCTTCGCCGCCCATGCTCGCGAAGCACGCTGAAATGCAGGAGCACGTCGCCGTCGACCTCGTCGCTGACGAGGAAACCGAACCCGCGGGTCGCGTCGAACCATTTCACCCGCCCTGTGATCGGCGGGAGCTCCGCCTCGGGGGGATCATTCTTGGTCACCACGATGGGCCGCATCCCTCCTTCGGCCAGACTCACGGACGCGCTTACCATGGCGCTCCATTAACATGCGTATGTCTGTCGGCAAACCGACTTTCGCTAGGCTTTACTTTGGTTAAGGGCGTCCGGGACGTTTCAGGATTCGGCCATTTTCTCCTTCTCCCCGGCGGGGAGAAGGTTGGGATGAGGGGGTTTGGCCGTTCTCGCATCATTGTCTATCGTCGAACACCCTCACCCTGCCGTCTCCCTCGAGGGAGAGGGTAAGTTAGGGACCTAGCCAAACCCATGCTCGGTCTGCTCGCGCAATTCGTCGACGTCCACAAGCTCGCCCGGCCGAATTTCGGCAATCGCTCGCGCCAGCGCGAACGAATGGCCCGCGCGGATCATCGCCGCGATCGCTTTCTCGCGTTTCCGAGGGTCGGCAGCCGAAGCCGCGAACGGGCCGATCCGGCGCCGCTCGGCAAAGCGGAGCGCGGCTTCGACGGCTTTGGCGTCGGCATGGTCGCGCGCCGCGGCGCCGTCTTCTTCGTCGATCCCCGCAAGCCGCAGTTTCTCGTCCAGGCGGCGCTTGCCATAGCCGCGGCTGCTCAGCGCCTGCGACTTCGCCAGCGCATAAGCCGCGTCGTCGATATAGCCGAGTTCGCAGAAGCGCTCCACGAGCCGGTCAAGCTCGGGTTCACCCGGGCCGCTCCACCGCCGTTCACGGATCTTGCGCGCGAGATAGGTGCGGAGCTTCGCGCGCGTCGTCGCGTAACGGCCGACATAGCGAAGCGCGAGTTCCTCCAGCCGCCGGGAGTCGAGCGGCGGCCGCTGCCTGAAGGACCTCGAACGTGCCATTGCGCCGTTTTTGTGCCACACTCGCCTCGCATCAGGAACCGCCTGCGGCGGAAGTGCGCGGGCGCGAGAATGAATAGCGAAGGAAGGGACGGCGTGCTCGAACGCAACGCCTCTGTGACCAACGAGCTTGCTCCGCCGGGCGCGACTCCAACACTCGATAGCCTGCCCCGACGCATCGCCGATTTCGAAACGCTTGGCCAAGCGCTCGATTATGCGGCGATGGGCCGCCGCGGGCTCAACTTCCACGACGCTCGCGGAACGCTCGAGCGGGCCTATACTTATGCCGAGCTGCGCGAGGACTCGCTCGTCCACGCCCGCCGTTTCGTCGCGCTGGGAGTCAAGCCGGGCGACCGCATTGCATTGGTGGCCGAGACCGGCCCCGATTTCGCCGCCTGCTTCTTCGGCGCGGTTTATGCCGGCGCGTGGCCGGTCCCGCTTCCGCTCCCGACCAGCTTCGGCGGCCGCGACGCCTATGTCGATCAGCTTTCGATCCAGCTGAACAGCAGCGACCCCAAGCTTTTCCTCTATCCCGCCGAGCTTGTCCATTATTGTGAAGCGGCCGCGGCAGAGGCCGGCGTCGCCGCGCGCGAATGGGATTCGCTGGCCGAGGTCGAGCGCGCCGCCGGCGACCTCCCTGCGGCCGAGCCCGACGACATCGCTTACCTCCAATATTCGAGCGGCTCGACCCGCTTCCCGCACGGAGTCGCGGTCACCCACCGCGCACTGCTCGGCAACCTTCACGCCCATGCGATCGGGCTCGAGGTCGAGGACACCGACCGGATGGTTTCGTGGCTGCCCTGGTACCACGACATGGGCCTCGTCGGCTGCTTCCTCTCACCGATGTCGCAGCAATTCTCGGCCGATTATATGAAGACCGAGGATTTCGCCCGCCGGCCGCTCGCCTGGCTCGACATGATCACCCGCAACCCCGGAACCACGGTCAGCTACTCGCCGACCTTCGGCTACGACATCTGCTCGCGCCGGATGAGCTCGCAGACCCGCGCCGAGGACCGTTTCGACCTGTCGCGCTGGCGAATCGCCGGCAACGGCGCGGACATGATCCGGCCCGACGTGATGCAGGCGTTCGTCGACTGCTTCGCCGCCGCCGGCTTCAAGGCGAGCGCGTTCTGCCCGAGCTACGGGCTTGCCGAAGCGACCCTCGCCGTCTCGCTGATGCCGCCGGGCGAAGGCATCCGCCTCGAGCTGGTCGAGGAGAACGAGCTCTCGGGTTGTGAAGCGGGACAGCAGGACCAGCCCAAGCGATTTCGAGCGGTGGTCAATTGCGGCCGTCCTGTCACCGGCATGGAGGTCGAGATCCGCGGCCCCGGCCGCGAGCTTCTTCCCGAGCGCGGAATCGGCCAGGTGTTCGTCCGCGGCACGAGCGTGATGCACAGTTACTTCCGCGACGAGGAATCGACCCGCGCCTGCTTGAGCGCCGACGGTTGGCTCGACACCGGCGACATGGGCTACATGTCGAAGGGCTATATCTTCATCGTCGGCCGCGCCAAGGACATGATCATCATCAACGGGCGCAACCATTGGCCGCAGGACATCGAATGGGCGGTCGAGCAGCTGCCCGGCTTCAAGTCGGGCGACATCGCCGCCTTCGCGATCACCGGCCCGTCGGGCGAGGAAACACCCGCGGTCCTCGTCCACTGCCGGGTGTCCGGCGCCGAGGAGCGCGGCCGGCTGCGCGACGAGATCCGCGAACGCGTCCGGGCAATTACCGGGATCACTCCGGTGGTCGAGCTGGTGCCGCCGCGCACGCTTCCGCGAACCAGCTCGGGCAAGCTCTCCCGGACCAAGGCGCGCAGCCTCTATCTCGCGGGCGAAATCCAGCCTTACGACATCGCCGCTTGACTCCCCTTCAGCGGAAGCGCGAGCTTTTGCCCGGCGGTCAGCGGCGCGTCGGCCGAGAGCCCGTTGGCGTTCGCGATCAGGTACCAGAGCGAGCTGTCGCCCCACTCGAACTGGGCAATCCCCTGGAGCGTGTCGCCCGACTGCACGATGTAGCTCGACCGGCTGTTCTCGCCCACGCCCGCGGTGATCGGATTGACGGGATCATAGCCGCTGGTCCCGCTCTCGCCGCCGCTCGCGCCCGAGCTCGAGTTGCGCCAGAACCGCCCGGACCCGGTCGCGGTCGGGACCGTGTTGTTGGCGATGACGGTCTGATAGTCGAAGTTCTGCGATTGGGCATTCTCGTTGTTCGTATAGTCGGCGACCTGCACGCCGTTCGCGAAGAGGTGATATTCCTGGGGGTCGTTGCTGGTCCCGTCATTCTGGACGCTCGACAGCACCTTGCCGTCGCCGGTCAGCGCGAAGTTGACGCTTCGGTTGCTGGCATCGTCGATCACCGCCCGCTGGAGCCGGCCCTGGCCGTCATAATATTGCCAGGTGTCGTAGATGTTGTTGGTCGAGCTGTTATAGTCGCGGTCGAAGTGCGAGGCCGACACCACCGCGCTGTCCCCGAGCCAGCGATAGTCCCACGTCTCGCCGGTGTCGGGAGCGCCGTTGTTGATCGTGTGGTTGGAGCTGAGGTTGCCGTAGGCGTCGTAGACGTTGCTGACGGTCGCGTTGACGTCGGTGCCGCCGTTGACGAACTGATAGTCGGTCTCGCCCGTCACCTCGCCCCGCGCATTGTAGCTGATCCCCGAGCGCTCGCTCGCGATTCCGGTCGGCGAGGCGGAGGAATATTCCACATATTGCGTGACCTCGCCGAGCGCGTTGCGGGTCGTGCTCGCGATCGTCGCCCCGCCCCGGACCACCGTCGTCAGCTGGTTGTCGGCGTCGTAATTGTAGGTCTCGAGGACTCCGCCCGTGGTCGCGGTCTTGCGGTTGCCCGCCGAGTCATAGGCGAGGCTGGTGCCGCCGCTGATCGCATGTAGGTCACGCGTCAGCGCTCTTTGCAATTATCCTCACCGCGCGGGTTTCGATATAATTCAAGTCTAGCCTCCAAGACATTGCGCTTCAGATTTGCCGCCGTCTTGGCTTCTCCACGTTCTGCGTCAATTCTTGCGACGGCTAGCTTCGTAGCAGTGTCATCCAAACCGGCATTTGTTTGATAAATGTTACCAAGGATTTCGATTCCCCTGTCTAAAAGCGCATTGGCTTCCGCGTACTGTCGCGCGGCGATTAGGTGATCGGCACGGCTCAAGAGATCCTTCGCTCGTTCGTATCTCGAAGACACAGCGCAATGCCCCTCTCGCGATGTTGCCACATTAGTACACGAACAGATCATAGCTGCACTTGCAGCTAAGACCATGAATGCGAGACTACGGGTATACGCGCGTGAATCTGCCATGAGAGCCCTCATAATAAACCAAATTGTAGGCCTTCGCGATCGCCGCTGCGACGACTCTGATTACGGTGACAGTTTACTAAATACACGAAATAGCTTCCGCCGCGGCGGCCGTTCTCGGCTTGGGCCCGCGCTTGCGAGGGCTCAGCACCCGCCCGCTGCGGCGCTCGATCTCGCCGACCCATTCCGCGCTGCCCACCGGCCGCCCGGTCGTTTCCGCGTTCCGTAGCGCATGCGCCGCCTGCGCGTCCTCGCCGCCGGACAGGAAGGCGGTGAAGTCCCCATAGCGCTCGAGCAAGGGGCGGACCTCGACCAGCTCGTCGTCCTCGCCGGCGAGATGCGCCCGAGCGCTCGACCATGGCCAATCGGCGGCCCGCTCCACCAGCCGCGCCCTCACCGGATTGAGCGCAACGTACCGCGCCGCAGCCATCAAATGCTGCTCGTCCATCGCCACGGCGCCATACCGACCCTGCCACAGATGGCCGGTCCAGCGGTGCCGGGCGTTGATGAAGCCGGTGTAGCGGCGGTGGGCATCGGCGAAGGTACGGCGGAGCCCGTCCTCGTCCGCGGGAACGACGATCACGTGGACGTGGTTGGGCATGAGGCAATAAGACCAAATGGCCGCATCGGCGCGGCGTGCGGCCTGGGCGAGGAGATCGCGATAGAGCTCGTAATCGCCGTCCTCGAAGAAGGTCGGCTGACGGCGATTGCCGCGCTGGGTCACGTGATAGGGGACGCCGGGCAGGACGAGACGGGGGAGGCGGGCCATCACTTCTCCAGTCCGAGCGGAGTGAGCCTAGCGGGGCTCGGCCGAACGGGGAAGTGGCCGTGAAATTGGGGGCGATTCAAACTGTCCCTGATTTCTGCTTACGACATCGCCGCTTGAGCGCTGTTAACGCGTTAATTTAACCGTTCGTTTAAAGCTCGCCCGGCACAACGCGCGGCAGTGGGGAGTAGCTGTCGTGCAGTCTGTGGATGGGATGGTCGGGCGTAAGGATCGCCACCCCGTGAAGATCGACGCGGTCGTCCACCGCACCGACGGCAGGAAGCAGCCGGTCAAGCTCAGCAACTTCTCCGACGAGGGCTGCCGGATCGAGGCGGCGGACGATTTCCACATCGGCGAACGGCTTCAGATCTCGATCCCGCGCATGGGCTACATCAAGGCGCAGGTGCGCTGGCTGCTCCCCGGCAGCGCCGGAGCGCGCTTCGTCGCGGAGAGCGATTTTTAGCGGCTAGAAGGACGTCATCTTGGCGCGGGTCGCGGGCTTTTCGGGCGGCACCGGCTTGATCGAATCCGGGTCGGCGGCCGCGAAATCTTCGACCATCTTCCAGCTTCCGTCGTCCTGCTTCTTGTAGACCGAAAGATATGACCCTTTGTCGGTCATCACCTTTCCCGTCTTCTTGTCGGTATATTTCTCGGTGAAGTGGCCGCGCGAATAAGCCATGTCGCCAGAAGCGGCTACGTCGATCTTGTCGCTCCCGATCTCGACGTCGATCGCCGGGTCGGTCAATCCGTTGGCGTAGAACTGGCGGATCGCGGTCGACCCATCGGACGGCGCCGCTCCGGGACCGACGAAGTAGGCATCGTCGGCATAATGTCCCGCCAGCCCCTCGGTGTCCTTGGCCTTGAGCTGCTGGTTCCATTTGGCCTCGTCGGCCTTGATCGCCTGCTTGACCTTATCGGGGTTCGACCCGGCGCCGATCCGATTCGAGTTCGTGCAGCCGCCGAGCGCCAACGCGGCCGCCGTTCCGAGCAGCGCCAAGGAAATGGAATTGCGCATGATTGTCCCCTCTCAATCAAAGGAGCACAACCAATCATCATTCGGCTCACCGCGCAACTGCCGTTGTGCGTGAGCGCGAGCTCAAATAATGTTGAACCGCAACCCGGCCGGAACCGCTCGCGTCGGCCAATTTGGGGCAAAGGAGAGGGGCATGCAGGAAATTCCGCTCAACTGGGCCGCGATCATCGTCGCCGCCGTGGTCCGGCAGGTGCTGGGCATGCTGTGGTTTTCGCCGATCGTCTTCGGCCCCGCGTTCGTCCGCTACACCGGCTGTTCGGATCAGGAGATGAAGGCCCGGCTTCCCAAGGCCATCGCCTGGGATATCCTCGGCGCGCTCGTCATGAGCTTCATCCTGGTCCATGCGGTTTATTATGCGGGCGCGACGACGATCGGGACGGGCGTCGTCGTCGGCCTGTTCAACTGGCTCGGCTTCATCGTCGTCACCCACCTTCCGCTCGTCACCTACGAGAAGCGCCCGCTCGGGCTTTTCGCGATCGGCATGGGCTATAACGCGCTGGCCCTGGCCGTGATGGGAGCGATTCTCGCAGCCTGGCATTGATCCCGAGGGGGCTCGCTAGCGCAGCGCCGCCCCTTCGGACCTTCGCGCCGCCGGAAGCATCCGGCCGAGCACAGGATCGTGCAGCTTGTAATGATGGTAGAGCGCGGCGAGCGCATGTCCGAACGCGATGATGACGATCGTCCACGCGAGATATTGATGGGATTGGGCCAACAAATGGCGCGTCCCGCGGCCGAGCGCGCCGTACGGACCCGGAATGGCGAACAGCTTGAAGAAGCTCACGTCGTGGCCTTGCGCCCAGCGCCAGGTGAAACCGAGCCCCGCCTGCACCACCAGGAGCAGGTAGAGCAGATAATGCACACTCTTCGACGCCAGCTTCACCCATCCGCTGACGATCGCCGGCCGCTGGTGCCCCGGCACCAGGCGCCAGACGATGCGGGCGACGATCACCGCCGTCAGCAGCACGCCGAGGGAGATGTGCAGGCTCTGCATCTCGCTGACGGTCGGCTTGGGAAAATAATCCCACGTCACGCCGAGCAGGAACTGCACGATGACCAGGACCGCGGTCGCCCAGTGCAGCCCGACCGCGACATCGTCATAATCCCGGCCCACGTCCCCGGCGGCGATTCTGGTCGCGGCGTTGAGCGGGTTGCGGTCGGCCATTCCAGCTCCGTTACGTCGAGCAAGCTGCAATCCTGCTGAACGCAAAGAGTTCCGGCGGCCCAGCCGCGCCAATCGAGATCGGCGGCAGGCGATCGCCGAAACTGGTCAGCCGGACGACAGAGAAGCTCAGCGCAGCTTCGCGATCCTCAGCTTGTCGAGCTTGGCCCGGTCCTTGACCGACTCCTCGCTCCTGGTCAGCGCCTTGGCGATGGCGCGCAGCGACATGCCCTTCCCGGCGAGCTGATGCAGCTTCTGGATCTCGTCCTGCCGCCACGGTTGCCGGTGCCGTTCGAAGCGCTCGGTCATCATCCTCTCAGGGAAGGGGGACCACCGGAGGTGGTGGAAGGGGGCCTCCGCTGCACCGCTCTAGCGCCGCTTCTTGCTAGCCGCGGCGACATAGTCCTCGAGAGTCTCGTTCAGCCGGCTCTGCCAGCCTTCTCCGCCCTCCTTGAAGTAGCGGATGATCTTGGGAGCGAGCCGCAGCGTCACCTGCTGCTTCGGCTCCTCGCCGACCGGCGGCCGCCCGCGCTTGGTGAGCGTCCCCGTCGCCTCACGGATGACCTTGCCGCCGATCGCAAACTCCGCGCGGTCCCACACGTCATGCGGCCACTCCGGAGCATCATCCGGATCGACCCAACTGCTCTTCAAACTCTTCTTTCTCGCGCTCATTGCACTTTCTCATCGAGATGATGTGCCACACCTCACCTCTGGGCGTCCAAACGATCATCACCAGACGGTCGTTCAGCAGCCCATAGGTTTGATATCGCAACTCGCCATAATTCCTGCGGTCATCGACGACCGTATACCTGGGACCGGCGAACACCTGCACAGCATCTTCAAAATCCAGCCCGCGCTCAGCGAGGGCCTTCGCCCGCTTCTCCGGGTCGTAGGTGATCTCCATGGGAATGATCCCTTCGCACTAAGT
>DASUIB010000254.1:0-10828 GCA_036273235.1 Sphingomicrobium sp. | reverse complement strand
TTCGCGCTGGCCGGGAAAGCGGGCGTAATGCTCCCACGGGTCCTGGACGACCTTGAGCTCGATCGATTCAAACGCGGCAAAGGCCTTATCGCGGTCGGTGGTTTCTCCAAGAAAGGGTCGAGCTTGCATCATGTAAGGCCTTGTTTCGGGGTTGCACGCCTTATCAGAACGAAAAAAGAACGTCGACGGGTCGGCGCCCACAAAACCTGTGGAAATCAGGTGCCCCGCGCGGCTTCTCAGAACGCCGCATGCTCGATCGCGGGCGCGACTTGATCCGGCCAATATCGCACCAGAGGAAGACACATCAGCCGGTAGATCAACCAGCAGGCGTAGATTGCATCGCGATGGTAGCAGGCGCCGGTGGTGAGCTTCCCATGAGCGACCTCATGCCGGAGCGACGGTCCGGCGCGAAAATTGAACAACAGGTCAATCTCGTTGATGATGTCCGCACCAAAGATCTCCTCCAGCTCCGGTCGCAAGTTCAGCAGCAGCCCGGACAGAGAGCGATCTTCCTGCAGCATGTCGGGCTTGATCTTGGAGCTCTCGCGGCCGGAGTTGAGCAGCACGTGCCGCAGCGAATTCTCAAGCTGCGGCAGAAGAAGATGCGCGGCCGACGCGAAGTCCCCCTGCCAGAACCTGGCGAAGCCGAGCATGAACAGGAACTCATGTCCCTGCGGAACGAACGGACTCATCGTCGCGATTGGCTCGAAATGACGTTCTTCGAGTGGAAAACGCATCATCACGTTGTGCCGCGCCGGCTCAATGAAACCGCCGACGATCTGGTGCCGGAAGAGGTCCAGCGTGCGCAATGACTCGGCCTTGATCCACTCATCGTCCGGCTCTGAATCAAGCGCTCCCGCCGGCGTCTCCGCGATCACTTTTCCCTCGCGGTCCGAATAGCTCGAAGACATGAGCGAACCGAGGATGCTGGTCTTGCGGTTCTCCAGCGCCTGCGACTTCAGCTGCTCGATCGTCGGTGTCCGCGGCACGATTGCGAACTGGAGCAGAACCTCCGGCAGGCCCAGCCCCTCGAACAACTCGATCACGGCCTTACGCTGGTCCGACAAGTCGGTCGGCAGCGTGAACTGCCCGAACTCATCGAGCGAAGCGTCCTGGAGCTCACGCAGCTCGGCGCGAAGTTGCTTGATCCGTTGGGCAAAGGCCCCGGCACTGCGCAGTTCGGCGATCGCCTTGCGCGTCCAGAATGCACGTGCCGAAGAGGAGTCCACCTGCTCGCGCATGCGCAACGTTTCATCGACCGAACGCTCCCGGCAGCGACGCTCGCTTTCCTTGTCGCCGAGCCTTGCAAAGCAACCCGCGGCAAGGTTCCACGCGCCTTGCACCGCCATCGGGTATTCGCCGCCGACGCGCGATTGGGCGAGCGTTTCTGCGTCCCTCGCGACGGTTGCGATGTCGACGAGATCATGATCGATCCTGATCTGCGCGATGTTGACGAAATTGACGTAATGGCCGCTCGCGAGGGCTCGATCATAAAGGGATGAGGCGGCGCTTTTGAGCGCATCGGACAGCTCGCGCCGGCCCGAAAGGCCGGACAGCTGCATGGCTCGGCGGAGCCACGTCACGCCGTCCATGACGCTGTCCTCCAGGTCTTCGAACCGGGCCTTCAGGCTTCCGTCCAGCCGTCGGACGATGAGATCGCAATAGCTCTCGATCGCGATCGTTGCCGCTTCGTGTTGCGACCGGTCATTGTACCAGACCACGTCGGCGACGCGGGCGCGGAGCAGCGGATGCTCGATCTTTGATACGTAGTCCGCAAGCACCCTGGTGGGTTCGCCGCGCAGGTCGCTGGCGGTGTAGCTCCTGCCCTCGGGACTCTCCCATCGCGGCCCCCACGGCTGCGCCGGGTCTTCGACACGCAGATGGAAGCTGCAGATGATGGCGAACAGACGAAGCGCTCGGGCAGAGGAATCCTGGCCGGCTTCCTCGGCCGTCTTCATCGCGTCGAGAAGCGCACGCTCGAGCGCGAATTCATCGGCGCGATCGACCGGTTCGAGCAGCGTTGAAAGATTGATCGCGTCGAAATCGGCGGCCGAAGCCCACGGTTCGCTGACGGCTTCTTTCTGCGCTTCGCTCATTGTTCATGGATGGGGAGTGACCCCTCAAAGTTCGAGGGGCGCGGCCGCAGCGACGTACAAAAATCGCAGCTAACGGATACTACAAACTGCTCGGGGGAAGCCCATTTCAAAGCCAACTATTTGCGTGAATCTCGCATCGGGGAGACCGGCTAAGCTGGGTCCGTCAACGGGTCGAGCTGCTAAAATCCTTTGTTCGCGAACGAGTGAACAGTGCGCAGACGAGCTCACAAAGGCGCCTTGAAGAGACGAAGAATGCAATTCCTTTCGCCCCTCAGCGACTGGAACCGGTAGGAAAATGCGCAACTCGAGTGGATTAGGGAGCGGAGGGCAAGATGAAAGCTGTGCCTCCACGGCGGCACAGAATTGGCGTCTGCACGTCGTTTTTCGTGGAGGCACGCCGCCGCTCGAACCACGAGCTTGCCTCCACCTGAGAGACTCGACCCGAAGAATTCGCGGAGTTCCGCCGCTCTGCCGGGAGACACTTATGGAGGCCCTTGAAGGGCCGACTCCTGCGTCCCTCATCAGTGCTTTTGCTGGCGAGAGGTGACACAATGGCCGACGACGATTTCGAGCTCTGGCTCGGCCGGGTCGCGAAGGAGCGCCCGTTCCACCACGGAATCCTGAAATCGGCAAACCTCGCAGGCGGGCTGAAACGGTTCGCCAGGCAAGCGCGCAAATTCGACGGCAGCCGGATCGGACGCGGCTCGGGGATGGGCAGGGTGCTGGGCTCGTCCAATCGCCATTCAGGCGACCGCAGCCGGCGCGCGATCGTGAAGGCGCGGATCGCGCGCCTCGCGGGCAAGGGCGCCCGGGCTGCCGTTGCGCATGTGCGCTATCTGCAACGCGACGGCACCACCCGCGAGGGAGAGCGCGGGTCGCTCTATTCGGCCGAGCTAGATGCAGCCGACGGAAAGGCGTTTCTGGACCGTGGCAGCGAGGACCGGCACCAGTTCCGCTTCATCGTCGCGCCGGAGGACGGCGCGGAATATGATGACCTGAAGCCGCTCATCCGCCGGCTCATGACCCAGGCCGAGAAAGATCTCGGAACCAAGCTCGATTGGGTCGCTGTCGATCACTTCAATACGGGGCATGCGCACAGCCACATTCTGGTCCGTGGGAAAGACGACCAGGGCAAGGACCTGATCATAGCGCGCGAGTACATCACGAAAGGCTTGCGGCAGCGCGCGGTCGATCTGGTCAATCTGGACCTCGGCCCGCGCACGAATCGTGAGATCATGCGCGGCAATCTTCGCGAGATCAGCCAGGAACGCTTCACACGTATCGACCGGCGGCTCCTGCGGGCGATCGACGCGGAAGGACTGGTGTCGCCGAGCCATCGCGATGCGATCGAGCAAAGCCTGCGCGCCGGTCGCCTTGCGACTCTTGGGCGGATGGGACTTGCCGATGAGGAGCAGCGCGGCCGCTGGCGCCTTGCCGAGAACCTTGAGCCGACGCTCCGCGCAATGGGGCGGCGGAGCGACATCATTGCTACGCTCGATCGGGAGGTGCGCTCGCGGTCGCTCGCCGTCTCGCCGGTGGACTACGCCGTTTATGACCCAAGCGATGGGCAAGCGGAGCCGATCATCGGGCAGGTGCTGACGCGCGGCCTGTCCGATGAAGAAACCGACCGCGAATATCTGATCGTCGACGCGATCGACGGCCGGACCCATTATGTCGAAATCGGCGAAGGTGGTGGCGCCGACTTGACGATCCGCGAAGGCGCCGTCGTACGCATCAAGCCGACACCGGTTGAGGCTCGAGACGTTGATCGGACCGTGGCGGAGATCGCCGTCCGCAACGGCGGCCGATACAGCGAGGACATCCATATTCTCCTGGACCCGAGCGCCAGCGAGCGCTTTGTTGAGGCCCACGTGCGCCGTCTCGAGGCTCTGCGTCGCGGTAAGGCCGGCGTTGAACGCGAGGCGGACGGCAGCTGGAAGATCGCACCGGATCATGTCGAGCGGGCTCAGCAGTACGAGCGCGCACGCGCCACTAGCGAGCCCGTTCGCGTGGACATCCTCTCGACGCTGCGATTGGAGGAGATGCCGAACCACAACGGCATCACTTGGCTAGACGAAGATACGAGCCTGTCGCAGCCCGGCCGCCTCGGCGGAGGCTTGGGCGCGAAGGTCGCTAATGCGCTTCGCCAACGGCAGCAGTGGCTCGTCCAGCAGGCGCTCGCCGAACAGCCCGACATGCTCGAAAAGCTCCGGGCGCGTGAACTGCAGCGAGTTGCGCGTCAGCTCTCGCGCGAGCTCGGCCTTGGATACGCGGAGGCGGTGCCGGGGGATCCGATTGAGGGCATCTACCGCCGCCCCGTTCAGGTCGGATCCGCGCGGATGGCACTGATCGAGAACTCGCGGGAGTTCACGCTCGTGCCCTGGCGGCCCGTGTTGGAGCGCCGGATCGGCCGCGAGGTGTCGGGCGTAATGCGCGGCCGCGACGTCTCGTGGACATTCGGTCGCGAGCGATCGGGACCGCAGATTGGCTGAGCCGGGGCGATCGAAAAGGTACTTCAGTGCGCTCAAGGGCACCTGTCGCATTAGTCCGGATTGCTCCAGTGTCTCCGGCGATGAAGACGTTCAAAGAGCGGCATCAATTCTATCTCCCGGGCGAACTCTCCGAGAAGCTCGAGGCCATGGCGAAGGAGCCAGGCTCGTCCAAGACTGCCGTTCTCACGGACGCATTGCAGGCGTGGTTCGAGCGGCGGGCCGCCAATGAGTTGGACAAACGGTTCGGCATTCGTCTCGACCGGATCAGCCAAGCCAATGAGCGGTTGGAGAGGAAGGTCGAATTTGTCGCCGAGGCGCTGGGCACCTTTGTTCAGCATCAGTTGACGCTGCTCGCGCACCAGCCGCCGTTCGATCTGGAGACTGGCCAGCTTGGCCTGAAGCGATACCGGGCCTTCGTCGAGATGGTGGGGCGGCGATTGGCGCGGCCGGACCAATCATCGATGGCGATCGCGATGTCGGAGGACGGCGAGGGCGCGAATGGCTGAGGCTCTTCCTGAGGATGCTGTCTTCAGCAGACCGCTTACGGTGCGGATTCGTGAAGCATGTCGGCTCACGGGCATTGGCCGCTCCAAGCTCTATGAGTTGATTGCGGCAGGAGAGATCGAGATCATCAAGGTTGGGGCCATCACGCTCGTGCCAGTGTCTTCGCTGACGAGTTTCCTGAGACGCAAGGCCGCTAACCTGTAACTCGGCTCCTAGCGGTCCCGGTAGGGTCGATCGCGGCGACCAGGCGGGTTTCGCTGGCGATCCGACGACAGAGGCCCCCAGCTCGACCTGTGGCCATGATGATTGCGAGAAATGTGAAGAACCCCAATAAGCTCTATCGAATGACGGGCCAGGCTCTGAAATCAGCTCGTCGCAACCTTTCGTGCGATAACGTTTCCCACCAAGCGATTGGCCGCGTTCCGGGCGGCGATGGCAGTCAGGACGTAGAAACCGAAGCAAGGAACAGCGAGTAGCAGAACTTTGCGAAGCGAGCCGAACAGAAACGGCCCGCCGACCAGGCTTGTGACTCCTAATAGGACCAACAACACAGAGCTTTCACGAAGCGCAAGCAGCCGGTGGTGATTGTCCGCAATCGCAGGATCGCTCTCAACGGATTTCAGCCACCGATACCAAAGCGAATTCTGCTCGGCTCCGCTCATGGGATGTGTTGGCAGCAACACCGCCAGTTCGGTCGGGTCAACGCGGGGATCGCGCTTGGCGATCTTGGAGAAAGCGCGGTGGCCCGGGGCTCGGTCACGAAGACGCCAGAAGATCAACGTTTCCTTGACCGCGCGGGGGATGAGCTCTTGGAATATGATCAGCGCAATGCCGGCGAGGCCGCCGATCCCGAGCTGCCGTATCAGCGAGGGGAGGACGGCTGCCCGGTCGATCCCGAGCGCAGCCACGCTCGCAGCATAGAAAGCGACAATCGGGAGAAGATATTTGGTGCCAATGCCCTTCTTCAAAGAATCGGCCATCACGGCACCTCCAGATGGGCTTGGACATCGTCGCCCGCGACGATGATCATGAGCGTTGGACGAAGCAACGGCGCATCCTTCGCGCTGTGCTTGGCAAGGGTCCGCTGGTCGCGGCCCGACATTCTCGCCGAGGTGCCGGCATGGCTGTGCCAGGTGCCGACCAGGTACAGCCAGCCGTGGGTCTTGCGCTTAAGCCGCCGTTCGAGGCGAGTCTCGCCGGCGGGCCCGAGTTCGAGTGTCGTCGGGGTTGCCGTCGACCCCGGCGGAAGCGGGCTTGCAAGGCTCACGATGAGCTGCTGCCGAACCGGATCGCAGCAGCCGTAAAGATAGCCGCCGGTTTCGTTGGGAAGGGCCGCGCTTCGCCCCGCTTTCATGCTTTCCAGCGCCGCGCCCGAGACGGCGATCGCCCAATCATCGTGGGTGGGAGGTCTGAGGTGGGTGTACGGCGGAATGGGAAGCCAGCGACAGCCGAGCGGGCGATGCTTCTCATCGAGCGGATTTACGAGGATCCCCGAGGTTTCGGGACTCTCGACGATTGCGGTTGTTGCCACCGCAGCCTGCTGCTCGACGACGTGGCTTGCGAGGTGAACCGTTTGCGAAGTGCAGCCAAAGCCATAAAGAAGTGGCGCCGGCCCCAATGGCTCGGCGGCTTCCTGGTCGAGCCAGGCCGCAACGTCGGGATTGTCGACCGCGGCGGCGATCAGGCTGGTCATGAGCTCGGATAGCGTCGGTCCGCCGGGAAGCGAGATGAAGGTGGTCCCCAGCCGCCCTAGATGGAACATCTCGGTACGGATGATTGGCCGATCGAAATCAGCCCGGAGCTCGTCCATCTTCACCCGCACGCGCTCGTCGGCGGTGGCGTCGATGACCAGCCGACCCGAACAATTCGCCTTGAGGGTTTCCAGCGGCGTTGCCGCAATATCCTCCCTGCTGGTGTTGATCGTCGTGCTGCCGGGCTGGACGATCGCGCTCGTCAGCGCCGCCGATTGTTCGGTCTTAGCATCATGAACGTCTGCCAGTCGGGCTGAATGGCGGGCAAGATTGTGCGAGCCGAGCCCGTCCTGATCCTGGACGAAGGAGTCGCGCGCGCCTGAGCGAATCAGGTTTTCGAAGATGGCGCTCCCGAGCGCGCCGGCTCCCAGCAACGCCAGGGGCGCGATCTTGCCGACACCCGACACCCATTGCAGAAGCTCGGGCCGCGGCGGATAGCTGCCGATGATCGAGCTTACGCGGGCGCTGTCCGCGCAAATCTCGTCCGCCAGTTCCGCCGAAACGAGAAAGGCACGAAGCTCGAGCGTCCGCGCCTCGGGATCTGCCGAATAGCCGAAGAAGTCCTCGATGATCGGGGTCGGTCGCCAAACCCCGACCACCACCACCAGGCGCTTGCCGCTCAGGGGGGTCATATTGACCTTGAAATTCAAATCCCCGGTCATGAGCTGGCCAAGCGCCTTGTCATAATCATCGGCGAGTCCGATCCGCTCAAGCCCGCCGCGAAGCTCGCTCTGGGTCGTCCAGGCTTCGAACAAGGGTGCCTGCTCGACCCGCTCCTTGGGCGGCCATACGAAGACCCAAGGGATCGCTTGGAAGCCTTCCGTGCGACCGGCGCCATTATGCTCGCCGAGCACTGACCGAAGGTCGCCCATCGGCACGGGCGTCGGATGGATCATCACATATTCGCCCTTGGAGCGGTGGATATGGAGCGTCGCGCCGACCGCATAGCCGCCTGCGGGGCTCGCCGCCGCCAACTCCTGGAAGCGATAGGGCTCGAGCTCGCCGCCGGTGAAGCCTTGCTCGATTCCGAACGGGACCGGCTCCCAGCCATCGGCCATCAGCGAACCGGTCTTGGCGTCGCGCATGAATTGTCGGAGGCGCTCCATCACGACCTCGATCCCGCCCCGCTCGTAGAGCGGCTGGAGGCCTGCGAGCGCAAGGCAGGGCGTTGCCGGGCATCCGGGCGGGCCGGCGCAGAGATGGCCGATGTCGCGCGGGAAATCTTCGCGGTCGCAATTGACCCAGGTCGGTGCTGTCTCACCAATTTTACGGCCCGGGCCGTAGACGAAGTGGATGCGCTCGACGGCGTGGATATCGACAGTCGGCGGGCCGGCAACGAGTTCGGTCTCAAGATCGAAGCTGATGCGAGACAAGCCCTCGGCATCCTCGCCAACCGTCACCGAGCTGGGGACGACCCCGGCCGAGGATTGGATCCGCAGCAGCTCGAGGCGCTGCGAAAAATGCGGCCGCTCAGCCGGCTTCAGCATAGCCGCCGCCGCCGCCGACCGATCCGCCGTTGCAGCCGCCAAGGCCGATCGTCGCCGGCGCGGCCGTCGCGGCCAGGCTCGGTCCGCAGTTCGACAGCGTGAAGACAACATGCGCCGGTTTGTCCGACGCGCTGTTGCCGCCGGTGCATTTGAAGCGGGCGGTGACCTTGTCGTCGATCGCCTCGCCCCGCGACAGGATCCTCAGATAGCGCTGCTTGGCGTGCCACGAGGGCGGCGTCGCGCCGCCGCGCACCACCTTGCGGCTGCTGGCGATGACAAAGCCTTCGCCGAGCTGCTCGCCGAGCGCCTTCAGCGCGGACTTCGATTCGTCAAATTCCTCATCGACGCAGCCGCCATTCAGCACCCGGCCGATCGAGCGGCGCGAGCAATGATGCGGCGCAAGGAGGATATGCCATTCGAGGCGCTCCGGATATTTGGAGTGGACCTCGCGCTCGAGCCGCTCGAGCACCTCGACGCTGGTGTCGCCGCACAGCAGCAGACGGTTGACGCCCCAGTTGCGGGTGATCGACCATTGAATGACGAGGCTGGTCGGGTTGGACGAGGCCGGCGGGCAGCCTTCTTCTGTTTCCGGAACCTCGGCTTCGGTTGCGTTCGGGGCGAGCAGCCGCCATTCGAAGCCGTCGGCGATCGCGCCGGTCGAATGGCTGCCGGTGTCCATGATCTGGAGCCGGTTGCCCGCGCGGGTCCCTGCGATTGTGCCCTGAAGGCGTTTGCGGCGTCCGATCTCGTCGGTCAGCGGCTTTGATTGATCAGTCGTGTAATGGGGATCAGCGCCATAGGGCGAGCACCAGATTTCATCGACGATGATCTTGGGCTCGCCATCGTCCGGGTCGGCGTCCCAGTCGGCCGGGTCGCCGCAATGGAAGATCTCGCAGAAGCCGGCGACATGGTCCTTGTCGGGGTGCGTCGAAACGAAGATGTCGAGATGATGGTCCAAGCAAGCCTTGCGGATGTCGGAAGCGAAGTCGGGCGCTTCGTCATCCTCTTCGTCCTGCGCGCGAGCGACACGGTAATGAATGTCGGTGAGCACCACCTTGCGGTGCGCTTCCAGCATAACGCTGTCGCCGCAGCCGCAAGAGAAGATGGTCGCCTTGAAATCCCCGCGCATAGTAAGCGCCTCCCTTTTATTTGGCCGCGGCCCTTAGTCCGCAATCAGCCGCGCGGCGGAAACGGGTCGTGGCCATAGGAATCCTTGTCACGGATACGGCCATCGGGCCGGTGGATGACGACTTCGCTCTGCTGATTGATCGCAATCGTGCGAGCCGCAGCCTCGGCTTCGGCCTGGGTCCGGTGGAGCGAGGTCACCCGCTCATTGCCTTCGCCGCGAACCGCCCATTCGCCATCGTGCGGAACGACATGTTGATTCTTTCCCATTGATCTTCTCCTGTTGGAGGGCACGGATCGATATTGATTCGAATCTCAAGCCCGTCCATGTAAGGTGGGCATGTGGGATCGATACATCAAGTGAGGCGACGCATTTTTTTTAAATTGGCAGAATTTTTTGGTGTTCGGCGGTGGTAGGCGAGGGCTCGTCGACTGCCCGGGTCGTCCATCGCCGGCTTGAATTCATCGATTTCCGATTATTCTGGGACGGCAAGTTCAACCGCGGCGATCTCGTTGAAACCTTTGGTATTTCCCCGCAGCAGGCGTCGTCGGATATCGCCGAATATGAGCGTTTGGCGCCGTCCAACCTCGTCTACGATCGGAGGCTGAAGACCTATCTCAGAGGCGAGGATTTCCACCCGGCGCTGATTTCCCAATCGATTGAGCGCTATCTTCTCCAGCTGGTTGCGGTCGAGCATCGCTGGATGCGTCGCGAGGACACTTGGTTCGACCGCGAGCCGCCGTTCGAGGTCGTTCGGCTCGAGCGGCGGCGGACAAATTCCGAGGTCCTGCTAAAGATCGTTGACGCGATCCGGCTGCGCTCGCAGCTCGAGGTCGACTATGCCTCGATCACGGGCTCGCGCGATCTGCCGCGGGTGATTGCACCGCATTCGCTGATCCATAGCGCCGGGCGATGGTACGCGCGTGCATGGGCGCAGCACCATAATGAGTTTCGCGATTATAATCTCGATCGCATTCTCAACGTCGGGGACTCGTCGCCGACAACGATCGACACTTCCCTAGACTTCGAATGGCATCATCGGATCAACCTTGAGATCATCCCCAATCCCGAGCTCGATGAGGCGCGGCAGCGCGCCATCGCCGAGGAATATGGAATGACGGACGGCCTACTCATCGTGCCGTGCCGGCTCAGCACGGCCTTCTATCTGATGACCAACAACAATCTCGACGTCGATCCCGGCAGGCTTGCGCCACAAAAGCAGCAACTCGTCCTTCGCAATCGCCCCGACGTAGAGGCGGCCCGGGCAGCCACGCGCCAAATGTCGATCCAGGCGCTCGAGCGAAACCGGTCCGCGCCATGATCAGTGGAGCGCCGTGTCTCAGCAATCATCCGGCACTGCCGCCCGAACGCC
>DASUIB010000253.1:0-2159 GCA_036273235.1 Sphingomicrobium sp. | reverse complement strand
CTGGATCCCGCTGGAGCAGCTCCGTGTCGCCTGCGGGGTTTCGCGCGACGGCAGCAAGGCCAGCAACATCGTCAGGGCGGCGCGCCGCTTCGGTCTCGCCGCGAGAGGCTTCCGGCAGGAACCCTCGAGCCTGCACGAAATGCCGATGCCGTGCATCATTCACTGGAATTTCAATCATTTCGTGGTGCTCGAGGGCATCAGTGGCGATCGCGTCTATATCAACGATCCCGCGATCGGGCGACGGCGCATCGACATGGCGGAGCTCGATCTTGCCTTCACCGGCGTCGTGCTGGCGATGGAGCCGACGGAGGCCTTCAGGAAGTCGGGCCGCAAGCCGCAGGGATTGCGGCTGCTGTTGCGCGAATTGCGCGGCTCGAGAATGGCGGTATTGCTGCTGGCGACCGTCAGCTTCGCGCTAGTCGTGCCCGCCATCGTGGCCGCGGGATTTTCGAAAATATTCGTCGATGACATCCTGATTCCGCAAAATACCAGCTGGCTCGTGCCGCTGCTGATCGGCATGGCTGCGACCGCCATTGTCCGCGCACTGCTGACGCTGGTGCGTCAATCGCTGTTGCTGAGGGTTCAAACCAAGCTGGCCGTGGTCATGATCAGCCGCTTCCTCTGGCACGTCCTGGCGCTGCCGGTCGAATTTTTCACTCAGCGCCATGCCGGCGATATCGCGAGCCGCGTGAACGCCAACGAGCAGATTGCCCGCCTGCTCTCGGGCGGCATCGCCAGCAATGCGCTCAACCTCACTTCGATCGTTTTCTTTGCCGCCGCGATGGTGATCTACGATGCTCCGCTCGCCGCCATCGGCGTCAGCATGTCGCTTCTGAACGTGCTGGCGCTGAGATTGGTCGGTGAGCGCCGGCGGGATCTCAGCCGCAGTCTCGCGCTCGAACAGGGCAAGCTCGTCGCCGCCACGGTGGGTACGGTGCGCACCATCGAAACGCTCAAGGCAAGTGGACTGGAGGACGAGGCATTCGGCCAATGGGCGGGAATCCAGGCCAAGGTCCTGAACGCGGAGCAGGAGCTCGGGGCGTCCTCGATCTTCTTGGAGATGCTGCCGACGCTGTTCTCGGGCCTGACCGTGGCTGCGATCCTCGGTATCGGCGGCCTGCGGGTGATCGAGGGCTCGCTCACCCTTGGAGGTCTGGTCGCGTTCCAGTCGCTGATGGCGAGCTTTTCGGGACCGGTCACCGACCTGGTCGGGCATGTCGGCAATTTTCAAACCATCAGGGGGGCGCTCGAGCGCCTGGAGGACGTCTACAACTATCCCCTTGAAAATTCCGGCAGGAAGCCCGTCCCGGCGGATCGTTTCCCTCCAAAACTCGCCGGCCGGATCGACGTCCGCAACATCCAGTTCGGCTATTCGATCCTCGAGCCGCCGCTCCTTGACGACCTCTCCATCACCATCGAGCCGGGTTCAAGGGTGGCGATCGTCGGCGCGTCGGGCAGCGGAAAGTCGACGCTCGGCAAACTGATTTGCGGGCTTTACAAGCCTTGGACGGGTGAGATCCGGATCGATCATTGGAGCTTGCCGGAGGTCCCTCCACAAGTGTTTGCAAACTCGATCGCGTATGTCGATCAGGACATTTTCCTGTTCGAAGGAACGGCCCGCGACAACCTGACCCTGTGGGATCCGACGGTCACCGAAGCGGACCTGTCGCAAGCGCTGAAGGATGCGGCGATTCATCAGGACATCGCGACGCGGGCGGGAAACTACGATTGTTATGTCAACGAGGGCGGCGCGAATTTCAGCGGCGGCCAGCGCCAACGCATCGAGATCGCCCGCGCGCTGGTTTCCAACCCGTCGGTTGTCGTGCTCGACGAGGCGACCGGCGCACTCGACCCGATCACCGAAAAGGCCATCGACGACAATCTGCGACGTCGCGGCTGCACCTGCATCATCATCGCGCATCGCTTGAGCACGATACGCGACTGCGACGAGATCATCGTGTTGCAGCAGGGCAAGATCGTCGAGCGAGGCACCCATGAGCAGCTGATCGCGCTTGGGGGTGCCTACGCCAAACTCGTGGCCCAGGAATGATCGAGCCATGAACGAGCCGCCCACCCAGCAGACGACCGCGACGGCCGATCAAGCGGCCGCCGGTCGGCCGATCAGCATCGTCCTCGATGGCCGTCACCCGCAGCTGCTC
>DASUIB010000252.1:0-4806 GCA_036273235.1 Sphingomicrobium sp. | reverse complement strand
CGCGCATCGACAGCCTGAGCGGGGAATGAAGCCAAGCGTGCGCGCACTCACGCATCTCGATCGGCTCGAAGCCGAGAGCGTCCACATTCTGCGCGAGACCGTCGCGGAGGCCGACAAGCCCGTGATGCTCTACTCGATCGGCAAGGATTCGGCGGCGATGCTGCACCTTGCGAAGAAAGCCTTCTTCCCGAGCCCGCTGCCGTTCCCGCTGTTGCACGTCGATACGACGTGGAAATTCGGGGACATGTACGCGCTTCGCGACAAGGTCGCGGCCGAGCCAGGGATCGAGCTCATCGTCTACAAGAATCCCGAGGCCGAGCGGCGGGGCATCAATCCTTTCGACCACGGTCCGCTCCACACCGATATGTGGAAGACCGAAGGGCTGAAGCAGGCCCTCGACAAATATGGCTTCGACGCGGCCTTTGGCGGAGCCCGGCGCGACGAAGAGAAGAGCCGCGCGAAGGAGCGTGTGTTCAGCTTCCGCGACAAGAAGCACCGCTGGGACCCGAAGCGGCAGCGGCCGGAGCTGTGGTCGCTCTACAACGTCCGCAAGAACAAGGGCGAGAGCATGCGCGTCTTCCCCTTGTCCAACTGGACCGAGCTCGACGTCTGGCAATATATCATGCGCGAGAAGATCGAGATCGTGCCGCTCTATTTCGCGGCCGAGCGTCCGACCGTCGAGCGCGACGGCCTCATCCTGATGGTCGACGATGATCGTTTCCCCTTGAACGGCGAGAAGCCGATGATGCGCAAAGTGCGGTTCCGCACGCTTGGCTGCTATCCGCTGTCAGGCGCGGTCGAGAGCGATGCCGACACCGTCGAGGGGATCGTCGCCGAGATGCTGCTGACGAAGACCAGCGAGCGGCAGGGCCGGGCCATCGACAAGGACGCGGGCAGCGCGTCGATGGAGAAGAAGAAACAGGAGGGATATTTTTGATGCGCGTGGGGCGCGGATCAAAAATAGCCCTCAGGCCGCATTGGGATTCCCGCTTTCGCGGGAATGACGGAGACGCGTAATGTCCCGCCCGCTTCAATCCGAAGAAGAGCTGATCCGGCACGACGTTCGCGCCTGGCTTGCGCAGCAGGAGGCGAAGGAGCTTCTGCGCTTCATCACCTGCGGAAGCGTCGACGACGGCAAGTCGACGCTGATCGGGCGGCTGCTGTACGAGAGCAAGCAGATCTTCGACGACCAGCTCGATGCGCTGGAGAGCGACAGCAAAAGGCACGGGACGCAGGGCGCGAAGATCGATTTCGCGCTGCTCGTCGACGGCCTCTCGGCCGAGCGCGAGCAGGGTATTACGATCGACGTCGCCTACCGCTTCTTCTCGAGCGCCAGGCGCAAGTTCATCGTCGCCGATACGCCGGGACACGAGCAATATACGCGCAACATGGTCACCGGCGCTTCGACGGCGGACCTCGCGGTGCTGCTGGTCGACGCGCGCAAGGGCGTGCTGACTCAGACTCGGCGGCACTCTTATCTTGCGCAGCTCGTCGGTATCCGCCGCTTCGTGCTCGCGGTGAACAAGATGGACCTGGTCGACTATGACGAGGCGGCGTTCGACGGCATTTGCGCCGATTACCGCGCCTTCGCCGAGCAAGTTGGGATCGAGGAATGGGTCGCGATTCCCGTTTCGGGGCTCAACGGCGACAATATCATGAGCCGAAGCGAGGCGACCGCCTGGTATACGGGACCGACCTTGCTCGAGCATCTCGACACGGTGCCGCTCGACGCTGACGCTGACACCATGAAACCCTTCAGGATGCCGGTCCAGTGGGTCAACCGGCCGAACCAGAACTTCCGCGGCTTTTCGGGTCAGGTCGCTTCGGGAAACGTCGGGCCGGGAACCGAAGTGCGCGTGCTCCCGTCAGGACGGACGACCCGGGTGGAGCGGATCGTCACGCTGGATGGCGACCTCGACGAAGCCGTCGCGGGCCAGTCCGTCACGATCACCTTCGCGGACGAGATCGACTGTTCGCGCGGCGACGTCATCGCGGCCGCCGGCGATCCGCCCGAAGCCGCCGATCAGTTCGAAGCGACGATCGTGTGGATGGCGGACGAGGAGCTGCTTCCGGGCCGCGGCTATTGGCTGAAGCTCGGCACCCAAAGCGTCACCGCGATGGTCCAGGAGCCCAAGTACGAAATCAACGTCAACACGCTCGAGCATCTCGCGGCCAAGACGTTAGGCCTGAACGGCATCGGCGTTGCCGAACTTTCGACCGACCGCGAGATCATGTTCGAGCCTTACGCGGTCGAGGGCGCCAGCCCGAACAAGGCGCTTGGCGGCTTCATCCTGATCGACAAGCTGACCAATGCGACGGTCGCCTGCGGGATGCTGCACTTTGCGCTTCGCCGCGCGCTCAACATCCACCGCCAGCACCTCGACGTCAGCCGCGAGACGCATGCCGCGATCAAGGGCCAGAAGCCGGCGGTGCTGTGGTTCACGGGCCTTTCCGGCGCGGGCAAGTCGACGATCGCCAACCTCGTCGAGAAAAAGCTCGCGGCACGCGGGCGGCACACCTTTCTGCTCGACGGGGACAATATCCGTCATGGGCTCAACCGCGACCTCGGCTTCACCGAGGCGGACCGGATCGAGAATATCCGCCGCGTCGGCGAGGTCGCGCGCCTCATGTCCGACGCCGGGCTGATCGTTCTCACGGCCTTCATCTCGCCGTTCCGGGCGGAACGGCACATGGTGCGGCGGATGGTGCCCGAGGGCGAATTCTTCGAGATTTTCATCGATACGCCGCTTGCGGAAGCAGAGAAGCGCGACGTCAAAGGCCTCTACGCCAAGGCGCGCGCCGGCGAGCTCAAGAACTTCACCGGCATCGACAGCCCGTACGAGTCGCCGGAGCATGCGGAGATGCGAATCGATACGACCGAACTCAGCGCCGACGAGGCAGCGGACCTGATCGTCGAAAAGCTGCTGAGCCGGCGCTGACCCCTACCAGCTATACGCCAAGCCGGCTGCGGCGAGCCACTGGTTCGGGCTTCCGCGTTGCGACACGATCGGAGATCGCCTGAAGTCGCCGACCAGCCGCGAATATTGCACGGTCCCGAAGACTGACAGGCCGCCGAGCAGGTCGCCGGTAATCGACTGATTGACGAGCAGGCCCGCCTTCCAGTCTTTCATCCCGCCCTTCGGGTTGAACACGGGAAGGCCACTGTGCAGCGAGTCCGCGGGTGAGATGCCGAAATAATAATCGGCGAACTTATTGCTGACGAGCTCCGCGCCGAGGTTGGCGCTGACATAGGTCGTGCGGGAAACAGGTGTCGAAAATTCGAGGTTCGGGCTGAAGGTCGTCGACCTGTGCGCGTTGCCGATGTCGTGGAGCACGTCGAGGCGAAGCCCGAGCGTATCGTAAGGATCGATGAGGCCGTGGAAGCTCACGCCGGCAAAGCCGCCGACCTCGATCGCTTTGTTGAGGCGCGGCAAGAGCTTTACGACAGGGTCCTTGACCCGATTGGTTCGGTTCAACCTGAGACCGGCGACCGGCCCCAGGTTGAATTCCACCTTATTGGCTCCCCGATGCGGAATGGCGTCGAAGTAGAGATAGGTGCCGCGCGTAGTGAAGGAAAAGCCGCTGACTTTGCCCCTGACGGCGACCGCGGGGATCAGCCGGTAATCGTTCGACCCGACATAGTCGGGGACCGTCGCGACGCCTCCGGCGACCGTGATCGTATCGCGGTTCGCGACATCTTCTGCGCTCGGCATGGGCGCGGCCGCCGGGCCGGGCTGTGCGAACGACGGGAAGGATACGCAACAGGCGGCGAGCGCGAGGCAGGACAAGCGGCGCATAAACTTTCCCCTGTTTATTCGGCAGTGTCTCAACTGCCGATCCGCAAGGAAAGCTCCCGCGAATCTCCGCTCGATCCGACCGCTAGTCGCCGTCGCCCGGGTCGGGCGTGAAATATTTGTCGTACTTGCCCTCTTCGCCCTTGTGCTCGTCGGCGTCGGCGGGGCCGTCCTTCTTGCGGGTGATGTTCGGCCAGTCGGCGGAGAAGTTCGTATTGAGCTCGAGCCATTTCTCCAGCCCGCTTTCGGTGTCCGGAAGGATCGCCTCGGCCGGGCATTCGGGCTCGCACACGCCGCAGTCGATGCACTCGTTGGGGTTGATGACCAGCATCACCTCGCCCTCATAGAAGCAATCGACGGGGCAGACCTCGACGCAATCCATATATTTGCATTTGATGCAGGCGTCGGTGACGACGTAGGTCATGAGTGCGCGGCTCCCTTTACGCCTCGCTATGTCGCCGCCTTCGGCTCGTCAATTCCCGAGCTCTTCGTAGCAGGCGCGCGCTTCGAGCGCGGGACCGCGGCGGTCGGGCAGGCAAAGCACCCTCAGGATCCGCACCCTGCCGTGGAGCGGGAGTGCGACGACGCTGCCGACGCGGACCTCCTCGCTGGGCTTCTCGACCCTTCTTCCGTCGATCCGCACGTAGCCCTCGTCGATGATCCCCTGCGCGAGCGTGCGGCTCTTCGCCAGCCGGATGAAGAAAAGATAGCGGTCGATCCTCACAATGCCGTCATTGCGAGCGGAGCGAAGCAATCCAGCCTCACCCCGCTGGATTGCTTCGTCGCTGCGCTCCTCGCAATGACCTTCATTTCTTCTTGAGCTTCGCCAGCTCGGCGAATGCATGGGAGCCGCTCGAGGGCTCGCCCTGGTGCCGGCCGCGCCGGCCGCGCCATCGCCAGGCATCGCCCGCGCGGGCGAAGCCGATCTCATTCATGAGGCGTCCGCTCGCCTCCTCGTCGAGTCCGAGGGAAGTCGCGAGCGCTGCGTCCACTGGGTCGGCCCCGCCCGCCG
>DASUIB010000251.1:0-2355 GCA_036273235.1 Sphingomicrobium sp. | reverse complement strand
CTATCTGGCGCTGCCGGACGCCATCCCGCTGTACGAGCCCGAGCTGCCGCTCAGGCCCGGGCTGCTTCCGCTCCCCGCCGGCCTCACCATGCCGAGCGCGATCCGCGACTGCTCGCCCGACGCCTGGGGGCGCCGGGTGATCATCAACCGGCTGACCGGCCTGTCCGGGGCCGCCGCGGCGGCGACCGAGCTCGACGAGCTGACCTTCATGCTCGAATCGGGATCGGACCGGGTCGGCGCGCTCGACTTCCAGCGCTCGCCGTCCCACTACGAGCCGCGGCTCACCCATGCGCCGCTCGCCGAACTGCTCGAAGCCGCGGAGCGGGTGGAACAGGGCGTGCCGCTGACCCCCGAGCTCGGCCAGGCGCTGCAGCATGGCAGTGCGCTCGGCGGCGCCCGGCCCAAGGCGCAGGTCGAGGAGGCGGATCGCAAATATATCGCCAAATTCTCGACCAGCGGCGACCTCTTCGCGATGGTGAAGGCGGAATATCTGGCGATGCGCCTGGCCGCCAATGCGGGCCTCAACGTCGCGAGCGTGAAGCTCGATCATGCGCTCGGCAAGGACGTCCTGCTCGTCGAGCGGTTCGACCGCGAGCCTGCCGATGGCGGCTGGCTCCGCCGCGGCATGGTTTCAGCGCTGACCCTGATCGAGCTCGACGAGATGATGGCTGCCTACGCCGGATATGATTTGCTCGCCGATCTTGTCCGCCACCGCTTCGCCAAGCCGAGAGAAACGCTGCGCGAACTGTTCGGTCGGCTCGCCTTCAACATCCTGTGCGGAAACACCGACGATCATGCGCGCAACCATTCGGCCTTCTGGGACGGCAGGACGCTGGTCCTCACTCCGGCCTATGACATCTGCCCTCAGAGCCGCACGGGCGGCGAGGCATCGCAGGCGATGCGGATCATCGGCGACAGGAACCTCAGCCGGCTGAGCCTCTGCCTCGAGGCCGCGCCCAAATTCCAGCTCTCGGAGGATGAGGCGATTGCGATCATCGCCGGTCAGATCCAGTCGATCGCCGCCAACTGGACCGCGGTCTGCGCCGAGGCGGGCCTGTCGGCCGTCGACCGCAATCTCCTCTGGGGCCGGCAGTTCCTTAATCCCTATGCGTTCGAGGACGCTCCCCCCGGCATCGAGCGGCCAGAGGCGCCGGCGGCGGACGGCTGATCGAAGGCGGATTGCGAGACCGTCCTTGGCGCCAATGCGTCATTGCTGCTTCATGCGCGAAGCAGCGGCCTCGGCGTGGCCGCCGAGCCGGCATCGCGGCGGAGCACGTCGTTCCAGTCCTCGCCGGGCCGCTCCGGAACGTGCACCTCGATGAGAGGAACATGCGCGAACGCCTCGCGCGCCAGCCGCTCGGCCCGGCGCCCGCCCGGATCATGGTCGAGGAACAGCAGGAGCTCGCTGACCTCGGGCGGAAGCGCGATGCGTCGGAAGCGCTCGGTGCCGAGCGTCGCCCAGCACGGCACGCCGAACAGAGCCGTCGCGGACAGCGCGGTCTCGATGCCCTCGGCTAGGCCGAGCCGGGAGGCCCTTCCGCCAAGGCGTACCGCGCCGCGCCCGAACCGCCCGAGCCCGCAGCGCGGACCGGCAAGGTCGGCCAGTCCGGAGCCAGTGCGATCGATGAAGGTCCGGTGGACCGCGACCAGCCCCGATTCGTCGCGGACGGCCGCGATGAGCGCCGGGCGAAACTCGGTAAGCGGCGCTGGCCCGTGCGGGGTGCGCGGATGATAGCGCAGCTGCGCCGGGTTGGCGGCGAGGCCGCGCGACGCCAGATAGGCTGCCGCGGGCGTTCCGGCGATCGAGCGCGCCTCCTCCCACAGGCGCAGCGCGGCCGCATTGCGCCTTGCTCCCCCGCGCTCGGACGGGGGTTGCGCAGCTCCGGCTGCATTCGGCTCGATCAGGCGCTCCGCTTCGAGCGCGCGCAGCACGGCCGACGCCTCGCACCCGGCGAAGCAATGAAGAAGTAGGCGCGTGCGACCCGGGCGCACGCTGAGAGACGGCGTTCGATCGTCATGCGCCGGACAGCGGCACATGCCGCCGCCCGGGGTCCAACACCCGCCGAGCCGTTCGACCAGATTCCGCCCCTCCTGCTCGATGCTCGGCCGCCCATGTCCTCCCGATCCCATCGTCCTGCTCCTGAAGTCCGCCGGCCGCTGCCGCGGCCTCCCCTCCCCCACGTCCTCACCGCGCGGGCGTGCCGCTCAGCGCGACGAACAGGCTGGCCGGATTCAATTCCGTGGACCGCGCGAGGATGCCCTGCGGACGGGTCGCTCTCAGTGCGAAGAGGCCGCTTGGTGACGGTGGGGCCGTTGAGCGGTGCGCCTTCACCGGCGCGACCGCGGCGACATAGG
>DASUIB010000250.1:0-12305 GCA_036273235.1 Sphingomicrobium sp. | reverse complement strand
CCCGCACCGCGTGCTGCGCCTGGGCCACCGCCATGCCGTAGCCCGGGACGATGATCACCTGCTCGGCCTGGCTCATCAGGAAGGCGGCGTCTTCGGCCGACCCGCGCTTGTAGGGCCGGTCGATCGCCGCCGTCTCGCCGCCGCTCGCGACCGCTCCGAAGCCCCCCGCGATCACCGAGATGAAGCTGCGGTTCATCGCCCGGCACATGATGTAGCTGAGGATCGCGCCCGAGCTTCCGACGAGCGCGCCGGTGATGATCATCGCGCTGTTGTGGAGCGTGAAGCCCATCGCCGCGGCCGCCCAGCCCGAATAGCTGTTCAGCATCGAGATCACGACCGGCATGTCGGCCCCACCGATCGGGATGATCAGCAGGAGGATCGCTGCCAGGGTGCCGAGGTTGATCACGTGCCTGAGCGGCAGCAGGATCGGCTTGCCCGACATGTTGCCGTTGAGCTTGAGGAAGGCGATCACGGAGCCGGAGAAGGTGATGGCGCCGATGGCGACTCCGAGGCCCATCTCAATCCGGCTCTGCGGAAAAATGCTGACGAACGACGGCGACGCGATCGGCGTGACGCGAACGGCAATCCCGAACGCCAGCGGGTTGAGGTAGCCAGCCGCGCCGACCAGCACTGCAGCCATGCCGACGAGGCTGTGGAACGCCGCGACCAGCTGCGGCATCGCCGTCATCTGGATCTTTCGCGCCGTGACCAGGCCGATGCCGCCGCCGATGACGATTGCTGCCAAGATTTCTAAAATCGTTGGAAAATCAGTCGTGTAGGAGGCGACGTCCTCGATGATGACGGGTGCGGCCAACTGCGGCACGTGCGTAACCAGCGTTGTGAGCACGGCGATGGTCATGCCGATCATGCCCGTGATGTTGCCGCGGCGGCTCGTCTCCGGCCCCGACAGCCCTCGCAGCGCCAGGATGAAGCAGACGCCCGCGATCAGATAGGCGAGCAGCACCCAGGCGGGCCGCGTGTGCGCTGCGGCCTCAGCCATGGATCTTGTCCCCCCGGCGCTCCCGCTTCCTGTACATCGAGAGCATGCGCTGAGTGACCGCGAATCCGCCGAAGATGTTGACGCTCGCCAGCGCCACCGCGGCGAGCCCGAGCCACTTCGACCCGGGCACGCCCGCGGCCGCAGCGGCGATCAACGCGCCGACGACGATCACCGAGGAAATGGCGTTGGTGACGCTCATCAGCGGCGTGTGTAGCGCCGGAGTCACCGACCACACGACGTAATAGCCGACGAAGCAGGCGAGCACGAAAATCGACAGGATCGAGATGAAGTCCATGAATCCTCCGGCGGAGTGCGCAGGGCATTAGTGGCGGCTCGCTCCCACCCTGTCGAGTGTCACCGCCGTTAAGAAGGACTCGGTTAGCGAAATACTAACCTTTTCGCGCGCATGCGTGGATCACTCACGTGGAAGGAAGCGCGCGCCGGTGTCGAAGCGCCAAAAACATATCGCTGAGCCGCCGCCATGGAAGCTGCTTCTGTGGGCGGCGATCGCCGGATTGATTTTCGGGCTGATCGGCTTTGGACACATTGCAGAGAATGTGCTGCGCGCCAGCAGGAACGGGCTGCACTGGCACAAGGCGAGCGGCGACATTGTCCTCGTCAAGATCGACGATGCTGCGCTTCGTGAGGTCGGCCGTTGGCCGTGGCCGCGCCGCCAGGAGGCGCAGCTCACGGATGCGTTGACCAATGCCGGCGCGAAACGCATCTTCTTCGATATCACGTTAACCGACACGACCGATCCTTTGGACGATGATCTTTTGACGAAAGCCATCGAGCGGTCGGGGCACGTGTATCTAGCCGTTCGCACTCCGTCGGATCAGGACGGAGGATTGCAATCCGGCCGTGCGCCGTTGCCGGCCTTTGCCAATCATGCTTCGGTTGGGATCATCAACGTCTGGTACAATTATCAGAACGCGGTTTGGGGGGTGCCCTATGCACTTCCGGCGGACGGCAAACCGATACCATCATTCGCGGCCGAATTGGCCGGCGTTTACGGACGCTCCGGGGAAGCGTTCATTCCCGACTATTCCATCGATCCGGCAACGATTCCGACGGTCTCGGCGGCAGCGCTGTTGAACGGGCAGTTCGCGCCAGCTCTGATCCGCGGCAAGGACGTGGTGATCGGCTGGACCAGCGAATCGCTTGGCGATCAATTCTTCATTCCCGGTACCGGGAAGCTGGGCGGCGCCTATATCCACATCATCAGCGCCGAGACGTTGAAATCGGGCAGACCCCTCTATCTAGGGTGGCTCCCGCTCTTCCTTGCGGCGCTCGGCTTTGCCGCATTTGCCGTTTATCGGCGCGACGCAAAACAGCAGGCGGTAATCCTGTCGGCTGCCGCGCCTATCTTTCTCTTCGGGCCAGCATTGCTGGAGGCGAAGCTCATTTTTCTCGACGTTACTCCGGCGCTGTTCGTGGTGCTATGTGTGGGAACGGTCCTGGTGCGGCGTCGATTCCGCGCTCGTGGCCTTATCAATCCGACCTCGAACCTGCCGAATCTTAACGCGCTTCGAGCGTATGGGGAGGGCCGTAAGCAGGCCATCGTTGCCGCCCGAATCCTCAACTATGAGGAGATTGTCGCGACCCTCCCGCCCAATAAGGAGCGGCAACTGGTCGAACAGATCGTCGCCCGGTTGAACGTGGGGTCTCCCAATCGAATGCTCTACCAGGGTGATGGCGGCATTTTCGCCTGGTTTGAGGATCCGCGGCAGGCGTTCGGCAACCACCTCGAGGCCCTGTATGCACTGTTCCGGAACCCGGCGCGGGTAGCGGGTCTGTCGATTGATCTCGCGATAGCATTCGGAGTTGAGGTCGGAAGCGGCCGCTCGCTCGCCAATCGGCTCGCAAGCGCATTGGTCGCCGCCGACGAAGCCGCGCATCATGGCCTCAAATGGAGGTACCATGATCCGGAGACGCTCGAGGACGCTTCGTGGAAGCTGTCGATGCTCAGCCAGCTCGACGAGGCGATTGACCGCGGCGAAGTCTGGGTCGCCTATCAGCCCAAGCTCGATATTGCCTCCCGGCAGATCATCGGGGCGGAGGCGCTCGCTCGCTGGACCCATCCTGAAAAAGGCCCCATCGCTGCAACCGAGTTTGTTGCTGCCGCAGAACAGCACAACCGGATCGGCAAACTCACCGATTTCGTCCTTGAGAAGGCGATCGCGGCAGCTTCGCAAGTTAACAAGCGCGGCACTCAGTTCAATATGGCCGTGAACCTGTCGGCCAGGCTGCTGACGGACAGAAGCTTCACGCTTCGGCTTTCCGCCTTGCTCGCGCGGCACGGACTTCCCCCAAATCAGTTGACGCTCGAACTCACCGAGACAGCGGCGCTCGCCGACACAGGCGAGGGCCTCGACATGATCAATCGCCTGCGGGATCTTGGAGTCAACATCGCCATCGACGATTATGGCACGGGCCAATCGACGCTCGACTATCTCAAGAAGATCCCGGCCAACGAGATCAAAATCGATCAGAGCTTCGTCAAGGGCATCGTCGACAATCGCAGCGATCGTCTGATGGTTCAGTCGACGATCGGCCTTGCCCACTCCCTTGGGCGCAAGGTTGTGGCCGAAGGGGTGGAGCATCGCGACATTCTCGAGACCCTGGTCGGTCTCGAGTGCGACATCGCCCAGGGATTTGCGATCGGGCGACCGATGAGCCTCGAAAACCTGATGAAGCGCGTGGCATCTACGCGTCGCCGGAGCGTGGCCTGATCTAGGCAGTCACCGACCGCCTTCACCGCAGGCGAAATTTTCGGAACACGATTACAAAAGCTTATGCAGCGTGGGCGCGTCTCCACGGCAAACATAGTAAATCGTTTGTCAACCATATCGATTAAGGTTAATGTCCCGACCAACTGCCGAATCGCAGTAAGAAAGGGGCACCGATGAAGTATAGGAAGAATGGTCGCGGGTTCTGGGAGTGGCTTCTTGGCGGCGGCATGGCCGGCGCTGGTGGAGGCGGCTGAAACTCTCAGTAATCCAATGAATTAGAGAGCGCCCGCGTCACCGCGGGCGCTTTTGTTTTGAGCCGCTGGAACGCGCTCCGCGGTCGCGCTAGGCAGGCGCGATGCTTCGCCAGGCCGGCACGATTCTGACGATTCGCGCGAGTCGCCGCGGGCTGCACGAATTTACCGATTCCGTGCTGGAATTCGTCGCGGACAGCGGAATCAGCGAAGGCCTGCTCACTTTATTCTGCCGCCACACCTCGGCCTCGCTCCTCATCCAGGAGAATGCTGCGGCCGCGGCGCGCCGCGACCTCGAAGCCTATTTCGAGCGCATCGCACCCGAGGGAGCGCCGTACGAGCATGACGACGAAGGTCCTGACGACATGCCCGCGCATCTTCGAACCGCGCTGATGGCCACACAGCTTTCAATCCCCGTGAAGGCCGGCAAGCTCATGCTTGGCACGTGGCAGGGGATATTCCTCTTCGAACACCGCCGAAACACGCCCGAGCGCGAGATCGTGCTCCACCTGATTGGCGAATGAGCTACGCTGGCCGCGGGACGAAGCGGCCGGGGCTGAGATCGGCGGCGGACACATCGGCGACCGGCCAAGCCGTTCCGGCGATCAGCGATTCGACCATCGACGCCATCGCGGGCGAGGTCTGAAGGCCAAAACCGCCCTGCCCTGCCAGCCAGAAGAACCCCTCCGCCTCGGCAGCGAATCCCACGGCCGGGTGGCGATCGGGCGTGAAGGTGCGAAGGCCGGCCCATTTGCTGTGGATCTGGCGGACCTGGACGGTCGTGCGCTCTTCCATCCGGTGAGCCGCGAGCGCCACTTCATATTCGTCGGGCTGCGCGTCCATCGGTTCGCTCGGCACCTCGTCCATCGGCGAGGCGAACAGCCGTCCGCTCTCGGGCGCGAAATAGAGCTCGTCACCGATGGTCTTGGCGAAGGGCAGCCGGTCGAGGTCGGTTTCCGGGGGCGCATCGAAGGTGATGATCGTGCGCCGCTTGGGCTCCAGGCCGATCGGCTGAACACCCGCAAGGCGCGCCACCTCGTCGGCCCAGGAGCCGGCAGAGTCGACGACCATGGGGGCCGAGAAACGCTCGCCTTTCTCACTCGTCACGGTCCAGGCGCCGCCGTCCCGAACGATCGCCGCGATCCGCTGACCCGTGTACAGTTCACCTCCGCTGCCGCGCAGCCGGCGCAAATTGCCTTGGAGCAGCGCATGCGGGTCGATTCGGATGGCATTCGGATCGGCGATCCCGTGGCGCGCATCCTCTTTCAGCAAGGGACAAAGCGCGTGAACCCCGGCGGCGTCGAGTCGCTCGAGCTCGGCGAAGGCCGAAATCTCGGCCTCCAGCCTGTCGAGCGCCTCCCGCTCCTCCTCCCTCCCATGAACCAGGACGGGCATGCGACGGCCGAGCGGTACCTCGCTGAACCCTTCGCGCGGCTCGTCGAAGAACGGCCGGCTGGCGAGCGTCAGCGCCCGCACCAGTCGATCGCCGAGCGCATAGTGGAGCATGGTCGCGCTCCGGCCCGACGAATGGTAGCCGATCTGCTCCTCCGCCTCGAGCACCGCGACACGCTTATGCCGCGACAGCGCGGCGGCGGCGGAGAGCCCCGCGATCCCCCCGCCGATGACGAGGATGTCGGCGGTCCTCACGCGGGCGTCAGTCGCTCGTTCACGACCTTGCCGTTTTGCGTCAGGCGGATCGCCTTGACGATCTCGTCGTCGTCCGGGAGCGCTGGCCCGCCCTGTTCCTTGTCCCAGAAGGCGCTGAGGAAATTGTAGAGATTGCGCGCGAACAGCGCTGACGAGTCGGCGGCGAGGCTTCGCGCGAGATTTAAGGCGCCGATGATCGTCACCCCATGCTTTTCGACTTGCTCGCCGCTCACCGTGCCTTCGACGTTTCCGCCCGCGTCCGCCGCAAGGTCGACGATCACGCTCCCTGGCCGCATCGTTGCCACCTGCGCATCGCTGATCAACCGAGGCGCCGGCCTTCCCGGGATCAAAGCGGTGGTGATGACGATATCCTGCTTGGCGATATGGCCCGAGACGAGCTCCGCCTGCGCTTTCTGATATTCGGGCGACATCTCGGTCGCATAGCCGCCCGCGCCCTCCCCTTCGATTCCGGCGACATTCTCGACGAAGATCGGCTTCGCCCCCAATGACTGGATCTGCTCCCTAGTCGCCGAGCGCACGTCGGTCGCGCTGACCTGCGCGCCGAGGCGCTTGGCGGTCGCGATCGCCTGAAGCCCGGCGACTCCGACGCCCATGACGAACAGCTTGGTCGGGCTGATCGTGCCCGCCGCGGTCATCATCATCGGGAAGGCGCGTCCGTAGGCCGCGGCAGCGTCGATCACCGCTTTGTAGCCGGCGAGGTTCGATTGCGACGACAGAATGTCCATCGACTGCGCGCGGGTGATTCGCGGCATCCACTCCATCGCCAGCGCCTGGAGGTCCGCCGCCGCATAGCCCTCGACCCGTCCGCGCTCGCGGAGAGGATCGAGCGCGCCGACGAGCAACGCGCCCTTTTCAGCGGCGGTGAGCGAACCAGGGTCGGGCCCTTCTACGCAGAGGATCACGCCGGCGCCGCTGAGGACATCCTTGCGGCTCCCAACCTCCGCCCCCGCCTGCTCGAAATCGGAGTCGGCGATCGAAGCGCCAGCGCCCGTGCCTTTCTCGACCGCGACCTCGGCTCCGAGCGCGGCGAATTTCTTCACGGTCTCGGGCGTTGCGGCGCAGCGCGTCTCGCCCGCCGCTTCCTTGAGGACGGCGATCTTCATGCCGGGGTTCAGGATTTGAGGATCACGAGCACGATGAGGCCGACGATCAGAGCCGTGATCGCGCCGCGGAACATCATCTTGGTGAAGCGCTCATAGTCGCGGACGTGAACGGCGACATCCTGCGTCGGTGGACTGACCAGCAGCGGCTCTTCTTCGGCCATCATATCCTCTTTGCATTCGAACCCGTTTGCGCGCGTCCATAACAAGGCGAGCGCCACTCCCCAAGCCCCCGTCGCGTCCTGCTTAAGCCCCCTTTTACCGTTGGCGGCTAGGCTCGCCCGCGAAAGGCGGAAAATGCGCGAAGAACCCACACGCTCGCTCTTGCTCCTCGATTCGGACGCCGACGAGCGGCGGCTGATCTCCGCGATCGCCGCCCGCGCCGGCTGGAGCGTGGTCGGCGCCGCGGATGGAGAACTGGCGGTGGCGCTGCTCCAGGGGCCGCATGGGCGCGAAGTGCAGGCGGCGATCTTCGGAAGCTGGGACGCCGAACAGGGCTCCGAGCTGATCGAAGCGCTTCGCGAGCACCGGCCCAATCTGCCCGTGATCGTTCTGTCTCACGGCGAGACCGTCTCGATCGTCGTTGAAGCGATGCGCGCGGGCGCGTCGGATTTCCTGGTGCGCCCGGTCGCTCCGGAGCGGCTGCTCGATGCGCTCGCCGCCAATGCCGATCGCCGCCGGGCGTCGGGCGAGCTGGCGCCGGTTTCGGAGAAGCTTGCGCCCGCGCTGGAGCTCGAGCAGCTGGTCGGAGCAGCCCCGGAATTCCGTGCGGCGCTCGCCGTCGCCGCCAAGTCGGCGCGCAACCGCCTGCCCGTCCTGATTATGGGCGAGGCCGGAACCGGCAAGGAGACGGTCGCCCGCGGGATTCATGCTGCGAGCCTTCGCGTCAAGGGGCCATTGCTGACGCTCGACTGCAAGGCCATCGCCGCCAACATCGTCGACAGCGAGCTGTTCGGGCATGAGAAAGGCGCCTTTGCCGGCGCCTTCGCGTCCAGCACCGGCAAGCTGGTTGAGGCTAACGGCGGCACGCTGGTCCTCGAGGAAATCGCCGCGCTGCCCGCCGAAACGCAGGAGCTGCTCGATCGCGTGCTCGCAACTGGCGAGGTCCGCCCGATCGGCCTCAACGGCAGCCACTCGGTCGACGTGCGCATCGTCGCCACCAGCAGCCGCCCATTGCCGGAAGATTTCAATCCCGGTCTTGCAGAGCGGATCGGGGCGACCATGGTGGTCCTTCCGCCGCTACGCGACCGCAGCGGCGATATCCCCGCGCTCGCTCGGCACCTGCTCAACCGGGTCGCCGAACAGGCTCAGCTCCAACCGCTTTCGATCGGCGACGACGCGCTCTCGGTGCTGATGCGCTACGGCTGGCCCGGCAATGTGCGCCAGCTCGCCGGCGTGCTCTTCCGCGCCGCTCTGCAATGCGAGGGACGATCGCTCACCGCCGAGCATTTCCCGCACATCGCGATCCAGTCGCGCTTCACCAACCGCCAAACCGATTTCCCGCCCACGCTCAGCAAGGCACGAAGCGACGAGGCGATCGCCGGAGCGCCCGGAGTGACGCTTTATACCCCGGACGGCCATCTCCGCCCGCTCGAGGAGATCGAAGCCGACATCATCCGCCTCGCGATCGGCCATTATCGCGGCCGGATGAGCGAAGTCGCGCGGCGCCTCGGAATCGGCCGCTCGACCCTCTATCGCAAGCTCGGCGGCCTCGGAATCGACACCGCGGCTTAGTCTTCCCTCCCTGGAAGGGAGGGACGGAGGGTGGGTGCTTCTGGAGCGGCTCGATGCCGCGGAAGAAGCTCGCTCACGGGCATTGAGCCCATTCGCTCGCAACCCACCCCTATCCCCTCCCTGACAGGGAGGGGAATGGAGTCAGTGCCTGATCGCGCATGCCGCGCCAGACTCGAAGCGCCTGGACCGTCTCGAACACGTCGTGGGCACGGACGACCTGCACCCCCTGCTCGACCGCTTTGATGGCGAAGGCGGTGCTTCCGCCAAGCCGTTGATCCGCCGCCGCTTCCCCTGACAGCGCACCGATCGTGCGCTTGCGGCTCGCTCCGATCACGATCGGGCAACCGAGCGAATGCAACAGCGCGAGCCCGTTCATCAGCTCGAGATTGTGGCCGAGCTTCTTGCCGAAGCCGAAGCCCGGATCGATGAGGATCCTTTCACGCTTGATGCCCGCGTCTTGCGCCTCCGCGATGCGCTCCTCGAGCCACAGGTAAACCTCGACCAGCACATCGTCGTAGCGGGGGTCCTCCTGCATCGTCTCCGGTGGGCCTTTGTGATGCATCAGCACGACAGGCACGCCGGACGCCGCGATCACCCCCGCCGAGCGGCCGTCGTAAGTGAGCGACGAGACATCGTTGATCATCCGCGCTCCGGCCTCGATCGCCGCCGTCATGACGTCAGCCTTGCGGGTGTCGGCGGAGACTGCGGCTCCGCCTGTGGCGAGCTGGCGGATCACCGGCGCGATCCGCTCGATTTCGTCGCCTTCCCACACCGGTTTCGCACCTGGGCGGGTGGATTCGCCGCCGACGTCGACAACAGCCGCGCCCTGGGCCGCCATGTCGGCGCCCGCTTCGGCGGCGGCCGCCGCGTCGGCGAACCGGCCGCCATCCGAAAAGCTGTCCGGAGTCACGTTGAGGATGCCCATCACCTGCGGCTGGTCGAGGCGGATCGTGCGCTCGCCCAGCTGCAGCGGCGGCCGAGTGGAAGTAAGCGCCTTCCATTGCGCAGCCATGTCCTCGTCGAAACGCTCTTCGATTCCCTCGACCGGCACCAGCTCGGCCGAACTGCGCTTGTGCCCCTCGGTCCGGATCAGCTCGAACGCAGCGAACCAGTTCATCCCGCCGGCGAGCCGCGCGACTTTGCCGTCGTGGCCGAAGGGAGAGTCCACGAATGCGGTAGGGCGAAGGAGGGTTCGCAAGGTGTCTTATGCGGCTTTGAGTTCGCGAACTGAAATGTCAGCCCGCTTCCCGCACGCGGCGAGCGCTTGCTCCAGCTGCTTGACCGTCGAGGCATGACGAAGATCCAAGAGACGGTCGACCTGTCTCGGATTGAGTTCCAGCGCGCGCGCCAGGTCCGCCTTGCGCCAACCGCGCTCCCGCATGGCTTTATAAAGCATGATTTTCAGCGTTCCCAATAGCGTCGGACGCACTGTCGGACGCCCGTGGGCAGCCGATGGAGCTGGAATGTCCTTTCGCTCGAGCATGCGGGCCAGCAGCATCGTTTCGAGAGCATCGACGGCAAGCTCCAACGCAGCCTCCTCGCTTTCGCCAAAGGTGATCGCACCCGGCACGTCAGGAATCGTGACGAGAAGGGTGCCGTTGTCGTCACGCGACAGTTCCACTGGGTAATCGAAGGCCTCGATTTCCTCGACCGTGTAGCTGTTTCCCAACAGCAGTCTCGTGCTTGGAAACGGCGGCGAGCCTACATGAAGCATCGCAATAGCGGCCTCGGCGACGAGCTTGCGATCCTCTGGTGATCCGCATTCGATCGGGAAACCTGACCCAGTTTCAACTAAGTCACTGACAATCACGTTGGCAATTTCGCCCGACTCAACCGTCCACCTGGCTTCGCCGGTTTTGGAGCGCCTCGTAACAATGAAAGTCATTTGAGTCCGAACTCCCGCTTGATCGCCTCGACCAATCCTGTTCCCAATTGCTTGTTTCCGCCGTGCCTGGGCAGCGAGACCGACTTGCCTTGGCGCCTGACAATCGTGTGTTTCTTGCCTTCTTCGAAAGTGCATCCCTGCTTCGACAGCCATCGACGGAACTGATTGCTATTCAAGCAAGTTCTCCAATATAGACAGAAGTGTCTATGAAAACAAGGTCAGTCGAATGAGCGACCGAGATGCTGCTGTCGCAGCGCATCGAGGGGCAGTAGCGAGCTGCCCTCTTCCACATGCCAGAAGGTCCAGCCGTTGCACGAAGGTGCGCCCTGCAGCGCCGCGCCGACCTTATGGATCGAGCCCGCGTTCGGGCCGCAGGCGATCGAGCCGTCGGCGCAAACCATCGCGGCCCAGCGCCGTTTGGAATCCGTCAGGAGGGTTCCCGCCGGAACGAGGCCGCTTTCGACCAGCACGCCGAAGGCGACGCGCGGCTGCTCGCGTTTGTCGGGCACCGTGCGCATCGCGCTTTCGTCGAGCGGGAGCGTCGAATCGATCCGCTCGCGCGCGACCTTCACATAGGCTCTCTCACGTTCGATCCCGATCCACCGCCGCCCGAGCCGCCGAGCGACCGCGCCGGTCGTACCGGTGCCGAAGAACGGGTCGAGCACCACGTCGCCGGGCTTGGTGCAGGCGAGCAGGATTCGGTAGAGCAGCGCCTCAGGCTTCTGAGTCGGGTGCGCCTTGGCTCCGTCCGCGCCTTTCACTCGCTCCGCCCCCGCGCAGATCGGCAGAAGCCAATCAGATCGCATCTGAAGATCGTCGTTCAATGACTTCATTACACGGTAATTAAAGGTGTAGCGCGCCTTTTCGTCCTTGGCGCACCAAATGAGTGTCTCATGCGCATTGGTGAAGCGCGTTCCGCGGAAGTTCGGCATCGGGTTGGTCTTGCGCCAGACGACGTCGTTCAGGATCCAGAAGCCGGCGTCCTGGAGCAGCGATCCGACGCGGTAGATGTTGTGATAGCTGCCGATCACCCAGATCGTGCCGTCGTCCTTCAGCACCCGCCGCGCCTGCTCGAGCCAGTCGCGGGTGAAATTGCTGTAAGCGGTCAAGCTCTCGAACTTGTCCCATTCATCGTCGACGGCATCGACGCGGCCGCCCTCGGGCCGAAACAGGTCGCCGCCGAGCTGCAGATTGTAGGGTGGGTCGGCGAACATCATGTCGACGCTCTTGTCGGGCAGCCGCTCCATCTCTTCGACGCAATCGCCTTCGAGAATGACGTTAAACGGCAGGATCTTCGGGCACGACGCATTGGGCGCCAAAGTGCCGTGCCGTTCCGCGATACGCGGGACCAGGTTCATGCGTGCTTGCCCCCTTCGAACCGCGGAAGGTGAGTCACACCGGACTCGCGGTCAAGCGAACAAGGGTTAACGAACGCGGCTGGAGGGCTACAGCTAGGCTGCGGCGGGCGGCTGCTCCACAAGATGTTGAGTCTCGAAGATCGTGATGGACTCAACCGCTGGTGGGTGTGGCGCAAAGGACTCGCTCGGTCCGATTTCTTCGAACACCAGCTCCGGCTGCTTGTCGCCGTCGATTGCCGCACGCACCTTCGGGAAGCTTCGCCGGTGAAGCGGAGTCGGCCCGAGCGCGTGGAGCGCGCGCCAATGCTCGGGCGTTCCGTAGCCCCGGTTGGTCTCCCAGCCATAGCCCGGATATTCGCGCGCATAATCCGTCATGATTCGGTCGCGCGTGACCTTGGCGAGGATCGAGGCTGCGGCGATCGAGCGGCACTTGGCATCGCCGTCGACGATCGCCTTCGACGGCCGCTGCCACTTGGGGCAGGCGTTGCCGTCGACCAGTACCCAGGCGGGCTCGAACCCCAGCGCCTCGACCGCACGGGTCATCGCCAGCATCCGCGCCCAATAGATGTTGATCTGG
>DASUIB010000249.1:0-6743 GCA_036273235.1 Sphingomicrobium sp. | reverse complement strand
GCAATAGCCGTGCGCGGGCGAACGCCGATTCCAACGAGCACGAAGTCGCCTTCCACGGTCTTTCCGTCGGCGAGCCTCACCGCCTCGCCGTCGAAGCCGGTCACCACTGAGCTGAGGTGGAAGCGGACGCCGTTGCGCTCGTGAAGCGCCTGAAGCTGCTGGCCGACTTCGGTGCCGAACACGCGGTCGAGCGGCACTTCCTCGACCGAGACGATGTGGACCTCGACGCCGCGGTGGCGGAGCGCCGCGGCCGCTTCGAGCGCAATGAAGCTCGCGCCGATGATGACGGCGCGGGCGCCGGGCTTCGCCTGCTCCGCGATCGCCCGCGCATCGGCGACGGTGCGCAGCGTGAACACGTTGGAGCGGTCGAAGCCCGGCACCGTCAAACGGTTCGGCTCTGCTCCGGTCGCGATCAGGAGACGATCGAACGGCAGCACTTCGCCTGAAACGCAACGAACGGTCCTGGCGCTCGCGTCGATGCTGGAAACCTCTGCCGAAAGCCGAAGATCGACATTGTTCTCCCGGTACCAATCCTCGCTTCGAAGCCACAGCCACTCTTCGGGCATGTCACCGCCGAGATAATCCTTTGAAAGATTGGGCCGGTCGCAGGGCGGATCGGCATCGGCGCTGAGGATGGTAAGCTCACCGGCAAAGCCGAGCCGCCGAAGCTCCTGCGCGCAGGCGAGCCCCGCCGCGCCGCCGCCGATAATCACCATCCTCTGCACATCGCTCTGCAGCGGAGGAGTTTCGGGTTGTTCCTCGAGCTTGCGCCTGACGAAAGCGCGATCGCGCTCCACCTCCACGAGCCATCGGTCGAGCGGATCGAGCGCGGGCGCTCGAAGCCTGGCTCCGGTACGAAGGTCGAAACAGGCATGGTGAAGCGGGCACCGGACGCTCGTCCGTCCGATCACGCCGTCGGCGAGCGCCGCGCCGTAATGGGTGCAAGTGCCGCTGACCGCGTAGAGCTGCCCATCGATGTTCGACAGCAACACCGCATCATCGCCAACCCGGCCCGCGACCGTGCTTCCCGCCGGCACCTGCGACAGGCCGATGCCTTCCGAAAAGTCAGGACCCGTCGCGCTTGCTGCCTCGCCCACTGCTGTTGCCCTTCTGCCGGACCCCTACCGCTTGGATAGCAAAGGGGACAGGAAGGTTCCTCGCGGCGAGAAGAAGATGGCTCCCCGGGCCTGATTCGAACAGGCGACCATTCGATTAACAGTCGAACGCTCTACCGCTGAGCTACCGGGGAATGCCGTCGTCGAAGGCGAGGCGGCTAGATAGCGAAGCCGCTCTTAAAGGCAAGTATTCACGTCGCGAATTGCTCCATCGCGATACGCTCGTCGAGCGCATGCTCGGGGTCGAAGAGCAAGGTCAGCGAGCGCTCGCGGTCGAGGCGGATCTCGACCCTGGCGACGTCGCGCACCTCGGTCTGGTCGGCGACGGCGGACACCGGGCGGTTCTGCGCCTCGAGGATGGTGAGGCAGACGGCAGTATCGTCGGGCAGGATCGCGCCCGACCAGCGGCGTGGGCGGAACGGGCTGATCGGAGTCAGCGCGAGCATTTTCGCCTGCAAGGGCAGGATAGGCCCGCGCGCGGACAAATTATAGGCCGTCGAGCCCGCGGGGGTCGCGACCAGCACCCCGTCGCAGGCGAGCTCGGGCAGCGCCACTCGGCCGTTGACCGCGATCTCGATCTTCGCGGTCTGCCGCGTTTCCCTGAGCAGCGAGACTTCATTGATGGCCGCGTGAGTGGAGGTCTTTCCGGCAACCGTTGTCGCCCTCATTTCGAGCGGAGCGACGCGGATCGCCTTCGCTTCCTCGATCCGCTCCGGCAACCGGTCCATGCGCCATTCGTTCATCAGGAAGCCGACCGTGCCGCGGTTCATTCCGAACACGGGAACGCAGCGGCGCTCGCCGTCGAGCATTTCGTGCAGCGTGTGGAGCATGAAGCCGTCGCCGCCGAGCGCGACGAGCGCCTCCGCCTCGTCCGCCTCGGCAAAGCGGTAGCGCCGCCGAAGCATGGCCTCGGCGGCCTTCGCCACTTCGGTGTGCGACGAAAGCAGGCCAATGCCGCGGCTCGACAGATCGATCGGTGCCTTCCCGCCCGATTGCGGTGCGTCAGCGCTCAACCCTTGCTCCTCGCCCTTTCGACGCGGCTGAAGATAGGAGCATCGACGCGCAACGTCACTGTCCCGTTTCGGGGCGCGCTCTGCGAACCCGTTCCGCGTTGGCCGAACAGCCGGTAGCTCCGGGCGGTCATGTTATCGTGGGGAGGCATCAATAAACGGGCCAGGCGGGCATCGGACGGGGCACCGCCGCCCGTCCCTCCCGTGCGCGACATGATGCTCGAGGTCGCGATCGCCCACGAGCAGATCGACTTGGTGTACCAGCCGGTGATCGACATGCAGACGGAGCGCTTGGTCGGCGCCGAAGCGCTTGCCCGTTGCGCGGTCGTTCGCGACGCCGAAAGCCTGTTCGCCAGGGCTAACTCGGCGTCGCTTGGCGAGCGCTTGTCGCGGCTCATCCAGCGCAAGGCGCTTGGCTCCGCGGCGGTGTGGGAAGGGCCGCTCAAAGGTCTGGATATCTCCATCAACCTGCTGCCCGCCGACATCAGCCGTCCCGGATACGAGCGCTGGCTGCTCGACGAAATCCAAGCGGCGGGAATCGATCCCAATCGGATCACACTGGAAATCACCGAAAGCGCGCTGCTCGCGGACCGCGAGAGCGTTGCCGTACGGCTTTCAGCGCTCCGCCAGGCCGGTCTCCGGATCGCGGTCGACGATTTCGGCACCGGCTATGCGAGCCTCGACTATCTGACCGCTCTGCCGCTCGATATGCTCAAGATCGATCGCGGCCTAATCGCGCATATCGTGGACGGCGAGCGTGACCAGATCGTGGTCAAGGCGCTGATCCGGCTCGCCCGAGAGCTCGGCCTCAGGATCGTGGTCGAGGGCGTCGAGACGGGCGGCCAGCTGGCGCTGCTGAAGGAATGGGGGTGCGACCGCTATCAGGGCTTTCTCGGCTCAGCGCCGCTGACCCATGAAGAGTTCATGCGCTTTGCAGCGAGGGAGGCGGTTCCTACGCAGCTTCCCTCTTCTCCCCCGCCGCCGCGACCCGCGCGAGGCCGCGCGAAAGCTGCAGCGCCCCGTTGAGGCGTTCGTCGGGCGTCGCCCAGTTGCGTGCAAGCGTCATTTTGCTGTCGGGCCTCAGCTTCGCCGCGCCCTTCAGCCGCTCGATATAGGAAAGCAGGCCAGCGAGGTCGGGGAAGCCGTCGTCGGCGAAGGTCACCACCGCGCCTTTTGCACCGATGTCGAGCTTGGCGATCATCGCTTCGCGGCAATTAAGCTTCACCTCGACGATCTTCATCAGGTTCGCTGTCTCTTCGGGAAGCGCGCCGAAGCGGTCGATCAGCTCGGCGGCGAACGCCTCGATCGCATTGCGGTCCCCGAGCTCGCCAAGGCGGCGGTAGAGTCCCATTCGGAGGTCGAGGTCCGGCACGTAATGTTCGGGAATCATGATCGGCGCATCGACGCTGATCTGCGGCGTGAATTCCTCGGGCCGCGGAATGCCGCCGGCCTTGAGCTCGACGATCGCATCTTCCAGCATCGACTGGTAGAGCTCGAACCCGACTTCCTTGATATGGCCCGACTGCTCGTCGCCCAGGAGGTTGCCGGCGCCGCGGATGTCGAGGTCGTGGCTCGCGAGCTGGAAGCCGGCGCCGAGATTGTCGAGCTCGCTCAGGACCTGCAGCCGCTTCTGCGCCGTTTCGGTGATCGAACGGTCGGCCGGCATGGTGAGATAGGCGTAGGCGCGCGCCTTCGACCGCCCGACCCGCCCGCGCAGCTGATACAGCTGGGCGAGGCCGAAGCGGTCGGCGCGATAGACGATCAAAGTGTTCGCGCTTGGAATATCGAGACCGCTTTCGATGATCGTGGTCGACAGCAGCACGTCATATTTGCGGTCGTAGAAGGCGCTCATCCTCTCCTCGACCTCAGTCGCGCTCAGCTGGCCGTGGGCGGTGACGAACTTCACCTCCGGCACCTGCTCGCGAAGCCATTCCTCGATGCTCGGCAGGTCGGCGACTCGGGGGACGACGAAGAAGCTCTGGCCGCCGCGGAAGTGCTCCCGCAGCAGCGCCTCGCGCAGCACCACCCCGTCGAACGGGGTGACGTAGGTGCGGACCGCGAGCCGGTCGACTGGCGGGGTCTGGATCACCGAAAGCTCGCGAAGCCCGCTCATCGCCATCTGCAGCGTGCGCGGGATGGGCGTGGCGGTCAGGGTCAGCACGTGGACGTCGTTCTTGAGCGCCTTCAGCCGCTCCTTGTGCGCGACTCCGAAATGCTGCTCCTCGTCGACGATCACGAGCGCAAGCCGCTTGAACGCAACGCTCTTGGCGAGGATCGCATGCGTGCCGATCACGATGTCGACCTTTCCCGCCGCCAGGCCTTCTCTCGTCCGCTTCGCTTCCGCTGCCGGGACCAGTCGCGACAGCCTCCCGATCTCGATCGGATAGCCGTGGAAGCGTTCGACGAAGTTCGCATAATGCTGCCTTGCCAACAGGGTCGTCGGGCAAACCAGCGCCACCTGCTTGCCCGACATCGCCATCACGAACGCCGCTCGAAGCGCGACTTCGGTCTTTCCGAACCCGACGTCGCCGCAGACCAGCCGATCCATCGGCTTGCCGGCTTCGAGGTCTTGCAGAACATCTGCGATCGCGCGGTCCTGGTCGTCGGTTTCCTCATAGGGGAAGCGGTCGACAAAGGCCGGATAGCTCGCGTCCGGCTCGGCCACGACGCCCGGGCGGGTCGCGCGCATCGCCGCGACCTTGATGAGCTCGCCCGCGATCTCGCGGATCCGCTCCTTCATCCGTGCCTTGCGGCGCTGCCAAGCTTCGCCGCCGAGGCTGTCCAGAGACACGCCCTCGCTCTCGCTGCCGTAGCGCGATAGCAGCTCGATGTTCTCGACGGGCACGTAGAGCTTGTCGCCGCGAGCATATTCGAGCGCGACGCAGTCGTGCGGCACCTTGCTGACCGGAATCTGGGTCAGCCCTTCGTAGCGGCCGATGCCATGGTCCGCATGGACGACGAGGTCGCCGGGGGAAAGCGTCGCCAGCTCCTCCAGGAAAGCCGCGGCGGCCTTGCGCTTCTTGCGCCTGCGAACGAGGCGGTCGCCGAGCATGTCCTGCTCGGTGAGGACCGCCACGTCGGGCGTGGTGAAGCCGTGGTCGAGCGGGAGAATGAGCAGGGCGGGTTGGGTTTTCGACCCGAGCGCTTCCTGCCAGCTGTCGGCCAGCCTCTGCGCCTTCAAACCATGATCCTCGAGCAGGCCGGACAGGCGCTCGCGGGCGCCGCCGGTGTAGCTCGCGAGCACCACCTTGCGTCCGCTGCGGCGCAAGTCGGCGACATGCTCGGCGACGGTCTCATAGACATTGCCCTGCTTGGCGCGCTCAGGTGCGAAATCGCGCGCCGCATCGACACCGAAGTCGATGACGCGCTCCGATTCGGGCTCGTGGAACGGGGAGGCGAGATGGATCGGCCGCTCGGCTTCGAAGCCTTGCCACTCCTCGTTTGAAAGATAGAGCTCGTCCGGCTCCAGCGGCCGGTAGCTGCCGGCCTGCGCCTCCATCGCGCGGACACGGTTCTGGTAATAATCGTCGATTGCCTCGCGGCGCGCTTCGATCGCCTTGTCGGCCGCCGCATCCCGAAGCACGAGATCGCTTTCGTCAAGGTGGTCGAACAAAGTCGCGAGCCGCTCCTCGAGCAGCGGCAGCCAGTGCTCCATGCCCGACATTCGTCGGCCTTCAGACAGCGCTTGGTAGAGCGGATCCTGAGTCGCCGTGGCGCCGAACGTCTCGCGATAGCCGGACCGGAACCGCTTTATGCTGTCGGAATCGAGCAATGCTTCGGAAGCCGGCATGAGCGTGAAAGCGTCCGCCTCGCCGCTCGAACGCTGGTCGGTCGGATCGAACTGTCGAAGCGTGTCGATCTCGTCGCCGAAGAAGTCGAGCCGGAGCGCCAGCTCCTCGCCAGCTGGGAAGAGGTCGATCAGCGATCCGCGGACCGCATATTCTCCATGCTCGGCCACGGTATCGACACGCTGGTAACCGAGCGCGTTCAGCTGCTCGACCAGCTGCTCTCGCTCGATCCGCTCCCCTTCGGCGATACGCCGCGTGAGATGACGGATGCGGAAGGGTGTAAGCAGCCGCTGCGAAGCCGCGCTGGCAGTTGCGATCAGCAGCTGTGGCTTGTCGCGCTTCGCTTGCAAGGCGCCGAGCGTCGCCAGTCGCTCCGCCATCACCGCAAGTGCCGGTGAGACGCGGTCGTAGGGGAGACAGTCCCAGCCTGGCAGCGTAAGGATGTCGACTTCTGGCGCGAACAGCGGGACGGTGGCTGCAAGCGCGCGCAGTGCCGCTTCGTCAGCGACGATAGCGACTGCGCGGCCACCGCTGCGGGTCCCGTGCGCCGCGCGCGACAAATCGGCCGCTAACCACGGCAGGAAGCCCGACGGCACGCCCGCCATCGTCAGCGGCTGTTTCGCGCTGAGGACGCGCTGCAACGACTCGGTCATCGGCTGATCCGGATATAATCGAGCTTCTTCAGCGCCTTCATCATCGGGCCGGCGAACCGCTCCGGCGGCTCGGCAGTTCCGTGCGCCCAGGCCATGATGTCGACGTCCTGCTCCTCCAGCATCGCCTCGAACAGCTCGCGCTCATGCAGGTCCCATCGGTGGTGATGGGCATCGAAA
>DASUIB010000248.1:0-2191 GCA_036273235.1 Sphingomicrobium sp. | reverse complement strand
CTGACCGTCGGCCGCTACGATTCGCGCTACACCGGCGTCGATCCCAACGCCGCGGGCGATGCGCCGGACTTCGATGCGTCGGACGTGGCGATCAGCGGCGGCTTCGTCGGAACGCTGCAGAGCTATCTCGCGAGCGACCTCGGCTATCAGACCAGCATGCCCTACCGGCTGAGCGCGAGCGATACCGACGGGTTCAAGTGGGACTTCAAGCACAAGGCGCCGGGCGTCCGGTTCACGCTCAATGACCCGAACACGGCGCTCGACCTCGCCGCGGCGATGCGCACCAACCCCTACCTCAAGGTGCTGTCGCTCAACGGCTGGTACGACATGGCGACTCCGTTCTTCGGCACCGAATATGATCTCGATCATATGATGCTCGAGCCGGCGCAGCAGCAGAACCTCCAGTTCCGCTACTATCCGTCGGGCCACATGGTCTATCTGAACCCCGACGCGCTCCACCTGATGCGCCTCGACGTCCAGAACTTCATCAGCCAGGCGGTCGGCGAAGCTTCGAGCGGCTATGTCCCGCCGGCCGCGCCGTCGCGGCGGCGGCACCGCTAACTTATCCACAACGGCGTGCGGCGCCGCCTTCGCAGCGCCACCGCTCGTGATATCATCCGCGGCGTGGACGAGGATTTCGACGAGCGGCCGATCCGGCAGTCCGACGAGCTCAATCTCAGCCTCGACGGCTGGGAAGGGCCGCTCGACCTGCTGCTCAGCCTCGCGCGGGCGCAGAGGGTCGATCTCACCCAAATTTCGATCCTGCAGCTGGTCGAGCAGTACCTGACCTATCTCGCCGAAGCCCGGGCGCTGAAGCTTGAGATTGCCGCCGATTATCTCGTGATGGCGGCGTGGCTCGCTTATCTCAAATCCTGCCTGCTCCTGCCCAGGGATCCGGAAGCCGATCCGAGCCCCGAGGAGATCGCGTTGAGGCTGCAGATGCGCCTTCAGCGGCTCGAGGCGATGCGCGAGGCGGGCGCCCGGCTGCTCGGCCGCGACCGGATCGGCCGCGACGTCTTCGTCCGCGGAGCGCCCGAAGGACTTCGGCTGATCCGCAAGGCCGCCTGGCAGGTGCGCGACTTCGACCTGTTCGCGGCTTATGGCGTGGTCCGGGCGCGCACCCAGCCGGCGATGCACGTCGTCCATGCCCGCGCGGTGATGACTCTCGACGAAGCGATCGAGCGAGTGAGCCGGATGATCGGAATGGCGCTCGAATGGACCTTTCTCGAAACTTTCCTGCCGCCGAGCCAAGACCCGCAATTCCGCCGCTCGGCGCTGGCGTCGAGCTTCCTCGCCGCGCTCGAGCTCGCCCGCCGGGGCCGGCTCGATATCGAGCAGGAAGAACCGTTCGCCCCGATCCGGCTCAGGGCAGCCTGATGGACGAGCTGGTCCGAGCGATCGAAGCGACCTTGTTCGCCTCGGCCGAACCGTTGAGCGTCGACGAAATCGCCGAACATGTCGGGGAGGGCGAAGTCGAGATCGCGCTGGGGCAGCTCGCCGCTCATTATGAGGGCCGGGGGATCGAATTGGTCGAGCGCGGCGGGCGGTGGCATTTTCAGACCGCGCCGGACCTTGCCCATCTGCTCCGCCGCACGCGGGAAGAGGCGCGGCGGCTGTCGAGAGCGGCGACCGAGACGCTGGCGATCATCGCTTACCATGAGCCCGTCAGTCGCGCCGAAATCGAGGCGATTCGCGGAGTCCAGATTTCCAAGGGTACGCTCGACGTGCTGATGGATGCCGGCTGGGTTCGCCCCGCGGGGCGCCGCGAAGGGCCGGGCCGGCCGCTCCTCTATGCGACGACCAAGGAGTTCCTGACGCACTTCGGCCTGGGCTCGCGCCGTGATTTGCCGGGCATCGACGACCTCAAGGCAGCGGGGCTGCTCGACCCGCTCGACGAGAGCGTCATGGAATCGCTCGGCCAGCTTCAACTGGAAAGCGAGGAGCAAGACGACTAGATAGCCGCCTTAAAGGAGTTTCCCCATGGGCGGTCTCAGCATTTGGCATATTCTGATCATCGGCATCTTCGTGCTGCTATTGTTCGGAGGAAACCGTTTTTCGTCGATGATGGGCGACATGGCCAAGGGCATCAAAAGCTTCAAGCAGGGCATGGCGGACGAAGATGACGACAAGATGCGCCGCTATGACGAGCAGCGCCGCAACGAGCCGCCGCGCCGGCTGCCGCGTGACGACA
>DASUIB010000247.1:0-5072 GCA_036273235.1 Sphingomicrobium sp. | reverse complement strand
CTCGCGCAATTCCCGATCGTCATCGGCGGCATCGTGGCCGTCGTGAACGTGCCGGGCCTTGTCTCCGGGCAGCTGAAGCTAACCGGGCCGCTGCTTGCGGATATCTACGCGGGCAAGGTCAAGACCTGGTCCGATCCCGTGATTGCGAAGCTCAATCCGGGGCTGAAGCTTCCCAATGCGAACATTGCCGTCGTCCATCGCTCCGACGGGTCGGGCACGACCTTCAACTTCACCCATTATCTCAGCCAGGTCAGCCCGACGTGGAAGAGCGGTCCGAGCGAGGGCAAGACGGTCAACTGGCCGTCGGGCGTCGGCGGAAAGGGCAATGAAGGCGTCGCCGGGTACGTCAAGCAGATTCCCAACTCGATCGGCTATGTCGAATATGCCTATGTGGTGCAGAGCCATATGACCTATGCGCAGCTGCAGAATGCGGCGGGCAATTTCGTCGCTCCAAGCGCCGCCACATTCTCCAATGCGGCGGAAAGTGCGGACTGGAAGAATGCCAGAGACTTCAACCTGGTGATGACCAACGCGCCGGGCCAGAACGCCTATCCGATCACCGCTACGACCTTCATCCTGATGCCGACGCAGCCGAAGGACATGGCCAAGTCGGACGCCGCCATCGCCTTCTTCAAATATGCGCTCGAGCAGGGCCAGGACCAGGCCAACAAGCTCGATTATGTCCCGCTTCCGGCGGCGCTCGCCCAGCAGATCGAAACCTATATCGGCGCCCGCATCAAGTGAACGCGGCGCTCGCCCCGAGCGCAGATGCCGCGGCGCCGCCCGTCAGGAGCGGCGCCGGGGCCGATCGCGCGTTCGAGCTGATCACCGTAGCCGCGGCGTGGCTCGTTCTACTGCTGCTCGGGGCGACGGCGGTATCGATGGCCTGGGGCGGCCGCCTCGCCTTCCAGACGTTCGGCTGGCGCTTCATCACCAGCACCGACTGGGACGCGGCCGGCGGCCATTTCGGAGCGCTTGTCCCGATCTACGGGACGCTCGTCACGTCGGCGATCGCCTTGATCATCGCCGTTCCGGTCAGCATCGGCATCGCGTTGTTCCTCACCGACATCGCGCCGCGCTGGACGCGCGGACCGATCGCCATCGCGATCGAGCTGCTCGCGGCCATTCCCAGCATCATCTACGGCATGTGGGGCCTGTTCGTCTTCGCGCCGTTCATGGCCGCGCATGTCGAGCCCTGGCTGAGCGAGCATCTCGGCAACGCTGCGATCCTCGGGCCTCTGTTCAGCGGTCCTCCGATCGGGATCGGGATGCTGACCGCCGGGATCGTGCTCGGGATCATGGTCATCCCGTTCATCGCCTCGGTTGCGCGCGAAGTGTTCAACGCGGTTCCCGCGCCGCTTCGCGAATCCGCGGTCGCGCTCGGCGCCACGCGATGGGAGATCCTTAGCCGAGTGACGCTTCCCTACACCCGCTCGGCGATCATCGGCGCGGTCTTCCTCGGACTCGGCCGGGCGCTCGGCGAAACGATGGCGGTGACCTTCGTGCTCGGCAATGCGCACGACCTCTCCGCTTCGCTGCTGATGCCGAGCAACTCGATCGCCGCGGCGATCGCCAACGAATTCACCGAGGCCGACACCGACCTCTACCGTTCGTCACTGATCGCGCTGGCCTTTCTGCTGTTCGTCGTCACCTTGATCGTGCTCAGCATCGCCAAGCTGCTGCTGCTTCGGATGAACCGGCAGTTCGGAAGGACTCACTGACATGGCCGTTCCAGTCCGCCGGCGCGCGGCCGATATGGCCGCCTTCCTGTTCGCCAGCGCCGCGACCGCGTTCGGCCTCCTGTGGCTGTTCTGGATCCTGTGGACGACGCTGAAGCAGGGCGCCGCGGCGCTCACCCCGCAATTGTTCACCGAGATGACTCCACCCCCGGGAACGAGCGGCGGCCTGCTCAATGCCTTCTACGGAAGCGCAATGATGATCCTGCTCGGCGTGGTGGTTGGCGCGCCGCTCGGCGTTGCGGCGGGCACCTATCTTGCCGAACATGGGCGCCATTCGCGGCTGGCGGCGGTGGTGAGCTTCCTCAACGATGTCCTGCTGAGCGCCCCCTCGATCGTCATCGGGCTGTTCGTCTATGAGCTGCTGGTCGTGACCGCGGGCCATTTCTCGGGCTATGCCGGTGCGCTCGCGCTGGCGATGATCCTGCTTCCGATCGTCGTGCGCACGACTGAGGAATCCCTGCGCCTCGTGCCGGACCAGATGCGCGAGGCGGGCTTTGCGCTTGGCCTGCCGCGCTGGCGCGTGACCTCCCAGATCATCTACAGGGCAGCGCTGAGCGCGATCCTCACCGGAATCCTGCTCGGGATCGCGCGGATCGCCGGAGAGACCGCGCCCCTGCTCTTCACGGCGCTCAACAACCAGTTCTGGAGCGCGAACCTCAACGGACCGCTCGCCAACCTGCCGGTCGTCATCTTCCAATATGCGATGAGCCCCTATGACGAGTGGCACACGCTCGCTTGGGCCGGCGCGTTCGTCCTCACCGCCTTCGTCCTCATTCTCAACCTCCTGGTCCGGTTGCTCGCCCGGAAAGGTACATATCGATGAACGACACGGCGACCATCATCCGGATCGAGACCGAGGAAACGCCCGATCTGCCCGCGACCCCCGGGGCGATCGTGATGCGGAATCTCAACTTCCGCTACGGCAAGCTGCAGGCGCTGAAGGACGTCACCATGACCGTTCCCGCCAACGCCGTGACGGCGATCATCGGCCCGTCGGGCTGCGGCAAATCCACTCTGCTTCGAACCATCAACCGAATCTACGAGCTTTACCCGGATCAGGATGCCAGCGGCGAGATCCTCATTGATGGCCGCAACGTGCTCGATCGCCGCTATCCCCTGTCGGACCTGCGCCGGCTGGTCGGCATGGTGTTCCAGAAGCCGACGCCTTTTCCCTCGTCGATCCGGGCGAATGTCGGGTTCGCTTTGTCTTATTATGAGCGCCTGTCGAAATCCGAGCTCAACGACCGGATCGAGGATGCGCTTCGCCAGGCGGCGCTGTGGGACGAGGTGAAGGACAAGCTCAACCAGAGTGCGCTGTCGCTGTCGGGCGGTCAGCAGCAGCGGCTGTGCATCGCCCGCGCGATTGCGGTGAAGCCCGAGATCCTGCTGCTCGACGAAGCCACCTCGGCGCTCGATCCGATTTCGACCGCCAAGATCGAGGAGCTGATTCACGAGCTCAGCGAGCGCTTCACGATCGTGATCGTCACCCACAACATGCAGCAGGCGGCGCGGGTGTCGCGCCGCACAGCCTTCTTCCACATGGGCGAACTGATCGAGTTCGGGAAGACGAGCGACATCTTCACCAATCCGCGCGAGCAGCGCACCAAGGATTATATCACCGGCCGGTTCGGCTGACTGGAGCGAACATGCAGCAACCCCGTGAACATACGCTCAAGGCGTTCGATGAGGATCTGGAAAGGTTGCGAGCGCTCATCAACCAGATGGGCGGGCTTGCCGAACATTCCATCGGCGAAGCGATGCGCTGCCTGGTCGAGCGCGACGTCGAGGGTGCGGAGCGTGTCATCAAGGACGACAAGAAGCTTGACGCGCTCGAGGTCGAAACCGAGCGACGGGCAGTCCAGCTGATTGCGCTTCGTGCGCCCATGGCGGAGGATCTTCGCGACGTCGTCGCTGCGCTGAAGATCTCGGGCGTTGTGGAGCGGATCGGCGATTATGCGAAGAACATCGCCAAGCGCGTCCCGCTGCTGGAGAATGCGGGCAAGATCGAGCCCCTGTCGCTGCTTCCCGAAATGGCGCGGATTGCGACGGGCATGGTGCACGATGTGCTCAACGCCTTCGTCGAGCGCGATTCAGAAGCCGCCTACCGTGTATGCCAGCGCGACGACGCAGTCGACGATTTCTACGACTCCATCTTCCGCGCTCTTCTCACGCACATGATGGAGAACCCGCACAATATCGGCCAGGCAACGCATCTCCTGTTCATGGCCAAGAACCTCGAGCGGGTCGGCGATCACGCGACCAACATCGCCGAGATGGTCTATTATGCGGCCACTGGCCAGCACATGACCGACCGGCCGGGCAAGTCGCCGAAATGAGGTGCACGACGACGAAGCGCCTGCTCGTCGTCGAGGACGACAGGCCGATTGCCGAACTGCTGAAGTTTCACTTCACCGGCGCCGGCTTCACGGTCACATCGACACCAAGCGGCGACGAGGCGCTGATCCTCATCGACGAGATCAGGCCCGACCTGGTCATTTTGGATTGGATGATCGAGGGGACGAGCGGGATCGAGGTCTGCCGCCGGGTCCGGCGGAACAGCGCGACTGCAACCTTGGCGATCATGATGCTCACCGCCCGCGGCGACGAAGACGACCGCATTCGCGGGCTCGAGACCGGCGCGGATGATTTCGTCCCCAAACCGTTCAGTCCCAAGGAGCTGGTCGCGCGCGCCAACGCCTTGTTGCGCCGGTCGCTGCCCGACCTCATGGCGGAGAAGCTGACCTATGGAGGGATCGAACTCGATACGGCCGCGCACCGCGTGCGCAGGGATGGCCGTCCAATCTCGCTCGGTCCAACCGAATATCGGCTGCTGCACCATTTCCTCAGGAATCCGGAACGCGTCTTCTCGCGTCAGCGGCTGCTCGACATCATCTGGCCGCACAATGAAGAGGTCGAGCTTCGAACCGTCGACGTGCTGATCCGGCGCCTTCGCGTCGCACTGGGCCCTGGCGGGGACGTCATCCGCACCGTGCGCTCCGAAGGCTATTCGCTCGACACGTCCCCAGTGTGAGCAGCGTCCCGAAAGGGCCGCACAGCCGATCCTGTCATCGCCGCGACATCCGTCTGTCATTTGCATGTCATCCCCGTGGGCTAGTGCAGAGCACATGGGAGGCCAAGCATGACTCGGGAACAAGTGGACTATCTGCGCAGGCGCGAACGACAGGAACGCGTGGCAGCGAAGGCTGCGTCAAGCGCGGCGGCGCGGCGAACCCATCAACATCTGGCCCAATGTTACTCTGCCCTGCTGCACGGGGAGGAACCCTTCGACCCAATGCCCTTTCTGCGCAGGAGCGCTTCGTTTGAATTGACTGA
>DASUIB010000246.1:0-4755 GCA_036273235.1 Sphingomicrobium sp. | reverse complement strand
GTGCTGGCGACGCGCTCCGTGCGCGCCATCACCAGGCGCAGTCGCTGCTCGATCGTGCGCCGGGCGTCGACTGCAGCGGCGCGCGATGCTGGTAGGCCGTGCAGGAAGCCCCGGAAGGCGCGCATCTCGTTTGCCAGCACGGCCGCGACCTCCGGTCCTTTGTCGCGGCCATAGAGGAAGCTCAGAGTCTCGAGGAAGTCCTGATAGTGATCGCCCTCGTCGGGTTCATCGCCGGTGAGCGTCAGCATGCGGTAGGGCGTGGCGGATAAGAGCAGGGTTCGCGCCGCCTGGCCATCGCTGCCGGTGTAGTCGAACAACTTCTGGGCCAGAATTGCTGCGTCGCTGTCGCCGTGCAGGAGATCGCGGAAGCGCTGGAACTCATCCATGATGATCAGGTCGGGCTGAAGCGCATCGACGCAAGCATGGGAGAGTTTGGCGCGAAGTCGCGCAACGAGGCTGTTGCGCGGCTGCGTCATGTCCTGGGGATAGACGTCGCGACGGCGCAGGAACATCTCGGAGACGCGTTCGAGTTCCTGAAGTAAATCCCTATCGGCCTGCACCTCGCGGCGGAAGCGATCGATGATGCGAGTATCGACACCGTCCAGATCGAGGCTGTAGACGGCACGATTCCAGCCATCGACGCCGGCGGTAACCTGCAACAGGTTGTGAAGTCCGCGAGGGTGCGAGACGAGATCGCGCAGCAGGTGCTCCAATAACGCGCGTTCCTGCGTGACGCCGGTGGCCGAACGAAGATCGATGGTCGTGCCTGGCGTCAGGCTGATAAAATTGACTTTGTTGGCGTCGAGTCCTTCCTGGTCCCGCAGCTGCAACGGAATGAGAGTCATCCGGGTCGGCAACGCGGGCTCCCGGCGGCCCAGAACATTCAGGCGATTGAGGTTCTGGGCGGCGATCGCCTGGTTGGAGCAGATGTAGAGGATATCGATCCGCGCCGTCGTATCCCATAGACGCTCGATCATTCGCGCGATCAAGCCGCGGGCGACCAGGGTCTTGCCGAGCCCGACCTCGTCCGCGACCAGAAATTGCCGCACAGGATCGTCCGAACTGTAGAGTCGCTCGAAAACATAGTCGACGGTGCGGCGCTGAAAGACCTTCAGCGGAGCCAGCGCTGGCGCGGCACGGAAGCGTTCATCCGCCACGGGTGTGTTCCCGTGCGGCGAGCGCGATCCGGAACGTTTCCCACAGGGCCCGAAATTCAGGGGGAACAGGATCAGTTTCGCCTTCGCCCGTAACCTCCAATCGGGTGATCAGCCGTTCGATCGCATGCAACTGATCGCCGCCTCGACAAAAGGCGCGCACCATCTCTTCGAGCAGCGGAGCATCGTCGGCAGCCGTCCGCCACGCGCCACTGCCGGAGCCGTCCTGCGCAGCCAAAGCGGCGGCGAACGGGTCGCCGAGTTCGGCGAGGAGCAGCCGGAGATATCGGAAGAAGGCGTCCTTGCTATCGATGACCCAGCGCAGGATCGCGGCATGCCGTTCCGACGGCAGGCCTTCCAGGATGAAGCCAGTGCTGAACAGTATGGACAACTCGCTGTCCTGATCGCTTACATGACAGGCGAGGAATCGCGTTAGATCAAGAAGCGGCATGGCGCCGAGATCGATCGTTTGGCCGAGCCGCAATCCTGCGAGTGCGTCCTGAGAGTGGCCTTCACCTCGCGTGATGGGCCAGACGCGCAACGCCCCAATCCCGGTGAGCGTGAGGGCTGCAGGCGGCGTGAGCCACACGCGCCAGAGCACTTGGCCATCGTCTCCCGACGGCTCGCGCGCGCAGCGAAGTGTCAAGCCGCTGCGGCAAAGTTCGCGGCGCGCGGCGTCGAGGCGCGCCTCGGCGGCACGCTGAACCAGATCCGCGGCGGCGAATTCGTCGGGTACGAAGGGGCGTGTGAGCCGGCCGAACCCCTTCTCGCCCAAGATCTCCTCGACGCTGCCGACGCGCGACCGTTTGCCGGTCACGGTCGCGAAGAGTTCCACGTTGGTGCCTGACAGGAAAGCGGGCTGCGTGGCATTGCCGGAGCCGACCGTGATCGCCGTATCCCAGCCTCTCTCCGCGACGTACGCTTTGGCGTGTAAACCCTGCAGTGCGGTCGGCTCCAATTCCTCGCCGTCTTCGGTGGCGGCCATCTCGTCCAGGACAGCCACGCGGCTGAACCGGTTTAGTGTCGTGGGATGCACAAGCGCGAGTTCGTCCGAACGGCCAATGAGGACGGGCCGGTTTTCCCCGGCTAAGTCCGCGAGCATCGACAGCGCTTTGTCGTCGCAGAAGGGGGAGATGACGCCGAGCCGGACGCAGGAGTCTGGGCGCCACGGCTTCCCGCCGAGGCCGTTCACTGCAAATGACACACTCTCGAAGGGATCGGGCAGGGTCCAATCGGTGCGTCGCATGTCGTCGGCAAATTCTTCTGCGAGCGCACGGGCGCCTTCAGGAAGGCCGGCAGTGGCCAGGTCCGGAAGGCGGCGAACGAAATCGACCAGGGGCCGATTAAGGGCCTGCGGGCGCTTGGCGACCACGCCGTCGAGCGTCAGGGCGATGTCCCAGGAGCGATCGCGTGTCAGATTGCGCGATAGCACCAGCAGGCGCAGGCGGACGGGTTCATCGGCGCGCATCGACTTGAAGCGCAGCGCCCACATCTTGGGATGAAACGCACCGTTGTTGGGTGCCGCGACCTCCACGATGATGCGTTCGAGCAGGGAACAGAGTCGGGAATGCGGGCGCGTATGCGCTTGGATATGTCCGGCATCGGTAAAGACGAGCAGGCGGCCGGCAATTCGCTCGGCGCCTTCGAGCAAGGCCAGCGGATGGGCCAGAATGTCGTCGCGATTCTCCGCAGCGAACAGCGCGAGGCTGACTGGCACGGCGAGGGCTGTCTCGAAGTCGAGCGAGAAGGTCGTCGCGATCGCCGCGTCGAAAGCGTAACCGGCCGGCGGCTGGAGATTGGCGCCATAGAGCGTTCGCTCTTCGGGATCGAGGCTGTGCCTATTCAGCATGGGCCAGGTCTCGGAGATGCGATTTCGCCTGGCTCCAGCGAAAGGCGAGACGGGCGACACCCGACGCTCCGCTCCAACGATCGCGCACAGCATGATTGGTGAAGCGGGATTGGCTGGTTTTCAGGCGCCGTTCGCGTTCTTCCACCAGTTGGCGCGCGGCGGGCGTCGAAGCGATCTGCTTTACGCCGTCGGCGACAAGCTCGACCCATTGCATGACGAAGCGTTTGGCCGCGGGTCGGATGCTGTGTGCGGGATGCTCGACGACCTTCCAAAAATCATCGAGCGACCACCCGTTCAGGGCCCGCTGATCGAGCCCGGCCGTCCAGGTCGCCATTCGCTCCCGATAGTCCGCGGCCCAATCGTCCCGCCCGCGCAATTCGCTTAGGGCGAGATTGTAGAGGAGCGTGGCCCCGTACATCACGTCGGAGAAGATCTGGCCGTGCCGGATGAGCCGTCGCGTAGGCGCCGGAAACGTTGCGAGAAGCGGGTGGCTCCAGATGTAGTCACAGTCGGCATCGATGCCTTCGCGTGCCAGAAAGGTCAGGAGCGTCGCCGGCTGGCTGGCGATCAGACGATCGATGATGAACTGCGCCTCGTCGATCGTCAGGCCAAAGACGGCCTGATCGAGGAGGTCCTCGGGTGCCTCCGGCAGGCTTTGAGTCCAGATTGCACGCAACGCCGGACCCGCTGCAGCGTTCTCGTCAGATGGCCGCTGCCATCGCTTGAGGCCACGCAGCGAGACGAACAGACTATCCGTGGAACCGGGAAAGAGCCGAATGCCCCAGGCGCCAAGGCCGGCCCAGTATACTGAGCTGGGCAGGCGCTGCAGACGGGGCCCGGCGTCGCGTCCGATGATCCCGCTAGTCTCGCCGCCGCGCTTCAGCGCATCGGCGAGCCGGATCTCCAGCGTGCGCGCCTCAGTTCGCAACTGGCTTTCCGGGACATCCCGAGCTTCGAGCATGCGGAACAGCCAGGGAATGAAGAGCATGTAGCGCAAGCGGGTCTGGATCGTGCTCGTTCCGGGAAAGAGGTGATCGGCGATTGAATCGCGGATGGCGCCCAAGCCGAGCTCGTCCCGGCTTTCGCGTTCCTGGAAGAGCGCCATGATTCGCTGTGCGCGCTGGTGCTCGGCTTCGTCGAAATCAATCCAGGCGAGCGATGACATGCGTTCGTCCGTCTATCACTCGCGGCGTGAGTGCCGTTGTGGCAGGGCCCGACGATGTGCCGCCGCCGCGGCGTCCATCTGGCCGATCCACGGGAATCGCGGATCGAGATCGCGCGTGCCGCGAGCTGTCTCCGGCAGCCAGGTGGTAAGCAGCATAGCGCCCTATTCGTGGCGGACAGGCCGACACGCCGAATGCAACGAGCCGGAACCACACTACCAAACTTGCCTGCCGCGGTTGAACTCGCGGACGACGACCCCATTGTCGACGATATCGAGTGATCCTTTGAGATTGCGCGTTTTGCAAAGCGCTGACTGAATTCGGTCGGTTCGGTGGCCGGCTCACGGGAATCGAACCCCCCGGACTGGAACTGATTTTTACCCGCTACGAGTGCCTCGGCAGGCTCCCTCCGGGATGCTGGTGAGGGGCTCCCTCTCGTGATCGCCGCTCTGTGCGCCTCCTGCGATCCCCCAGAAGAATCATCTAAGATGCGCGCAAGTTCGAGCGCTATCTCGAATCTGGAAGTTATTGAAAAATATGAAGAAATCTAATCTGGTGCCCGGGAGAGGACTCGAACCTCCACGGTGTT
>DASUIB010000245.1:0-5585 GCA_036273235.1 Sphingomicrobium sp. | reverse complement strand
TGGAGGTGCGGATCGCCGCCTACCGGCTCGGGCTGAATCTGCGCAAGCGCGGGCACGGCACTCAGGAGCAACAGCGGAGCAAAGAGAGTAGCGGACTTCATCGGGGCACCGCAGTCTGCGTCGGCTGTCCGGCACCGCCATAATAAGGCGGTGGCGATGCCGCTGCCGGCCCGGCAATGCCGGCAGCGGCTGGCGCCGGCGGGGAAGCCTCTGGCGCCAGAACCTCCTGATCCTTTCGGTAGCTCGTCACCTGGAAGCCGAGCGGGTTCACGAACCGGTCGTCGAGACTCATCGGGACATCGGAATAGCGGTAGCGGATCACCGCAACCCATGCACTCGGCGGCTGCGGCTGGGTGCCCGCGTCGCTGCGGACGGTATCGAACCGCACCAGCGCCGCATTCTGTCCGATCGGCGACACGCTTTTGACCTGAACGCCGACCGTGGTCGTGCGCGGATAGAGGGTCAGCGGGCTTGCGGGATTTCCGACCTGTATCTGCTGGAGGTAGGAGCTTCGTGCAGTGTCGGCCGAGAACAAAGCGACCTTGCGGTAGTTCGAATTGAGCGTCGCCATGTCGAACCCTTCGCGCGCGATCACATATTGGACGAGGAACGACTGGGTCAGCGCTGAATCGGGTGCGATCTTCGCTTGGTCGAGCGGTTTCAGCGCCTGAACATAGCCCGTCGTCTTATCGACCATCAAAGTATAGGGCTCGACGGTCTTGAGCGGCGTCAGGAGGACAAGCGCGATCCCCTCGAACAGCGCGATTGCCGCGGCGATCCCCGCGATCCACCAGGCGATCCGCTGCGACGAGCGCATCGCCTGGACCCGGTCGCGGTTCCAGCTCGCGGCTTCGGCATAATAAGCGTCGAGCCCTTCGCGGCTGTGCTCGTTCATGCGCCGGCGTCCCTTCTTGCTGACGTCGCCGATACTCGCGCGTGCGGATGCCGGGTGAACGAGCGGCCGACCGGGACCGGCATAGCGGCGCGGGCAGCGGAGTCGTTGGATGACGACAGTGCCGGAGTGCGGCCCGGTGCCGCTACTCCACTCGGAGCGGACAGTGTCAGATCACGCAGCTCCCGCCTGTTCATCGAAACGAAGGCGCTTGCCACGGACGCGGCACGGCTGCGCTCGACATCGGCGAGTTCGCGCGAGGCCGTGTTCGCGGCGAGGACCGGCGATGCGCCCGCCCTGCCCTGTTCCGTCGCAACTGGTAGAACCTTGAGCAGGGGCGCCAGCCGGAACGCGCGCGTGACGCGGGCGCAGGCGTAAAGCGCGGCGGCGACGATCATTGTAAACAGGCATGCGATCACGAACAGCTCGGTCGAGACCGTCGGCAGTGCTTCGCCCCCCATGCGCCGCGCCAGCACGTCGCTGAGCCACGGCTCCAAAAGCGCGAGCTCGAGCCCGAGCGCGATCGAAACACCGATTGCGGCCAAGCCTGCGCCGCCGAGCACCCGCACCCAGCCTTCGAAAAGGCTCCGGGTGCTGTCGAACATCAGGAAGGCGATGAAGAAAGGGCCCAGTGCGAGCATGAGGCCGGCGATGATCCGCACGATCCCCAATCCCGCAATCGCGGTCAGCTCGAACAAGATCCTCGAGCCGCCAAGCGCGAAGGCGTCGAAGCCACCGAACGGCGCCGGCGGGATTTGTGTGCCTGTGTTCGGTGGCGGATTGCCAGGGCCCAGAATGGCGAGCTGCGCGAGCGCCTGATCGGCCAGGTCGAGCCGCTGGACGAGCGTCCCATCGGACCCGACCACCCCCGCCTGCGGGCCGATCTCGGCGACCAGCTGCGACGGGCCGTCGGTCACCAGATCGTAGACGAGCGTCCGGTACGCGGGCCAGCTGGTCGCGAGCGCGAAGATCGCTCCGATCTTGACCGCCGCCAGCGTGCCGCTCCGAACGGTGAGGCTGTGCCCGAGCAGCAGATTGTAGCCGATCAAGGCAATCGTGATCGTCAGGAACCCGGTGAGCACGACACTGAGCGTCGACCCCGGTGCGGCCAAGGCGGACCATGTGCCCGACCCGAGCACCTGCGCCTGGCAGTCGATATAGCCGGTCATCGAGCCGATGAAGCCGGAGCCCGGCGGAACCGCGGGACACATGTCCATCACGCGACCTCCAGCAGCCGCGGCAGCCAGTCGGCGGGATCGTCACCGATCTCGACGCGGATCTCGTCCAAGAGCCGGACCGTCCGCTCGCGTCCCGAAAGCACGGTCAGCAGCTCCTTCTCGCCGCTAAGATTGAGCCGCGCGACGACGCTGTCATTGCCGTGCTTGATCAGGAAACAGTGGGCGCTGTCGGGAATGGTGCGAACAAGCTCGAGCTCATGCTCGGTAAGACCGAAGCCATCGATATACTCGCGTGCCTGCGCCTTGGGATTGGACATGAAGATCTGGGTGGCGGCCTGTTCGATGATCGCGCTCGCGATCCGGCTCTCCAAGGCATCCTGCGCGCTCTGGGTCGCAAAGCCGACGATGCCGTTGCGCTTGCGGATGGTCTTTTCCCAATCCTTGATCCGACGGACGAACACATCGTCGTCGAGCGCCTTCCAGCCCTCGTCGACGACGATGATCGCCGGGCTGCCGTCGAGCCGCTCCTCGACCCGGTGGAACAGGACCATCATCGCCGGCGTGCGCACCACAGGATCGTCGAGGACCTGGGTCATGTCGAACCCGACCGAGTCCGCGCCGAGGTCGGTCAGGTCCATTTCATTGTCGAACAGCCACGCGCGTTCGCCCTCACCCCACCAGGCGGTGAGGCGCGACCACAGATCTGCCCCGTGCGGACGATGGCCGCCGCGGAACAGTTCGACGATGTAGCGCAGCCGCCGGTGCTCGATCGGCTGCTCGTAATTGGCTTCGACCGCCTCCTTGATCCGCGCCAGCTCCTCGCCGTCGCAGCCGCTGGCAAGAACGCCGATCCAGTCGATGAGGAACTGCCGGTTCGCCGCCGTGTCTGGGAGCTGGAGCGGATTGAGGCCGGACGGGATTCCGGGCCGGAGCACATCGTAGCGCCCGCCGATCGCGCGGATGAACAGCTCGGCGCCCCGGTCCTTGTCGAAGAAAATGATGCGCGGCTTGAACTTCCGCGCCTGCGCGAGCAGGAAATTGAGCACGACCGTCTTGCCGGAGCCCGATGGGCCGATCACGGTAAAATTGCCAAGATCGCCCTGGTGGAAATTGAAAAAATAAGGGCCCGCCGCGGTCGTCTCGAGCAGCGTCACGGCTTCGCCCCAGTGATTGCCTGTGGGCTTCCCGAGCGAGAAATTGTGGCAGCTCGCAAGCCCCGCGAAGTTCGAGGTCGAGACCAGCCCTCGCCGCGCAATATATTTGAAGTTGCCGGGAAACTGCGCCCAGAATGCCGGCTCGACCGCAATGTCCTCGCGCACCGAAAGAATACCGAGGTCCGCGAGCGAGGCCTGAACTTCGGCAATGCCTTCGTCGACCTCGTCGGGAGAGCTGGCGCGCACGGCAATCGTCATATGGTGCTCGCCGAAGGCGGCACGGCCAGCCGCAACATTGTCCTTGGCTTCGGTAAGCTCGCCCCTAAGGCTCAGCGCCTCGTCTTCGGCCGAGCGCATTCGCCGCAGCGCCAAATTCATCCGCGAGAGCGCCGCCTGCCGCTCGACGAATCCGAACGATTGCGAGACCGTCAGCTCGAACGGAAGCCGCAGCAGCTGGTCGAGCATGCCTGGCGCGGTCTGGCCCGGATAATCCTTGATCGAGACAAGCCCGAGGAATTGCCGAGGACTTGCGCCGGCCCGGCCGAGCTCGATCGCGTCCTGGCCGAAGCTGATCCGGCGATAGGGCAGATAATCGCCGATGTCCTGCATCGGCAGAAGCACCGGCCGCATCTCGCCGTTGAACAGATAGGACAGGAACTCGAGCGGTTCCGAGCATGGGCCCTGGCTCGTGTCGTAAACGCCGAGGAGCCGCGGCTCGTAATTGCCGAGCGCGGCGATCAGCGCATCGCGCGCCTGATCGAGCTGCTGAAGTTCGTACCGCGTCGTGTCGAGCGGCTCGACTACCTTCCCGAAGCGCTGGCGGAGCCGGTCGGCTGTCCCCACCTTTCCCTGCAGCGGGCGGCGCACGAGTGTCAGGAACAGGTCATTGATGTACAGCCGCCGTGTCGAGAGCTTCGCACGCCACGAGGTATCGAGCCGCTTCGAGAAATCATCGCGATAGTCGGCATCGAGCGCAACTTCGGCTTCGCGGCGGATGATGTGATGGTACACAGCGTAACGCGACGAGCCGATCGCCTGCAGTGCGGCATCGCGCAGCTGCTTGCGGTAGTTGATCTCATCGGTGTCGGCTGTCTCGAACAGAAGGCCGCGGACCTGGATCACTTGGCAGAGCAGGCCATCACGCGTCTCGATCGTATGATCATCGACATGCCGCGCGTAGGGGAGATGCCTCCCCGCCGGCTGCTCCCGTGCCGCGGCCGCGGCATCGTTGGTCAGGGACGGTAGGAGTTGCATCCCCACACCTGGTAATTCTTGATCCGCGGGCATTTCGATACACGCGCAAGCCAGAGATCGAAGAAGCGCGGCTCCTTGAGACACAGCAGCACACCGGCGCCGTGCATCAGCAGCGCGGCTCCGATAACCCACAGCGACTTGAAGATCAGGAACAGCTCGGTCGCCATCACCACGTTCACGACGAACAGGCTGTACGTGACGCCCGCGAACATCTGCGGCCGCGTCAGGCCTACGAACAATGTGTCGCGCTCGAGCACGTTCACTTGATCGCGGTCACTGGCCGAGCGTGGCGGTCGAGTGGATCCCCGCGACGATGCTCGCCGCGCCGAACAGGATGAAACAGCCGAGGACGACCGTCACCCCATAGCGCCAGTTGATCCGCCCGGTGAGCATCATGAACCCGACCGCGGCAACCGCGATCACTGCGACGACGGTCGCGATGGTCCCCAGCAACGTCCCCTGCAGCCAGTTGACTGCGGAAACGAGAACGCCCGATCCGGCCGGATCCGAATAGGAATCCTGCGCGTGAGCGACGGATGAGAGAAAAGCTGAAACTGCCGCAAGCGCGGCGCGCGCACGTATCGACGCGGGATGCATTGATGCCCCCTGACCCCACTTCGATTCGGCGAAGTCATTGTGCGCCAACGCAAAGCAATTGCCAACGACGATTTAAGGTGCTGTTCGACTGGGTGAGATTGCCCTTGGTGTCGTAGCTGAACGTCGCCGTCCCCGCGCTGGTGCACTGGTTGAGCCCGTTGATCGTGTAGTTGCGGTTGAGCGCGGTCGCTCCGGTCCAGCTAAAGACGCTGTTGGAGCGCGGCGCCGACGTGATCTGCGAGGCGGGGTTGTAGGCGAGCGAGCCGATCGTCAGGTCGTTGGCGGTGCCGGCGAGGTTGTGGGTCAGGCTCGTGAGGCGCGACACCGGATCGTAGGCATAGGTCGTGGCGACGCCATTGCCGATTCCGTGGATGCTTAATTAGTTACTGAGCTCCTCGTAACGTTGTACCGCGCGGAAGCTCTCGTAGAACACCAAAACACCGAGAACGCTGAGCACAGAAAAAAATATAATCGCGAGCGTCAGCTCTTGGCCACCAGTTCGGTAATACT
>DASUIB010000244.1:0-9194 GCA_036273235.1 Sphingomicrobium sp. | reverse complement strand
CGTCTCCCTCAGGTGAAGTAACGACACCTCACCTTGGCACATCAATGCCGTCGGGGGGCGTCCACCCCATCACCCATTGCGGACACTGGCTACGCGATCGGCCGCCTCCTCCTCCCCTCCCTGGAAGGGAGGGGTTTGGGGTGGGTGCCGCCGAGGCACTCGGCGGCGCGTGCGACGATTGCCTCGGCCGTGCCGGTGGGATTTTCGCGCACGTCGCTGTTCCACACGCGGAACACGCTCCAGCCTTGGTCGGCAAGCCACTGGTCGCGGACGATGTCGCATTCCGATTCGGCGTGCTGTCCGCCGTCGATCTCGACCACCAGCTTCGCCTGGCGGCAGGCGAAATCGACGATGTATGGACCGATCGGGAACTGCCGCGTGAACTTGGGGCGATAACGGCACAAGAGTTCCCACATCTTGCGCTCTTCGCGGGTGGCATTGCTACGCAGGGTGCGGGCGCGTTCGGTAACTGCTACTTCTACGCGTCGGGACATTCATCCGCCATAGCAAGACGCGCTTCGCGCACCCACCCCTAACCCCTCCCTTCCAGGGAGGGGACGCTTAACCGACCGGCGAGATCGGCCCCGGCGTTGGATTCGTGCCAGGCGAAGGCGGCGAGGGGACGTCGATGTCGGGCGAATGCGTCGGGATCCCGGGCGGCGGCTCGGTTGGCTGGCCGGGCTTCGACGGCTCGGGCGTCGCCGGTGCCGGCGTGGTCGGCGGCTCCTGGGGTTCGGGTTGTTGCATGACGGGCTCTCCCATGCTTCCGAACGCCCCTGAGAACAGACAGTTGCCGCCTGCTTCGCCTTGCCCAACGGGCTCCGCCTGTTATAGGCCGCGCCACCTACGGCGTCCGCGCGCGTGGCGGAATTGGTAGACGCGGCAGGTTTAGGTCCTGTTGTCGAAAGATGTGGGGGTTCGAGTCCCTCCGCGCGCACCAATTCCGGCGCAGGACATCCGGTGGATGTCCGAGCACGGAATTCGCGCGCAGGACATCCAGTGGATGTCCGAGTATGGAATTCACGCACAGCCTGTCCGCGGGACAGGCGAGCACGGAAATCTCGCGCGGCCGCCAAACATGATCGGGATTTAAAGAACGTGAGCATCAAGACCGTCGAGACGCAGAACGAGGGCCTGAAACGCGCCTTCATGCTGACCATCCCCGCCGAGGACATCGAGGCGCGGGTGGACAAGGAAGTGAAACGGATAGCGCCGCAGGTGCGGATGCCCGGCTTCCGCCCCGGCAAGGTGCCGCCGAACCTCATCCGCAAGATGCATGGCGAGGCGCTCCGCCGCGACGCGCTCAACGGCGCCGTCCAGGACGGCGTGCAGCAGCTGCTCGAAGAGCAGAAGGTGCGGCCCGCGCTCCAGCCGCAGGTCGAGCTCGACGATCAATATGAGCCGGGCAAGGACGCCGAAGTCTATGTCAGCCTCGAAGCGCTCCCCGAAGTCCCTCCGGCGCAGATCGACGGGTTGAAGCTCGAGCGGCTGACGGTCGAGCCGGACTCGGGCGCGGTCGACAGGCAGATCGAGCAGCTCGCGAGCCAGAGCAAGCGCTGGGAAGACGCGCCCAAGAAACATGCCGCGGCGACCGGCGACCTCGTCGTCATGGATTTCGAGGGCGAGGTCGACGGCAAGCCGTTCGAGGGCGGCAAGGGCGAGGACATGGAGGTCGAGCTCGGTTCGGGGCGTCTGATCCCGGGCTTCGAGGATCAGCTGACCGGCGCCAAGGCGGGCGATAGCCGCGAGGTCAAGGTGACCTTCCCGGCCGATTATCCGGTCGAGAATTTGAAGGGCAAGGAAGCGGTCTTCGCGGTCACCGTGAAAGCGGTGAAGACCGCCGGCGAAACCAAGGTCGACGATGCTTTCGCCAAGACCCTGGGCCTCAACGACCTCGATCATTTGAAAGGCCTGATCCGCGGCCAGGTCGAGCAGGAGCTGAACGGCCTCACCCGGACGCACATGAAGCGCCAGTTGCTCGACATCCTCGCCGAGCGGCACGACTTCCCGGTCCCCGAATCGATGGTCGACGCCGAAAATGAGAACATCCTCAACCAGCTTCGGCACGAGGCCAGCCACGAGGCCGATCCCAAGGCGGCGCTGGCGGAAATCGAGAAAGAAGCGGGCGACTATCGCCGAATCGCCGAGCGCCGGGTTCGGCTCGGGCTGCTGCTGTCGGAGATCGGCGCCGCCAATGGGGTCGAGGTCAGCGAGCAGGAGATGCGGGCGCTGATCGGCCAGGCCGCGTCGCAATACCAGGGGCAGGAGCGCGAGCGCTTCCTCGAGCTGGTGCAGCAGGAGCCGATGTTCGCCGCACAGCTGCGGGCGCCGCTGTACGAGGACAAGGTCGTCGATTTCCTCTTCGGCAAGGCGGAGATCACCGACCGCAGGGCGACTCGCGAGCAGCTCGAGGCCGACCTCGAGAGCGAGGAAGGGCATGTCCACGGCCCCGGCTGCGGGCACGACCATGCCGAGCACCAGAAGCCCAAGGCGAAGAAGGGCGGCGCGAAGAAGTCGGCGCCGAAACCCGAGGAGGTCCTGACTCAGGCGGCCAAGCCGGCCAAGCCTGCCCCGAGCAAAGCCGAGGGGGCGCCGAAGAAGGTCAAGCTGACGAAAGAGGCGAAAGCCAAGCCGAAACCCGCCAAGCCGCTGAAGAGGGAGCCGGCGAACAAAGCCGCCCCGAAGGCCGCCGATAGTCCCAAAGCCAAGGCCGAGCCGAAGGCTGCTCCGAAAGCCAAGGCTCAGACCAAGCCCGCTCCCAAGGCCAAGAAGCCGGCGAAGAAGGGTTGAGCGAACGCGAGATCGTCTGCGAGGATTTGGGCGTCGGGCTCGACGATCTGCGCGCACAGGGTTTCCGGCTCGACCTCATCTACCCCGCGGACGATCCGCATACCGCGGTCCTCAGCAGGGACGAGGATTCGGTCCGGCTGACCACCCGCCTGGGCGCTTCCCCACCTGACGACCGCCTGCCGCCGTTCGCGCCGGAGTTCGTGCTCACTCGCGCCGGTTCGTCTGCCGGAGAAGGCCGCGCCGGCATGCTCTATCGCGACCTGATCCCGAGCCGTCTCGGCGGGCGCTACATCGCCTCCCACATCTCGATTCCCGATGGCGGACCCGTCAGCGACTGGGTGCATTTCCACCGGATCGCGCTTCAGCTGCTCACCGTCCGGCGCGGCTGGGTGCGAGTCGTCTATCAGGATCAGGGCGAGCCGTTCGTCATGCGCGAGGGCGACCTCGTGCTCCAGCCGCCCGGAATCCGCCATCGCGTGCTCGAAAGCTCGGATGCTTTCGAAATCGTCGAGATCAGCGCGCCCGCGGTCCACGCGACCTATGCCGATCATGCGCTGGAGCTTCCCAACGGGAACAATCCCGGGCGCATCCTCGGAGGGCAGCGATTCCTCCGCCACGTCGCCGCGGAGACCGAGTGGACGTCCGCCGACGCCGGCGAAGCGCAGGAGACGGCGGTCGAGGCGGCGACGAGCGGCCTTGCCGAGGTGCGGACGCTGCGGCCTCGAAACGGCGAGGCCATGGCTTTCGGCGGCCATGGCGGAGAGCTGGTGTTCGGCTTCGTCCTCACCGGCTCGGCGATGCTCGAGTACCGCGGCCTCAACGAGATCGGCCCGGCCGACGCCTTCGTCATCCCGCCAGGCCAGCCATGGCGCGTGACTCACCCGTCGTCCGACTTCCGCCTGCTCCACATCACCACCGCACGGCTGGACTAGCATGTTCCCCTCTCCCCTGCGGGGAGAGGGTTAGGTTAAGCGAATGTCGATACGGCTAGCGGTGCGCGCCGCTTCGCCACTATAGCCGTCGCAGGTCCACAAGAGGGGGAAAGCTTGGCCCGCGCCGCATCGCCGACAATCGCCGTGCTTCTGCCCTGCTTCAACGAGGAAGCGGGGATCGGCGCGACCGTGGCGGGGTTCAAGGCCGCGCTGCCCGGCGCCACCGTTTACGTCTACGATAACAACAGCGGCGACCGGACGCGCGAGGTTGCGGCCGAGGCCGGCGCCGTCGTCCGCACCGAAAAGCAGCAGGGCAAGGGCAATGTCGTCCGGCGCATGTTCGCCGACATCGACGCCGACGTTTACGTGATGGCCGACGGCGACCTCACCTACGATCCGGCAGCGGCGCCCGCCATGGTCGACATGCTGCTCGCCGAGCAGCTCGACATGGTCGTCGGCACCCGCCGCCACGACGAGAAGAGCGCCTATCGCGGCGGCCATGTGATGGGGAACAAGGTCTTCACAGGATTGCTCGCAGGCCTGTTCGGGCGGAGCTTCAGCGACATTTTCTCGGGCTACCGGGTCTTCTCCCGCCGCTTCGTCAAGAGCTTTCCCGTGCTTTCGGCCGGCTTCGAGATCGAGACCGAGATGAGCGTCCACGCGCTCGAGCTTCGGATGCCCGTGGGCGAGGTCGAGACCGTCTACGCGGCGCGCCCCGAAGGCTCGCAGTCGAAGCTCTCGACCTTCGGCGACGGCTGGCGCATCCTGAAGACGATCGTCAACCTCTACCGGGTCGAGCGGCCGGTGCTGTTCTACGGCGCGATCGGCGAGCTCCTGCTCCTCGCCGCCTTCCTGCTCGCGATCCCGCTGGTGCGGACCTATTTGCACACCGGCCTCGTCCCGCGCTTCCCGACCGCGATCCTCGTCACCGGAATGGTGATCATTGCCGTCCTCTGCGTCTTCGCCGGCCTGATCCTCGACACCGTCACCCGCGGCCGCCGCGAGGTCAGGCGGCTTGCGTACCTGTCGCTATCTGCCCCCAGGGGATCGACGGCTCAATAGCCCTCCCCCTTGTGGGGAGGGTTGGGTGGGGGGCGCGTCAGCTGCGCCAGCAGATGACGCGGACAAAGGAATCTTTTCGGCCGCAGACGCGGCCGGCCCCCCTCCATGCGCGAGGCAGTCCTGTCTGGGGGACAGGGCTGCGGATGTCCCCCGGACATCCGGTCCTCGCGCATCCCCCACAAGGGGGGAGGCTTGTATCCGCCTTGAACCTTTGCGCTTTCCCGCCGATGTAGGGTGCTCTCCAGCAGCTCAAGGACCCATCACCCGTGATCGACCACCAAGACATCGTCTCGCAGCTCGTCCCCATCGTCATCGAGCAATCCAACCGGGGCGAGCGCAGCTTCGACATTTATTCGCGGCTGCTGCGCGAGCGGATCGTGTTCATCACCGGGGCGATCGAGGACCATATGTCCTCGCTGATCACCGCCCAGCTGCTCTTCTTGGAGTCCGAGAACCCGAAGAAGGACATCTTCATGTACATCAACTCGCCGGGCGGCGTGGTGACGGCCGGCCTCGCGATCCACGACACGATGCAATATATCCGGCCGAAGATCAGCACCGTCTGCATCGGCCAGGCCGCGTCCATGGGCAGCTTCCTGCTTGCCGCGGGCGAGCCCGGAATGCGGGTCGCGCTCACCAACGCCCGGATCATGATCCACCAGCCCTCGGGCGGCGCCCAGGGCATGGCCGCCGACATCGAGATCCAGGCGCGCGAGATCCTGCGCATGCGCCAGCGCCTCAACGAGCTCTACGCCAAATACACCGGCCAGAAGCTTGAGGAGATCGAGAAAGCGATGGACCGCGACAAGTTCCTCGAGGCCGACGAGGCCAAGGCGTTCGGGCTGATCGACGAGGTGTTCGACAAGCGGCCCGAGCCGGGCGAGGATGGGGGGACTGGGGCGGGAGAGGTGACTCCGGCCTAACCCTCGCCCCCTTCAGGGGGAGAGGGCGACTCGCCGAAGGCGAGCGGGGAGAGGGGCGCAGCGATTTCCACCTTCTGTCGAAGAGACGCCGCACGCGCGGGCGGGACGAACGGCCATCTTGATCGGTTTAAGAGCACTGGCTTGACGTTGATTTGTAATTGAACAGGATGGCCGCTGCCGGATCACACAGCGTATGCGCTATGGGGTGTTCAAATCATGACGGCAGATGTTCGCTATCAGGTTTTCGTTTCATCAACTTACGAGGATCTTCGCGAAGAGCGACAGCAGGCGACACAAGCGATTCTTGAGATGAATCACATGCCGTCTGGCATGGAGCTTTTTCCGGCATCCGACCTGTCTCAGTGGGAATTAATCAAGACGGTCATCAACGAGTGCGATTACTACGTGGTAATCGTCGGCGGCAGATACGGTAGCGTGCACAAGAGCACCGGCCTGAGCTTCACCGAGATGGAATACGACTATGCCACCGCACAGGGCGTTCCCGTCCTTGGCTTTATCCGAAAGGATTTGAAGAAGGTCGCTTCTGAGTTCGTCGAAACCGATCCGGTGGCCCGTGCGAAGCTCGAAGCATTCCGTGAAAAGGTCATGTCCCGAACCTGCCGACAATTTGATGAGCCGGTCGAACTCGGAATGATGGTCATGAAAAGCCTCATGAACGAAATGCGCACAAATCCGCGCATCGGTTGGGTCCGAGCCAATCAGGCGCGCGGCAAGGAAGATATCGAACGCGAGCAGGCATTGATGGACGAGGTTACTGCTAAGGATAAAGCCATTAAGAAGCTTGAGCGGCAAGTACGCGACCGCTCAGTACCACTCCAAGGCATCGACCGGGGCGATCTGGCACAAGGCAGTGACGTCTATCGACTCACCGCTACATTCCAAGATCGAAACAAAAGGCTCGTATCAACTGAGATACCACTTTCTTGGGACGAAATCTTCTCGGTTATCGCTCCAGCAATGTACGGCTATATCCTTCGAAAAGGGGCACCGGGCTACAACAAGCTCGTCGGTAGCTATAGCTTCGAAGGTGGGTTGATCGAATATGTTCGAACTCGGATTGTTGATCAATGTGGAACTCGTCAAATCAACATATTGCCACATCAGATTGACGACATTCTCATCCAGTTTCGCCAACTCGGGCTTATGGCTATGGTAGAAAAGACCAAAGAGGATGATGGAGAGGACTTCCGAGGATACTCTCTCACCAGCGCAGGTGAAGAGTATCTCACTCGCCTTAAGGTCAAAGTGAAAGGTGTGCCGTTGGAAGAAGCAACCGAACTCATCGGCTGAGATTTCTGTTAGCCAGCACCTTTGCTTCGTGCCGCCGTTCTTCCCTGCTCCCCCGACCTGACCGGGGTTATGCGCCCCGCTGGCCGAGCAAAATCCGTCTCTTCGACGCTGTTTCCCGAATTGCTGCGCATTCGCTCCCTTGGTCTGGGCATTTTGACAGGGGCCGTCTCTGACCATCCCACGGATGGTCAGAATTCCCTGTCCTACAGCCCCCGAAATGAGATAACTGATTCGCCTCCTTTTCCCCTGGAGGCATCATGAGCGCGCAGCAGTCCTTCCCGCCCTTCCCGCCGTGGCCCGAGCCCGCGGTCACGGGGCTTGTCGACGTCACCGACGAGCCGATCGACTTCACGCCCGTGCCGCGCCAGCGCAAGCGCCGCAACGGCTGGACCGAGGAGGCGCAGCGCGCCTTCATCGCCGCGTTGGAGCAGTGCGGCTGCGTCGCCCGCTCGGCGCGTTCGGTCGGGATGAGCCAGAGGGGCGTCTACCGCTTGCTCGAGGCCGAGGGCGCCGACAGCTTCGCCGAGGCGATGGACCAGGCGATCGCTCGCGGGGTCGAGCGGGTGCGGGGCGAGGCGATGCTGCGCGCGCTCCACGGCTCATGGGTTCCGGTCGTCCGCCGCGGCCGCGTCGTGCGGATGGAATTTCGCCACGACGACAGGCTTGCAGGCGCCATCCTTTCCGGACGCGACGGGCGCGCGATTGCCGAACAGCGCGAGCGGGCGGTCTCGCGCCGCAAGTACAGGCTCCTGCTCGATGCCGAACGCCGCGAAGAGGCCGAGCGGCGCGCTCGCGAGCAGGCGGTGTGGGAGGAGCACCAGTCCGTTCTCGACAGGATCGAGGCCGAACGGGAGAATCCGGCGCCGACGAGCGAGCGCGCGCCGCCGCGGGTGCGAAGCCTCTAACGTCACGAAAAATGGCGATGCATCGCGTGACATTAGTGAACGTAAGCCGGAGGCAGCCGCGCATAGGCGTACCGGGAAAGGCTATCCTCGCGTGGAACGAAAGGCGGACGGCGCGCGAGCGGGCGCGCGCCGGCTCTAAAGGAGTCAGGCATTGGGAGGCTCGCGCGGCCTCGGCCGGACTTATTTCTTCTTGGCCGAGCTCGACTTGCTCTTGCTCGAGCTGCTCTTGGAGCTGGACCCGCTCTTCTTGGAACCGCCGGACTTTGACGCTGCCTTGGCCATGTTACTCTCCTTCCGGCCCGGACAACCGTCGAGCGGAAGCAAGGGTTCCGACGCGGCGCGGACGGCCTCCTTTCGGCTCTGCGCGTGGCGGCGAATTGCGGTGGCGCAAAATTCTTTTGTTCGCCTCTTGTTCCTGTAGAACAAATCGGATACGCACTGCCTTCACAGGCGGGGCTCGCCGCCCACATAGGTCTTGAACGGAGGCAGTCGACATGGCAGCGCAGTTGAAAGTCATCCCCAGCGGAGTGGAACCTCTCAAGGTGCAGAATTCGGGCATGGACCGGCAGAAGGCCCTGGAAGCGGCGCTCGCCCAGATCGACCGCGCGTTCGGCAAGGGTTCGGCGATGAAGCTCGGAAGCCGCGAGAAGATCGAGATCGACACGATCTCGACGGGCTCGCTCGGCCTCGACATCGCGCTCGGAGTCGGCGGGCTTCCGCGCGGCCGGGTGATCGAAATCTACGGGCCGGAAAGCTCGGGGAAAACGACTCTCGCGCTGCACGCGATCGCCGAGGCGCAGAAGAATGGCGGAACGGCGGCCTTCGTCGACGCCGAACATGCGCTCGACCCCGGCTATGCCAAGAAGCTCGGAGTCGACATCGACGAGCTGATCGTGTCGCAGCCCGACACCGGTGAGCAGGCGCTCGAGATCGTCGACACGTTGGTCCGCTCGAACGCCATCGACGTGCTGGTGGTCGACTCGGTCGCAGCGCTGGTGCCGCGCGCCGAGATCGAGGGTGAGATGGGCGACAGCCATGTCGGCCTCCAGGCGCGGCTGATGAGCCAGTCGCTGCGCAAGCTCACCGGATCGATCAGCCGCTCGCGCTGCACGGTGATCTTCATCAACCAGCTGCGGATGAAGATCGGCGTGATGTACGGCAACCCCGAGACGACGACCGGCGGCAACGCGCTCAAATTCTATGCCTCGGTGCGCCTCGACATCCGCCGCACCGGCCAGATCAAGGACCGCGACGAGATCGTCGGCAACACC
>DASUIB010000243.1:0-4646 GCA_036273235.1 Sphingomicrobium sp. | reverse complement strand
GACCCGACGACCGGCGGAATCACCGCGTCCTACGCCATGCTCGGGGACGTGCAGCTGGCCGAACCCGGCGCGCTGATCGGCTTCGCCGGCCAGCGCGTGATCGAACAGACCATTCGCGAGAAACTTCCCGAGGGCTTCCAGCGCGCCGAATATCTGCTCGAGCACGGGATGATCGACATGGTCGTCTCGCGCGGCGAGCTGAAGGACAGGCTGGCGCTGCTGATCTCCTACCTCTGCCCGCAGGCAAAGGAGGCGGCTTGACGCTGCAATCCTCCCTGCGAGCGAAGCTCGTGGGGAGGGGAACCGCACGAAGTGCGGTGGAGGGGCCAGTGCCGCCGACGCAAGGCCCCTCCACCATTCAGTCTTCGCTGAATGGTTCCCCTCCCCATCGCTGCGCGATGGGGAGGATTCGTGGCTGACTTCGCCCGCTCGACGAACCCCCTCGTCCAGGCCCAGCTCGACCGCCTTCCCGCGCTGGCACCCCCGGGAGACCGGCTCGGCCTCGAGCGCATCGCGGCGCTGCTCGAGCGTCTCGGCCGTCCTCAGGACAAGCTCCCGCCCGTCTTCCACGTCGCCGGAACCAACGGCAAGGGATCGACCCTCGCCTTCCTGCGCGCCGCGCTCGAGGCGAGCGGCCACAGAGTCCACGTGTTCACCAGCCCTCACCTGGTCCGCTTCAACGAGCGGATCAGGATCGCCGGCGAACTCGTCGACGATGCGACGCTGGCTTCGCTCCTTGCCGAAGTGCTCGACGCCAGCGCAGCAATCGAGCCGAGCTTCTTCGAGGTCGCCACCGCCGCCGCCTTCCTGGCTTTCGCGCGTAAACCGGCCGACGCCTGCCTGCTCGAGGTCGGCCTCGGCGGCCGGCTCGATGCGACCAATATCGTCGAACATCCGTTCGTCACGGGAATCGCGAGCGTCGCGCTCGATCACCAGCATTATCTCGGGCCAGATGTGGCGTCGATCGCGCGCGAAAAAGCGGGCATTGCGAAACAGGGAATCCCGCTCGTCAGTCTCGCTCAGGAGCCTGAGGCCGAAGAGGCAATCGCCGACGTGGCGCGCGAACGCGGCGCTCCTTTGCTGCTGGAAGGCCGCGACTGGACTGTCGACCCCGACCTGAAGCCGGCCCTTGCCGGCGCACACCAGCGGCGCAACGCTGCCCTCGCCTGGGAGATGCTGTCGGCGCAGGATACGCTTTCAGTCCCGCGCCAGACCTTTCTGAGCGCAATCTGCGACGCTCATTGGCCCGCGCGTTTCCAGCGCCTGCGCGACGGCCCGCTCACCAAGGGCAAGGCGACCTGGATCGACGGCGCGCACAACGCCGCCGCGGCCGCCGCACTGACCGATCTGCTGGCCGAGCGGGGACCGATGCACATCGTCGCCGGAATCCTCGCCAACAAGGACGCGGACTCGATCATCGGCGCGCTTCGGCCGCACGCGTTGTCGCTGACGTTCGTGCCTGTGCCGGATCACGCCCATCACGATCCTGAGGAACTGGCGACGCGGTTCGGCGGACGGGCCGCCGCTTCGGTCGAAGAAGCTCTCGCCGATTTGCCCGAACCGCGGCTCGTCGCCGGATCGCTGTACCTCGCGGGAGCGGTGCTGGCAGCCAACGACGAGCTGCCCGACTAGCTGCTCATGTCCGGCTGCGCGCCCTCGACCCCCCCTTCTGGCGCACGCTTTCGACGATAAAGCCGCCGCGCCACATGAAATAAAGGAAGACCAAGCCGGGAATGCCGAGGAGCGCGCAAAAAATGTAGAAATTGGCGAAGCCCAATCGATCCGCGACAATGCCCGAGGGTGTGGTCGCGAACGTCCGCGCGACCGCCGCCACGCTCGACAGCAGCGCATATTGCGTCGCCGTGAAGGCGGTGCTCGACAAGCCCGACAAATAGGTCGCGAAGACGGTGAGGCTGATCGCCGTGAAGAAATTCTCCGTCGCCACTGCGACGGCCAACATCGGGACCGAATGCCCCGTGCTTGCGACCGCCGAGAACATGAGGTTGGCGATCATCATGATCACTCCGGCGCCGAATAGCAGCCGGCTCATTCCGAACCGGGCGATCAGGCCGCCCGCAACGAGTGAGCCTGCGGCCAGGCACCAGAAGCGGACCAGCTTGTTCACCGCGATATATTCGGTGTCGCTGAAGCCCTGGTGCACGAGCATCGGCGCAAGCATGTTCTGCCCCAAAGCATTTCCGACGGGGTAAGTCAGCACGAACAACAGGATCAGCCAGGCGCCGGGCCGCTTCAGGAAATCGCCGAACGGCGCGACCACATTGTGGCTGAGGAAGTGGGCGACGGTTGCAAGGCCCTCCCGGCTCTTCGTCACCGCCGTATACTGTCCCGGTCCGAGCCACAGCGACGCGATCGCGCCGGGCAGCACGAGCAGGGCCGTTAGCCCATAAGCCGCGGCCCAGCCGAGGCCCGCACCTTCGTTCGACGCGAGAAAGATGGTGCCTGCGCCGGCAAGGAGGTCGCCCGTACGATACCCGACCTGATTGGTCGCCGTGCCCTGCGCGAGCTCATCGTCCGGCAGCGTCTCGATCCGGTAGGCGTCGATGATGATGTCCTGGGTTGCGGAGAGAAAGGCGGTGATCGCGCCCCACAGCGCGAAGCGGCCGATGTGATGGACCGGATCGCTCGCGCCGAGCTCGACCACGGCGACGACCAGCAGCACCTGGACCGTCCAGAGCCACGCTCGCCGTTGTCCGAGGAAGCGGGTGAGCAGCGGGATCGAGATGCCGTCGATCAGCGGCGACCACAGGAACTTGAGCGTGTAGGGGGTCCCCAGCGCGAAGGCGAAGCCGATGGTCTTCTTGTCGACCCCGACTTTCGCCAGCCAATAGGACATGGTCCAGATCAGCAAGGTTAGCGGAAAGCCGCTGGAAATGCCGAGCAGGAACGCGCCGACTGGACGCGGTCTCAGGTAGGAAAGGGCAACGGCGCCGAACGAGCCGCTCTCGCGGGCTGCTGTCGATGGCGCAGAGGCGGCCAATGAACTAGCGCGCCGGCTGGCCCGTTTCGCCGAGCGCCTCGCTGACCTTGGGCCCTGCATCGGGAGGAACCTGTTCCGCGAGTGCGCGCCTCTCCTGCGCGGTCACTCGCGCCCATTCGAGGAGAACGAACACGGTCGACACCAAGGCAGTCGCCGCCGTCCAGCGGAAGACCGGGGCGTAACCGTACATGTCGAAAGCCTCGCCGACCGCGCCGCGGCCGAGCGTCCCCACCAGCGATAGCAGCGAGCCGAGCAGCGCATACTGAATCGCGCCGTACTTTTTGCTGACGATGCTCGAGACGTAGGCGACGAACGCAGTCAGGGCGAGGCCGACGGTGACGTTCTCGTAGCAGATCGCAAGCAGCAGCCGCATCATCCGCTCGTTGCTGCCGAACAGGTGGGCAAGCGCGTCGAGCCGCACGAAATGCGAGAACCGGTCGATCATGGGCGCTCCGTCGGCGAGATCGGCGTAGAGGAAATTGCCGAGCGGCGGGAGGATCGCACCGAGCAGGATCGTCGGAAAGCGGCCGATCTTGGCGAACAGGTAGCCGCCCAGGCTGATTCCGATCATCGTCATGATGATCCCGAAGATCTTGGACGCGAAGGCGACCTCGTCCTTCGTGTAGTGCATGAAATCGAGGTAGAATGGGTAAGCGAAGCTCGCCCAGATATTGTAGCAGATGGCGTAAGTCAGGATGAACCCGATCGCCGCGAGCACGCCCCAGCTCATCCGGCGCGACAGCTCGGCGAGGGGATCGACCAGCGCCGAATAAAGGTGGTTCATGACCGTATGGACCGCACCGCGGTTGTGATCGGGCGCAGAAAGCACCTGGTCGGGGTTGCGGGCCAGGCGGTTGGCGATGGCAGCGACCGCGAGCGGCACGAACACGGTCGCAACGATAATCAGCACGCCCCAGGTCTTCGTGAAATCGCCGACCGAAGGTGGCGTGGAACCGGGCGCAGGCGTCAGCATCGACGCGGCGAACGTCACAAGCCGGATAATCGCCCACAGCCAGCTGACGCCGACGATCGCGAGGAGCACGCCGCGGACCTTCGGCTTCAGCGCGCCCGGTTCGGATAGCGCGCCATAGAGCGACTCGCGCTCCGGTCGCGGGCTGTCTGGCGCGGTCGTCGTGATGAGCAGGAGCACGATGAAGATCGCGGCCATCACCAGATACACGTGCGGCCAGCTCATCCGTGCGGCCATCACCAGCGCGATCGCGCCGCCGACGATCGAGGCGCTACGATAGCCGAACTGGTAAATCGCGGAGAGGACTTCGATGGTCGCATTCTCGTCGGCCTGGTCGATGCGCCAGCCGTTGATCGCGATATCGTGGCTCGACGAGGCAATCGCCGCGACGAAGGCAATGAGGACGAAATTGCCGATCGCGGTCGCCGGATTGGTGAGCGCGAGCAGCGCGAGGCATGCGGCGATGACGAGCTGGCAGAGGCCGATCCAGCTCTTGCGCCTGCCGAACCGTTCGAGCCACGGCAGCTGCAGCCGGTCGACGAGCGGCGACCACAGGAACTGGAACGAGTAGGCGAGACCGATCCAGGAGAAAATGCCGATGGTAGCGAGCTTGACCCCGACCTCGCCGAGCCAGGCGGTGAGCGTCCCGACAAGCAGCGAGAAGGGCAGGCCCGAGGA
>DASUIB010000242.1:0-20790 GCA_036273235.1 Sphingomicrobium sp. | reverse complement strand
CGGTGGTGCCTTATTATAACAAGCCGAGCCAAGCGGGTCTTGCCGCGCATTTTCTTGCTCTGGCCGAGCATTCGCCGCTCCCAATCGTGGTGTACAACGTACCATCGCGAACAGTCGCTGATATCTCGGTGGAAACCCTGGCGAAAATCGCCAAGCATCCGAAGATCGTCGCGGTGAAGGATGCGACGGGGAATCTTGCGCGAGTCTCGGCCCAACGGCTCGCCTGCGGGGAAGGTTTCTGCCAGCTGTCCGGCAACGACGACATGGCGCTCGGCTTCAGTGCGATGGGCGGTGTCGGCTGCATCTCCGTCAGCGCCAATGTCGCGCCCAAACTCTGTTCCGAATTCCAGACCGCGATGCGGGAGGACCGGTGGGACGACGCTCTGAAACTCCAGGACAAACTCTATCCGCTCCATGCCGCCTTGTTTACCGACGCTTCGCCGGCGCCGACCAAATACGCGCTGTCCAGAATCAGGAACGACTTTCCCCGCGAGCTGCGCCTTCCGCTGGTCGAAGCGTCTGACGCGTCGAAGCGCGCAGTCGATGCCGCGCTCGAACATGCGGGTCTGATCTAACCCGTCGATGGCCAAGCCGCTCCCGCCGCCGTTCGACAAAAAGAAGGTCGTCGCCGAGAACCGGCGCGCGCGCTTCGATTATTTCGTCGAGGAGCGGTTCGAAGCGGGGATCCAGCTCGCCGGTACCGAGGTGAAATCGCTTCGCGGCGGGGAGGGATCGATCGCGGAAAGCTATGCCACGGTCGATGGCGACGAGATATGGCTGATCAACAGCCACATTCCCGAATACAGCCATGGCAACCGCCTCAACCACGAGCCGCGGCGACAGCGAAAGCTGCTCCTCAAGAACCGCGAGATCGCCAAGCTCCAGGGCGCGGTGACCCGCCAGGGACTAACGCTCGTGCCGCTTTCGATCTATTTCAACGGAAGCGGGCGAGCCAAGGTCGAGCTGGCGCTCGCTCGCGGCAAGAAGGTCCATGACAAGCGCGAGACGATGAAGGAGCGGGACTGGAAGCGCGAGCAGCAGCGGTTGCTGCGGCACAATGGCTGAGACCGGCCTTATGCGCTGGCTGACGCGGCACATTCCGACGCGCGAGACGGTTCACGAACATCGGCTGCTGCGCCCATTCGCCTCCCAGCTCAGTCATCCTTCGCTGTGGCGGATGACACGGCGGTCGGTGCCGCGCGGAGTCGCGCTTGGGCTGTTCGTGGCGGTGATCATCCCCTTCATGCACACCGTCATCGCCGCGCTGCTGGCGATCCCAACGCGCGCCAATGTCGTTATGGCAGCAGTCTTCACCTTGGTCGTGAACCCGCTGACGATCCCCTTCATGTATTTCGGGGCTTATCGCATCGGCTCGTGGGAGCTTCATCACGATGCGACTTTGGTGGACCCGGCGGCGGCGGAGCGGTTTTCGAGCGAGCTGAGCCGGCTTCTCTTCTGGGTCCACCACGCCTCAGGCCCGATCGCGCTCGGGATTTTCACCATCGCGGCGGTGTCGGCTGCCGTCGGCTACGTCACCGCCTCGGTGGTATGGCGGTTGTGGTCTCGCAACCGGTGGCGCCACCGCCGGCAGACGCGCGGGCGGGTGTGACCGCCCAGGCCGGCGGACTTGCACGCAGGCATTCAACTTAACTAAAGATAGGTATTGTCTGAGAGGGATTGTGATGGCTCGGTTTTTGGTATTGGCACTTGCTTCCACTGCGTTCGTCGGAGCGACCCAGGCACCTCCCGGAGCACCTGCGGCACCCGCTCCCGTATCGGCAGCCGGTGCGCGTCCTCAATACGGCACCTTCGGTTTCGACACGGCGGGAATGGACCGGAACGTCGCTCCGGGCGACGATTTCTTTGATTATGCGAACGGCACCTGGGTGAAGAATACGCCGATCCCGCCCGACAAGGCGCGTTACGGCCTGTTCAACGTGCTCGACGACCTTTCCAAGGAGCGGACTCGGGGCATCATCGAGGAGCAGACCAAGGACCCGAACAGCAGGATCGGCAATGCCTATCTGAGCTTCATGGATGAAGCGGCGGTCGAGGCGAAAGGACTGGCGCCGTTCGACCCGTGGCTGAAGCGCGTTCGGGCAGTGAAGTCGAAAGCTGATCTCGTCAGGCTCTACGCCGACGCCGATCGCCTCAGCATCGATATCCCGTTCCGAATGTTGGTCGGCCAGGACCGCAAGGCATCGGACCGTTACGCGCTCAATGTGATCCAGGGCGGGCTCGGGATGCCGGACCGCGATTATTATCTGTCGAGCGATCCCAAGCAGGTCGAAACCAAGACCAAATATCTTCAGCATCTGACCAACATGCTGACTCTTGCGGGCGAGCCGAACGCCGCTGCGCGAGCCAGAGCGATCCTCGATTTCGAGACCAGGATCGCGCAGGTGCAGTGGACTCGCGCGCAAAGCCGCGACGCGAACAAGACCTACAACAAGATGACCCTTGCCGAGCTGCGCAAGTTCGCGCCGGGCTTCGATTTCCCGCTGCTGCTGAAGGATGCGGGCGCGAACGTCGGTTATGTCGTCGTCGCCCAGCCCAGCGCCTTCAAGGGAATCTCTGAACTCCTCGGCAGCACGCCGTTATCGGTGCTTCGCGACCAGATGCTGGTGCGCTCGCTCGACTCTTATGCGTCCTATCTGCCCAGGAAGTTCGACCAGGAACATTTCGCTTTCTACGGCACGGTGCTCTCAGGCACGCCGCAGCAGGAGCCGCGGTGGCGGCGAGCGGTCGACTTCACAGTCGACACGATGGGTGACGATGTCAGCCGGCTCTATGTCGCGAGATATTTCCCGCCATCGACGAAAGCGGCGGCCGACCAGCTGGTTCACAATCTGATCGCCGCGATGGACCGGCGTATCGACCGGCTCGACTGGATGAGCGCCGCGACCAAGGCCAAGGCTCATGCGAAGCTCGCCGCGTTCACACCGCAGATCGGCTACCCGACGCAGTGGCGCGACATGAGCGGCCTCGTGAGCCACCGCAACGACCTGCTCGGCAACGCCATGCGCTCGGCGCGCTTCGAATATGTTTATCAAATCGGCAAGCTCGGCGGCCCCATCCGCAGGTGGGAATGGGGCATGAGGCCGATGACCATCAATGCCTATTCCAGCCCGACGATGGTCGAGATCGTGTTTCCCGCCGCAATCCTGCAGCCGCCCTTCTTCGACCCCAATGCCGATCCCGCGGTCAATTACGGCGGCATCGGCGCGGTGATCGGCCACGAGATGAGCCATCAGTTCGACGACCAGGGCGCCAAATACGACCTCCACGGCAATCTGGTCGACTGGTGGACTCCGGCCGACACGCAGAGCTTCCAGTCGCGGCTCGACCAGTATGAGCGGCAGATCAACAGCTACGAGCCGCTCCCGGGAATGCATGTGAACGGCAAGCTGACGATGGGCGAGAACGTCGCCGACCTGGCGGGGCTGACCGTCGCGCACGATGCTTACATCGCGTCGCTCAACGGCGCGGCCCCCCCGGTGATCGACGGAATGACCGCCGACCAGCGCTTCTATCTCGGCTGGGCGCAGGTCTGGCGCTGCGAGGACCGGGAGCCGGCGCTTCGTCAGCAGCTGCTTACCGACCCGCACTCGCCGTGTCCGGTCCGCACCGACGTCGTCCGCAACATGGACCCCTGGTATTCGGCGTTCGGCGTTCGGCCGGGCCAGAAGCTGTACCTCGCTCCAGCGGATCGCGTGCGCATCTGGTAGGTTGACGCGCATCTGATAGCATGGGCTTCGACGCCATGCTGTATCAGGAGCTGCCCCGGATCGAATCGACCGCCCTCGACGGGTTGGGACGCTGGCTGGCGCCGGCGCTGATCGTTGCTGCTGCGCTCACCGTTGCGATGTTGCTGCTGATGATCGGCGAGCCGGTGATCGGCGCAGTCCTGGCAGGTTGCGGAGCAATAGGCGCGGTATGGGCGTATCTGCGGGTGCCGGCCGCGCCGACGCTGAATGAAGCGCTCGTGACTGGGCCGGATCATGCGTTGCTTGGCTCAGCGCTCAGCCTCTGCAACGATCCGGTCGCGCTGACGACGGGCGAGGGGTCGCTGCTCCTCGTCAATGCCGCCTATCGGGAGCGCTTCGGCGGTTCTCCGCCGCCGCTCGAGCTTGCGGCTGACGAGGATGCTCGGGGCGGTCTCGAGCTTGCTCAGACGATGGCATGGCGCGACGGCGCGGGCTGCGTTGCCGGAATCGAGACGCGCGCAGGCGCAACGCCGGTCGAGGTCAATCGCGTCGGGACTCAAGACGACCTGCTGCTGTGGCGCTTCGCCCAACCTTCTTCGCCGGACCCGCTCAATCTCGCCGCGGCTCGTCTACGCGGCCGCACCGGCGATTTGCTGAGCCGCGCAGGCGTCCTTGCGGCGTTCGTCGACCCGCAAGGGAAGGTGCTTGCCTGCAATCGCCTGTTCGAAGCCCGGGCCTTGGCCGGCGAATCTGGGCGTGACGAGCCGTCGTTGACCGATCTCGTCAAGGAGACGGAGGAAGACGGGCATTTGCAACTCGTTGCTGAAGGCGAAAGCGGACGGCGTCTGAGGGCGGTGCTGGTCCCTCTCGAGTCGCCCACCGCCAGCGATTACGGCAACCTCTATTTATTCGACAGCCCCGACACCCTGCCGACGTCGAGCTCGTCGCATTTGCAGGCGCTGCTCGACATGCTTCCGATCGGTCTGGCGCTGGTCGACGGCGACGGACGGTTCCTGACGATGAACCAGGCGTTCTGCCAGGCCGCGGGAATCAAGGAATCCGCGATGCCGGTTTATCCGGGTGATCTGGTCGCCAAAGAAGACAAGGCCACGGTTGCTGACGCGGTGCGGCGAAATGCCCGCGGCCCCGCGATGTCCGGCGACCTCGCCGTGCGGCTTGCACGCCAGCCATCGGAGCCCGTGGCGCTGACCATCGCGGGCTTGCGCGGCCTCGGCGACGCGGCGGTGTTGCTGCTGCTCAAGGACAATAGCGAGGAAGCGAAGCTCAAACGCCAGGTCGCGCAGGCGACCAAGATGCAGGTCGTCGGGCAGCTTGCCGGCGGCGTCGCCCACGACTTCAACAATATCCTGACCGCGATCATCGGCCATTGCGACCTGATGCTGATGCGCCACACTCCGGGCGACATCGATTATGACGACATCCAGCAGATCAAGTCGAACTCCAACCGCGCCGCGGGTCTGACTCGCCAGCTCCTCGCTTTTTCGCGCCAGCAGACGCTTCGGCCCCAGGTGCTTCAGCTGCCCGACGCGGTTTCGGAGGTTTCGCACCTGCTGAAGCGGCTGCTCGGCGAGACCGTCGAGCTGGTCGTCAAGCACGGACGCAATCTCGGACCGATCCGCGCCGACCCCGGCCAGCTGGAACAGGTGATCATCAACCTTGCGGTCAATGCCCGCGACGCGATGGCGCCGAAGGGCGGCGGCGCGCTGACGATCCAGACCTATGCGGTGAAGTCGGACCAGGTTGCGGAGCTCGGCTCCGACATCCTGCCGATCGCTGACTATAGCGCGCTTTCGGTGACCGACACCGGCACCGGAATTGCGCCCAACGTGCTCGGCAAAATCCTCGAGCCCTTCTTCACGACCAAGGAGGTCGGGAAGGGCACAGGCCTCGGTCTTTCGACCGTCTACGGCATCGTCAAGCAATCCGGCGGGTTCATCTTCGCGGATTCGAAAGTCGGCGAGGGGACTCGGTTCGTGATTTACCTTCCGGTGCATCGCGAAGAGGCCGTCCGCGGGCGCACGCGCAGCCCCAAGGCCAAGAAGGACGAGCTGTGGGGCAGCGGAACGGTGCTGCTGGTCGAGGACGAGCCGACCGTCCGCAGCGTCGCCGAGCGCGCGCTCACCCGGCACGGCTACAAGGTCATGACCGCCGACAGCGGTGAGGAAGCGCTCGAAATCCTCGGGCGGGGCGAGCCCATCGACCTCCTCATCAGCGACGTGGTCATGCCGGGGATGGACGGTCCGGCGGTGGTTCGCGAGGCGCGCAAGAGCCGTCCCGAGCTGAAGATCCTGTTCATGTCGGGCTATGCCGAGGAGCAGCTCAGGAAGTCGATCGACATCGAGAATGTCAACTTCCTCCCCAAGCCCTTCTCCGTCACCGAGCTGGCCGAAGCGGCTCGCCGCGCGGTCGGGACCAAATAAGGTCTTTGCGGTTTCACACGCGCACTTTATGCGCATGGCCGTATGGCCGGCCCGCGCTCCATTCTGATCGTCGAGGACGAGCCCCTCATCGCCATGATGCTCGAGGACTTCCTCGATTCGCTCGGGCATAAGGTGCAGGGCACCTGCGAGACGGTTCAGTGCGCGCTCGAGGAGGTCGAGAAAGGCGGCTTCGACCTCGCCATTCTCGACGTAAATCTCAAGGGCGAGAACGTGTGGCCGGTCGCGACCAGGCTGCGCGAGAAGAAGGTGCCGTTCGTGATCGCGACGGGCGGCCACGTCGATCCGCCGCCGCCCGAGTTCAACGACGCGCCGGTGATCGAAAAGCCATACACGGTCGACCGGGTCACGCCCGCGATCGAGGCCGCGATCGCGCAATAGGTCCGCGCTTGCAACGGCGCAGCATCGCTCAACATGTTCGAATTCCAGTCACACCTCATTTTCCCGACGCACGCCGTGCCTCGGTCCGGGCCGTGGCCCCCAGGCGCGGAGCGGCTGTCACTGAAGACCGCGGACGGCAAGGAGCTCGCCGGAATCCACATTCCGGCGGACGAGGCGGCCAAGGAGCCAACCCTCATCCTCGGTTTCGGCGGGAACGCCTGGAACGCTCAGGACGTCGCCGAATATCTCCACGAGCTATTTCCCGGCGATGAGGTCGTCGCCTTTCACTACCGCGGCTACGCCCCTTCGAAGGGCGCCCCATCGGCCGAGGCGCTGATTGCCGACGCGCCGCTCGTGTACGATCTGGCTGTCGAGCGGGTGAAGCCCAAGCGCGTCGTCGCGATCGGGTTCAGCATCGGGAGCGGCATTGCCGCGACCCTCGCCGCGGTGCGCAGGCTCGACGGGCTGATCCTGGTGACGCCGTTCGATTCGCTGAAAGCGGTCGCCCAATCCATGTATCCGTGGCTGCCGATCGGACCCTTCTTCGAGCATGAGATCGACGCCGCGACGGCGCTGGAGAATGCCGATGCGCCGGTGGCGATCATCGCCGCTCAGCGTGACGAGATCGTGCCTTCCGATCGCACGGGGGCGCTGAAGCAACGCACCCGCCACCTGGTGTTCGACCGCACGATTCCCGGCGCGGGGCACAACGACATTTACGCTCGATCCGACTTTCACGACGCTATTCGCGAGGCGTTCGGCTGTCTCAAACTGTGACAAAGCGGCCTTGCCTGGAGCCACGCCCCCATCCATATTGTTGAAATCAAAGGACCAATGGGCGAGCAGGATTCGTTAACCGACCTGCAGAGTTGATTGTGTCATAAAGCGGGCTAGCATGCCCATCAGAGGACGGCCGGCGAACGGCCATATGCAAGGACGGGAATGACCAAGCTTTCAGGCGGCGACAGCAAGAGCACCCTCTACTGCTCGTTCTGCGGCAAGTCCCAGCACGAGGTCAGGAAGCTCATCGCCGGGCCGACGGTATTTATCTGCGACGAATGCGTCGAGCTGTGCAACGACATCATCCGCGAGGAATCGAAGTCGGCGCTGGTCAAGACGCGCGACGGAGTCCCGACCCCGTCCGAAATCTGCAAGGTCCTCGACGATTATGTGATCGGGCAGAGCCGCGCCAAGCGGGTGCTCTCGGTCGCTGTTCACAACCATTACAAGCGCCTGTCGCACGGCGCGAAGAGCGGCAACGACGTCGAGCTCGCCAAATCGAACATCCTGCTGATCGGTCCGACGGGCTGCGGCAAGACTTTGCTTGCGCAGACGCTCGCGCGGATTCTCGACGTACCCTTCACCATGGCCGACGCGACGACCCTGACCGAAGCGGGCTATGTCGGCGAAGATGTCGAAAACATCATCCTCAAGCTGCTCCAGGCCTCCGACTATAATGTGGAGAAGGCGCAGCGCGGCATCGTCTACATCGACGAAATCGACAAGATCAGCCGCAAGTCCGATAATCCCTCGATCACCCGCGACGTTTCGGGCGAAGGCGTCCAGCAGGCGCTTCTGAAGCTGATGGAAGGCACCACCGCCTCGGTCCCTCCGCAGGGCGGCCGCAAGCATCCGCAACAGGAATTCCTCCAGGTCGACACGACCAACATCCTGTTCATCTGCGGCGGCGCTTTCGCCGGCCTCGAGAAGATCATCTCCGACCGCATGCAGGGCAAGTCGATGGGCTTCGGCGCCCATGTCGCCGCGCCCGACGAGCGCAAGACCGGAGAGATTCTCCAGCATTGCGAGCCCGAGGATCTGCTGAAGTTCGGCCTCATTCCCGAGTTCGTCGGCCGCCTGCCGGTAATCGCGACGCTGCTCGACCTCGATGAGACCGCGCTGGTGAAGATCCTGATCGAGCCGAAGAACGCCTTGGTGAAGCAATATGCCAAGCTGTTCGACATGGAGGACGTCCAGCTGGAATTCACCGACGATGCGTTGCATTCGATCGCGGTCAAGGCGATCGAGCGCAAGACCGGCGCACGAGGCCTGCGCTCGATCCTCGAGGGAATCCTGCTCGACACCATGTTCGACCTGCCCTCGATGGACGGCGTCGACGAGGTCCACATCGACAAGGAAGTCGTCCTGGGGACCAAGGACCCGGTTCGGGTCTATGCGAGCAAGGACAAGGAAGCCGGCGACGCCGCCTGAGGTGGCGTTCGTTTACAATTAGCTGAAAATCACTGCCCGTGCACTGCGGCGAGCAGCTGCGCGCCGTAGCGCTCCATCAGGTGCGCGTCGCGGCCGTAATGATCCTCGAGGAACTGGACGCCGTCCGCGGTCGGCTGGACCGTCAGATAGGTCATATAGACCGGAATTTTCTGCGGCAGGTCGACATGTTCCTCGACCTTCGGGTCCCTGCCTTGCGGGACGACGCCATCGAACAGGAATTTCGCCAGGCGCTTATAATCCTCGAGCCTCACGCATCCGTTGCTGATCCACAGCTCGTTCTTGGTGAAATGGTCTTTCTCCGGCGAATCATGGAGATAGATGCCGAAGTAATTGGGAAGCATGAACTTCATCATGCCCATCGAATTCGCCGGGCTGGGCAGACGGCGCAGGCTGACCTCCTCAGTCCCATTGACCACGGCCTGCCAATCGACGTCGTGCGGGTCGATCAGCTTCGCGTCCTCGGAATAGTTGGTCATCACCTCATATTCGCGGTCGGTGAGATAGCTGACGCCCTGCGCGGCGATGCGCGGCGCGATCAGGCTCTTCACCAGGTCGGGCGGCACGTTCCAATAAGGGTTCACGTCCGCATATTTGATGTAGGCGGCCATCATCGGTGTCGGAGACTCCGACTTGCCGACGACGATCTTCATCTCATCGACCTTCCGGCCGTTCTGCCACATCGACAGGCGAGCGTCGCCGGCATCCACCAGCACGTATTTCGGCTGTTCCTCGGGCGACGGGAGGCGCTTCGCCCGCTCCATGTTGATGATGATCAGCTGCGCATAATAATCGGCGCCGCGGTTGAGCGCATCGATCGTTCCTGCGCCCGCGATACCGTCGTCCTTGAGGCCGTGCACCGCCTGGAATTGCTTGACCTTGGCGGCGAGCGGCGCGTCGTAGGTGCCGCCGCCCGAAAGGCCGAGACGTGTACGAAGCATCGCCACCCGGTCGCCGGTCGTGCCCGGCTTCAGCGTCGGCCCGGCCGGGATCTCGACCTGCGGCAGGCCGCCCCAATTCTGTTCATATTTGACGAGGCCTCGGCGCAGCTCGGTGTAGATCGGGTTCACCGAGGTGAAGAGGTCGACCGGCGCGGCGCTCCACGCCGCGTCGCTGATCCCGGCGAGGAAGCCGCGCTGGTGCACCGCGCGCGGGACGAGGGACTCGTCGATGTAGATCATGTCCACGCCCTGCTCGATGGCGGGAGGAAGATCGATCGGCTCAAGCGCCGGTCCCCTGTTCGGCCGGGCCATCGGCGACTGCCATGGCTGGCCCGAGGGCGCCGCCGCTGGCGGGGGCTGCGCCATCCATGGCTCCTCGACGGCGGCAGGTGCGCGTGGCTGCGCCGCAACCGGCGCTGCGGGAGGTCCCGCCTGGCTGAAGGCTGCAGCCGGCAAGGTCAATGCGCTAAGCGCAAGTAGAGATTGGCGAATTTTCACGTCGCCACCAATAGCGCATAAAACTGAACGGTTACAGAATCACCCGCATCGAACAGCCGTGAATCACTCACCTTCCAGCGGAAGCGTGTTCTTTTCCGCCGTAGGCGAGCCGAGCTTTTCGGCCATTTCCTCCACCTCCTGATCGCTCGGCGCTTCCGGGATATCTGTCTCTCCGGGCGCAAGGCTGTCGTCGGCTATTCCCGGACCGGTCCCGGCGATGGTCTCGTTGATCGGCCGGTCGTTCGGCCCCGTGCTGATCTTTTCCCTGTCCTCGGGCATTGAAAGGTCCCTCCGATGGTCAGTGCTTCAGCGAGCGCGCCTTGCGAATGTTCCTGGCTTTGTTGCGCCCGCCTTGGGGTCAGCCCATATGGTGATCCATGACTCGCTTTCTCCCGATCCTTCCTCTCCGCGATATTGTCGTTTTCCCCCACCGGATCGTGCCGTTGTTCGTCGGCCGTGAGAAATCCGTCGCGGCGCTCGAGGCGGCGATGGCGGCGGACAAGGAATTGTTCCTGGTCGCGCAGCTCGATCCGGGCGAGGACGATCCCGACCGCGACGCGCTCTACGATCTAGGCGTGATCGCCACTGCGATGCAGCTGCTGAAGCTGCCCGACGGGACCGTCCGGGTGCTGGTGGAGGGTGTCAAGCGCGCTCGCCTCCTCAACCTCGTTCCGCGCGACGGCTACATGGCTGCCGAGATCGAAGAGGTGGGTGAAGGGGCCGCGGACGGGCCCGAAGCCCAGGCCCTTATGCGCTCGGCGATCGACCAATTCGAAAATTACGCCAAGCTCAACAAGCGGCTTCCGCCGGAAACCGGGATCCAGCTGTCGGAGATCGACGATCCGTCGGTGCTCGCAGACGCGGTTGCCTCCAACCTGTCGATCAAGGTCGCCGACAAGCAGGCGCTGTTGGGTGAGCTCGATCCGGCGCGCCGGCTGGAGTTGGTCTTCGCCTTCATGGAGGGCGAGCTCGGCGTGCTCCAGGTCGAGAAGAAGATCCGCAGCCGGGTCAAGCGTCAGATGGAAAAGACGCAGCGCGAATATTATTTGAACGAGCAGCTGAAGGCGATCCAGCGCGAGCTCGGCAACGAGGGCGAGGAAGGCGGCGACGAGCTCGCCGAGCTTGCCGAGAAGATCCGCAAGACAAAGCTTTCGAAGGAGGCGCGTACCCGCGCCAATTCGGAGTTCAAGAAGCTGCGCGCAATGGCGCCCATGTCCGCGGAGGCGACAGTAGCGCGCAACTATCTCGACGTTCTGCTCGGCCTTCCCTGGGGCAAGAAGTCCAAGCTCAAGAAGGACATCGCCGAAGCGCAGCAAGTCCTCGACGAGGACCATTACGGGCTCGACAAGGTCAAGGAACGGATCGTCGAATATCTCGCCGTCCAGGCCCGTACCAACAAGCTCAAAGGCCCGATCCTGTGCCTTGTCGGCGCTCCGGGTGTCGGCAAGACCTCGCTCGGCCGCTCGATCGCCCGCGCGACCGGCCGCGAGTTCGTTCGCCAGTCGTTGGGCGGCGTGCGAGACGAAGCCGAGATCCGCGGCCACCGCCGAACCTACATCGGCTCGCTGCCGGGCAAGATCATCTCGAACATCAAGAAGGCGGGCACGTCGAACCCTCTGTTCCTGCTCGACGAGATCGACAAGCTCGGCCAGGACTTCCGTGGCGACCCGAGCTCGGCGCTGCTCGAAGTGCTCGATCCGGAACAGAACAGCCGCTTCCAGGATCATTATCTCGAGCTCGATTACGACCTCAGCGACGTGATGTTCGTGACGACCGCGAACTCGCTCGACATGCCGCAGCCTTTGCTCGACCGGATGGAGATCATTCGCCTCGAGGGCTACACCGAGGACGAGAAGGTCGAGATCGCCAAGCGCCACCTGATCCCCAAGCAGATCGAGGCCCACGGCCTGAAGGAAGGCGAGCTGAGCTTTGCCGATGAGGCGCTGCGATCAATGATCCGCCATTACACGCGCGAGGCGGGGGTCCGCACGCTGGAGCGCGAGCTGGCGAAGGTCGCGCGCAAATCGCTTCGCCAGATCCTCGAGAGCAAGATCGAAAAGGTCGAGCTGACGGCTGAGAACGTGGGGGATTTCCTCGGCGTGAGGAAATTCCGTTACGGAATGGGCGAGGAAGAGGACCAGGTCGGCGCGGTCACGGGCCTCGCCTGGACCGAGGTCGGCGGCGAGCTGCTGACGATCGAGGCGGTCACTGTGCCCGGCAAGGGGCAGATCAAGACCACCGGCAAGCTCGGCGAAGTGATGCAGGAGTCGATCCAGGCGGCGATGAGCTTCGTCAAGGCGCGCGCGCCTGCCTATGGCGTCAAGCCGTCGATTTTCGCGCGCAAGGACATCCACGTCCATCTGCCCGAGGGCGCCGTTCCGAAGGACGGACCATCCGCGGGCGTCGGTATGGTGACCGCAATGATCTCGACTCTAAGCGGCGTCGCCGTACGGCGCGATGTCGCGATGACCGGGGAAGTCACGCTTCGCGGCCGAGTGCTTCCGATCGGCGGGCTCAAGGAGAAGCTGCTTGCGGCGCTGCGCGGCGGAATCACCACGGTGCTGATCCCGGCTGAGAACGAGAAGGATCTCGTCGACCTGCCGGCGACGTTGAGGGAAGGGATCGAAATCGTGCCCGTCAGTCACGTCGACGAAGTTCTGGCGCGGGCGCTGGTCGAGCCGCTGCAGGCAATCGAGTGGACGGAGGCGGACGAACATGCCGCAGAACCGCCGGTCCATCCGCCCGTTGCTGGCGGCGAAGCGGCGCTGCGTCACTAGGATCTGAACTTCACGCCCGCGGAATGTCGCGCGGGTCGCGGATCACGCTAATCACCATGCCGTAGTCGATCGCTTCCTCGGCGGTCATCCAATGGTTGCGGTGGATGTCCTTGTTGATCCGCTCGACCGGCTGGCCGGTTTCCTCGGAGATGATCCGCACCAGCCGTTCGCGCATGCGGAGGATTTCCTTGGCCTCGATCTCGATATCCGCCGCCATGCCGCGCGCTCCGCCCGCCGGCTGGTGGAGCAGGAACCTCGTATTGGGGAGGCAGAATCGGCGGTCCTTCGCCCCGGCGAGAAAAATATGCGCGCCGGCGCTCGCGACCCAGCCCGTGCCGATCATGTTGATGGTGACGTCGCTGCGGATGAAGCGAACCATGTCGTGGATCGTGTCGCCCGATTCCACATGCCCGCCGGGCGAGTTGATGTAGATGTCGATCGCCGCGGTTGCGTCGCGATCGGCGAGCAGCAACAGCCGCGAGCAGACGTCGCGCGCCAGCCGGTCGTTGATGTCGCCGAAGATCAGCACCTTCCTGGTCCGAAGAAGCTCGGTTTCGATCCGGCTGACGAAGTCCGTTGAGCCGCTGGCTTGCGGGTCGGGTGCGTCGTTTTGCATGAGCGCGTCCTGGCATGAAGGTGAAGCAGACCGATCCTCTATAAGGACCGCGGCGTCCATTCCCAGTACCCTGGCGCCATATCGAAGCGACGAAACGCATCGATCATGTTCGAGATACTGGACAGGCGCGTGGAGTCTTGCCTTAAGGCTGGTGCTTGGCGCCCGCGAGTCTGGCGAGCGGTGAGGGAGAGCTGGGCATGAACAAGCAGGAGCTCATCGGCCATGTCGCGGACCGCGGAGGACTCAGCCGCAACGACGCTTCGCGCGCCATCGAGACGATGCTCGAGGTGATCACGTCGGCGCTGAAGCGTGGCGACGAGGTGCGGCTGGTGGGCTTCGGCAATTTTTCGGTGACTCGCCGGAAGGCTTCGACGGGACGCAACCCCCGAACCGGCGAGCCGATGCAGATCGCGGCCAGCTCGCAGCCCAAGTTCAGGCCCGGGAAGGTCCTCAAGGACGCGGTTCAATAGCGTAGCTGGACAGGCGAACCGGCGGCACTATATCCGCCGCTTCCCAGTCCAACTCAGGCGGGCGCGTAGCTCAGTGGTAGAGCACACCCTTCACACGGGTGGGGTCGTAGGTTCAAACCCTACCGCGCCCACCAGCCTTCGCTAGCGCTTCGGCTGGCGAGCCATAGAGAGTTTTGGGCGAAGGCTGCGCGCCGTAGCCTTGGCGAAGGCGGGCCCGCTCAAACCGTCAGATATTCCGGCTGAAAGCTCGCCACCCGGCGGATTTCGGTCCAGTCGGTGAATTCGATCTCCCGGCCCTTGCGGCGGATCAGGCCCTGGCGTTCCATGTCGGCGAGCACTCGGTTGACGTTGACCGAGGTTTGCCCGGTGATGTCGGCGATCTGTTGCTGCGTGAACGGGTTGAGCATGTGGCCGTCCGGCGCGTGCATTCTCACGGCGGTCTCGCAAAGCAGGTGCGCGACGCGCGCGGTCGAATCGCGCCTTCCGCAATTCACCAGCCATTCGTAGCCGATCGATTCATTGCGCCGGCTCAGGCGCCAGAAAAACCGCTGCAGCTCGGGATGGGCATCGAGGATCGGGAGAAAGTCTTCGGACTTCCCGATCATCACCTCGCTGCGGACGATCGCCTGGATTCCATATTCCGCGACTCCGTCGCTCGGCAGGATGCCTTCCCCGGGGAAACGAAGCGCCACGATCTGGCGCCGCCCCGACGGATCCGCTTTGAATTTGGACAGAATCCCAAAGCGAACGAACATGACTTCGTCGCGCGGTGCGCCCGGTTCCCGAAACGGCCGCCGCGGTTCGACCCGGACGAGGCGTTGCGGCATGTCATCGAGCAAATCGGCGAGATGCGGCTCGAGGCCCGCCGAGATGAGCGTCTCGCGCAGGGGCACACCTTGCGCTGCCGACTTCAAACGCCGACTCGCCATCGGCCCTCTCCCTGAAGGGCGGGGGATGCGCCCGCTTCCCCTGCCGCGCAAGCATTTATACCGGCGGTTATAAACTCCGCGCTTGCCGAAAGTTTACTCCCGCCCGTGACTTACGCGCTCCTTGCGTTCGTCGGCGCCGCCTCTTAAGTGCCCCCGCGCGGGCAAGGGAACCGCTCCCGACACGCGCCGTGGCGATCGTAGCTCAGCTGGTTAGAGCATCGGTTTGTGGTACCGAGGGTCGGGGGTTCAAGTCCCCTCGATCGCCCCATTTCTTCTATTGTTTCGCAGCTAGAGCAACCGACTTCCATGACCACGCCCTGGGGCCTCCCCGATTTCGACGAGCATGAGGACGTCCGTTTCGTCACCAACGACGAGTGCGGCTTGAGGGCGATCATCGCCGTCCATTCGACGCACCTCGGACCCGCGGCGGGCGGATGCCGCTTCTGGCACTATGCGAAGGACGAGGAAGCGCTCGTCGACGCGCTCAGGCTCTCGCGCGGCATGAGCTACAAGAACGCCATGGCCGGCCTGGCGCTCGGCGGCGGCAAGTCGGTGATCCTCGCCAATGAAGAGCGCAGCAAGACGCCCGACCTGCTCCACGCCTTCGGCAAGGCCGTCGACCAGCTCGGCGGCCGCTATGTGACCGCGGAAGACGTCGGCATGAGCGTTGCCGACATGATCGAAGTCCACCGCACGACGCAGTTCGTCGCCGGGCTGCCCAACTCGGGCAGCGACGTCGGCGGCGATCCCGGCCCGCACACCTCGCTCGGCGTGTTCCTGGGCATCAAGGCGGCGGTGAAACGCGGCCTCGGCAAGGACTCGCTCGACGGGTTGCACGTCGCGCTGCAGGGCGCCGGAAGCGTGGCGACCGGCGTCGCTCTACATGCGGCGGCGGAAGGCGCGAGGCTGTCGATCGCCGATGTCGACGAAGCCAAGGCGAAGAAGCTCGCCGACGCGGCAGGAGGGGCGGTCGTCTCTGCCGACGAAATCCTCGGTCTCGAAGCCGATGTGCTCAGTCCGTGCGCGCTCGGCGCGATCCTCAATGAAACCACCATTCCCGAGCTGAAGGTGCCGGTCGTCGCCGGCGGCGCCAACAACCAGCTCGCGACGGCGGACGATGGCGAACGCCTGCACGCACGCGGGATCCTCTATGCGCCCGACTATGTGATCAACGCCGGCGGGATCATCAACGTTTGCACCGAATATCTCGGCGACGGCGACGCGAGCCTGGTGCGCCAGCGGATCGAAGGCATTCCGGTGCGGCTCGAACAGATCTGGGCCGAGGGTCAGGAGACGGGCCGCGATCCCGCCGCCGTTGCCGATGCTATGGCGCAAAGGCTGATCGGCAGGGCATAAGGCCCCCGATGCATGCGCTCGCAAATCCCGCCCGGTTCCTGCGGATCGCGCGTCCCGCGACCATCTGGCTGTTGCTGGTCGGGCTTGCGCTGGCGATCGGCGGAATGGCCGCCGGGCTGACCCTGACGCCGCCGGACTATCTCCAGGGCGAGACGGTCCGCATCCTCTACATCCATGTCCCCTCGGCATGGCTGGGAATGGCCGGATGGGCCGGAATCGCGGCCGCATCGGTAAGCCAGCTGGTGTGGCGCCATCCGCTCGCGGCAGTGGGCGGCAGGGCCGCGGCTCCCGCAGGCGCGACCTTCGCCGCGATCTGCCTGATCACCGGATCGATCTGGGGCCGCCCCACCTGGGGCGCGTGGTGGGAATGGGACGGAAGGCTCACCTCGATGCTCGTCCTGTTCTTCCTCTATCTCGGCTATATCGCGCTTGCCTCGGCCGAGCGCGAGCGGGGCGGGGAGGGACGGATCGCGGCGATTTACGGTCTGGTCGGCGCGGTCAACCTGCCGATCATCCATTACTCCGTCCTGTGGTGGCGCACGCTCCACCAGGGCGAGAGCATCGGCCTCACCGGCTCGACGATCGACAACAGCATCCTGTGGCCGCTGCCGCTGACCCTGGTCGGCTTCACCTGCCTGTTCGGGGCGGCGGTGCTGATGCGGATGCGCGCCGAGCTTGCCCAAACCAAGGTCGAGGCGCGGATTCGGAGGATGAGCGCGTGAACCCGTGGCCATTCGTGGCGGCTGCCTATCTGGTCGCGATCTGCCTCACCGCGGGGCTGCTTGGCTGGGCGTTCGCGTCTATGCGCCGCGCCGAGGCCGCGGCCGACGCCCTCAAGCGCCGATGAAGGCCAAGAACCAGCGGCTGGTGCTGGTCGTCGCGGCGGCCGCGGCGCTGTTTATCGCCGTGCTGCTCGCCATGTGGGGCCTTCGTGACCAAGCCTCCTATTTCTACACCCCGGCGGATATCGCCGCTGGCAAGGCCCACGACGGCGAAGCAATGCGCCTCGGCGGAATGGTCGAGCGCGGGTCGATCAAGCATTTGCCGGACGGCGTCACCATCCGGTTCCTTCTGACCGACGGCAAGGCCCAGACGCCAGTGGTGTTTCGCGGAATTGCGCCCGACCTGTTCCGCGAAGGAACCGGAGCGGTCGCCGAAGGGCATTTCGCGAGCGGCACGTTCGTCGCCGACACGATCCTCGCCAAGCATGACGAGCGCTACATGCCGCCCGAGCTCGGCAACCTTTCGGCGGAACATAAGGCGGGGAAGACGCTCGAGAAATGATCGCGGAAACCGGTCTTGCCGCGCTGTGGCTCGCCGCCGCGCTCGCCGCGTTGCAGTTCCTCCTGATGATCCTGGCGCTCCGCGGCGGCGCCGACGTGCGGCGCGCGATGCGCTCAATCGCCGTCCTTCAGGGCGTGCTGACCCTGATCGCGTTCGCCATGCTGCTGATCGTCTTCGCGCGCAGCGACATGTCGGTCGCTTTGGTGTTCGAGAACAGCCACAGCGCCAAGCCCTTCATCTACAAGATCGCGGGGGCATGGGGGAACCACGAAGGCTCGATGCTGATGTGGGTGACGATCCTCGCCGTCGCGGGGGCATTCGTCGCGCTGCTCGCGCACCGGACGAGCGAGCGGACCACGGTCGCAGCGCTGGGGGCTCAGGCGGTGCTGGCGCTGGGCTTCTATGCCTTCCTGCTGTTCGCTTCGAACCCGTTCGCCCGGCTTTGGCCGGCACCCGAAGACGGTCAGGGCCTCAATCCGTTGCTCCAGGACCCCGGCCTCGCCTTCCATCCGCCGACCCTTTACCTCGGCTATGTCGGGCTGTCGGTCGCGTTCAGCTTCGCCGTCGGCGCGCTGCTTACGGGTGAGGTCGACTCTCGCCTGGCGCGAGCCATGCGGCCGTGGGTGCTCGGCGCCTGGATCCTGCTGACCCTCGGAATCACCGCGGGAAGCTACTGGGCCTATTACGAGCTCGGCTGGGGCGGCTACTGGTTCTGGGACCCGGTCGAGAATGCCTCGCTCATGCCGTGGCTCGCCGCCACCGCGCTTCTCCATTCGATCAACGTGCTCGCCGCGCGAGGCGCCCTCAAGGCGTGGACGATGATGCTCGCGGTGATCGCTTTCTCGATGTCGATGGTCGGCACCTTCCTCGTTCGATCCGGAATCCTGACCTCGGTCCACGCGTTCGCGATCGATCCCCAACGCGGGACGTTCCTGCTCGCTTTGCTGGCGATCTATGTCGGCGCGGCTTTCACGCTGTTCGCCTTGCGCGCTCCCAGTTTGAAGGAGGGCGCGCCGTTCGAGCTGGTGAGCCGCGAGAGCGGGCTGGTGATCAACAACCTGATCCTCAGCGTCGTCCTCGGCGTCGTCTTCGTCGGCACGCTCTACCCGCTGTTCGTCGAAGCGCTGAGCGGCGAGAAGCTGTCGGTCGGTGCACCTTATTTCGACGCCGTCGCCGCCCCGCTTGCGCTGCTCCTGACCGTGCTCGTCGGCATTGGACCGCTGATGGCCTGGCGACGTGAGCGCCGCCCTGTGTTCAGGCAGCTTCAGGTTCCGGCGCTGCTCGGTATCGGCGCGCTCGCGATCACGATCATTCTCTTTCCAGCCATGCATATTCTGCCGCGGCTCGGCTTCATGGTTGCGGCTTATTTGGCCGCCGCGAGCATCCTCCCGCTGACCGGCCGCAACCCGCTGCGCGCGCCGCTTGCGACCTGGGGAATGGCGGTCGCGCATTTCGGAATCGCGGTCGCGCTCGCCGGAATGGCCGCCAATGCCGCGTTCACCAGCGAAAGGCTCGCGATCGCAAGGCCCGGCGACACGCTCAGCGTCGGCCCATGGCTGGTCGTGCTTGCAGACGTGACTCCGACCGCGGGCAAGAACTGGACCGCCGTCGAAGCCGAGCTGAGGGCGACGCGCGGCGACGGCGTCATCACGCTGGCGCCGCAGTCGCGTTTTTATTCGGACCCGCCGACCGAGACGAGCGAAACCGCGATCCGGACCTTCTGGAACGGCCAGCTTTATACCGTGCTGGGCAAGCAGGACGTCTCGGGCGCGTGGCAGCTGCGGCTGTGGTGGAAACCCTTCGTGACGCTGATCTGGGCCGGCGGCGCGATGATCGCCATCGGCGGCGCGCTGGCGTTGCTCGGGCGCTTGTGGCGCCTGATCTGGAGGCGCCGCTCGCCGGCCGAAGAATGGCGGCGGGAGCGCTACGCATGAGCCGCCCCGTCCGCTTCGCTCCGCTCGTCCTGCTGCTGGCGATCGTCGCGGCGCTTGTATGGCGGCTCGCGACGCCGGCCGACACCGACGTTCACTCGACGCTCGAAGGCAAGCCCGTGCCCGCCTTCGCTCTCCCGGCGATCCTGCCCAACAAGCCGCCGCTCACCTCCGCCGACCTCGCGACCGGGCAGCCGCATCTGGTCAACATCTTCGCGAGCTGGTGCGTGCCCTGCGTGACCGAGGTGAAGGTGCTGCAAGCGCTGAGGGATAAGGGCGTCCCGATCGAGGGCATCGCGATCCGCGACCGGCCGCAGGACCTCGCCGATTTTCTCGCCCGGAACGGCGATCCCTATGAGCGGATCGGAAGCGATCCCCGGAGCCAGGTGCAGATTTCGCTCGGGTCGTCGGGCGTTCCGGAAAGCTTCGTCGTCGATGGAAAAGGCGTGATCCGGTACCAGCAGATCGGGCAGATCGAAGCAGCCGACGTCCCGATGATCCTCTCGAAGCTGGAGCAGGCGCGGTGAGACCGTTTTCGTCATCCCCGCGGAAGCGGGGATCCAGTCGCAGAGTTTGGATTCCCGCTCGGGACCGCCTTGCCCCCCGCAAAGCGGCTGCCCTCGCGTTCGCGGGAATGACGATGATGTTGTGTTCTCCTCTGCTCGCCGACAGCAACCTCCCGCCGGCCTATTGGTCCAACCGGCAGCTGCCCGATCCGCGACAGGAAGCCCAGGCGGAAGCGCTGATGGAGCAGATCCGCTGCCTGGTCTGCCAGGGGCAGTCGATCGCCGATTCCGATGCCGAGCTTGCCGGCGACATGCGCGACCTCGTTCGCCGCCGAATCGCCGCGGGCGAGAAGCCGAGCGCGATCCGCGCCTGGCTGATCCAGCGCTACGGCACCTGGATCAGCTACAAGCCGACGAGCGAGCCCGCCGCCTGGCCGCTATGGCTCGCGCCACTCGTGCTCTTGCTCATCGGCACGTGGCTGATCCGCCGCCGGATCCGGGCGAGGGGCCGGTGATCGGCTTCGTCATCCTCGTGCTGCTGATCGCTCTCAGCCTGGGCGGCTTGTGGCTCTTTGGCCTTCGCGGCGCTGCCCTGACCGCGAGCGCCGCCGCGTTGTTGCTCGGGGGCGCAGGCTATGCGCTTCAGGGCAGTCCGGGGCTGCCGGGTGCGCCCGCCCAGGGCACGGAAAGCCGCGATGTCTTTCCG
>DASUIB010000241.1:0-22184 GCA_036273235.1 Sphingomicrobium sp. | reverse complement strand
GGTCCCGCGGACCTCCTCGCTGCTCAAGGTCAGGATCACCCGCTCGATCTGGCGCCAGTGGCAGAAGCGGGCGACATTGCCGTCGTCGCGGCTCCGCTCGGCGCGGATCGAAGCCTCGATCGGGGCGTCTTCGCCAAAGCGTTCAATCAGGTCGGAGGCATCCGCCAGCGCAAGGCGGCCATGGATGAAGGGGACGTCCATTCGGCCGCCATAGCTGCAGTGCAGTTTCGCGACTGCCGACAAAATTCGTCAATGGCCCGTTGACCATGGGAGCGGTGGCGTTCGCGCCGAGGCTCTGCCAATGAGCGCGCCATGCAAGGCAGCACGACCCGCGCGGGAGGATGTTTCCTCACCATCTTCAGCCTGCTCGGTTTTCTGTTCGGACTGTCGATCCGCAATCCGCTGAAAGGGGTGCTGATCGGCCTCGCCATCGGCTCGGCCCTGGCCATCCTGGTCTGGCTGATCGACCTGAAACGCCGCGGAAGCTAGACGATGCGCCGCCCGGACCAGATCACCCGGCCGATCGCCTTGATCTCGTCGAGGCTGCAGTCGGGCCAGTCCGGATAGGCGGGATTGTCGGACTGGACCGTGGCGCGGCGGCCGGTCGGGTTCAGCGCCAGCCGCTTCACCACCACCGCATCGTCGATCCTCAGCACATAGATTCCGTCGCGCAGCCGGTCGGCTGAATCGCCCAAATCGACCAGGATGTCGTCGCCGGGGTTCAGCGTCGGAGTCATCGAATCGCCTTCGACCCGAACGATCGACAATTGGGAGGGACGGCTCGCGGTCAATGCCTTGAGCCAGCGGTCGTCAAACGCGAAGTAAGGCTTGCCCAGCTCTTCGGTCACTACCGCGCCGGGGCCAGCCGATACGTTCACCGGATGCCGCTTGATGCTGACCAGCCCCGCCGGCGGCGGTTCGTTTTCGGGCGGCCCGCCGAGCAGCGTCTCCGGCACCGAGAAATAGCGCGCGAGCTTGCGCCGCTCCTCTTCCTTCAGCCGCTTGGGCACACCGCGCCGGATGAATTGCTGGATGTAAGCGGAATTGCGGCCGAGCATGCGCGACAGACCGGCGAAGTCTTCGCCGCGCTCCGCGCACAGCCGCTCAAGGACAAGACGAGGATTCGGAACCATTAATGACCTCTTAATACTGATAGGAAAATCCCTAGACAAGTAGGAAATGCGTTGGGAATGAATGAGCAGCCGAGTCGCGGGATCATAAGGACAATCACCGTGCATTTGCTCAGAGAGGTAGAAAAATTTTTGCGCCAGAATGGTACCACCCCCGCCAGATTCGGCCGCGAAGCTTTAGGGGATCCTCGTTTTGTGTTCGACCTTCGCAAGGGCCGCGACCCGCGGCCGCGAACCATCGCGCGAGTCCGCGCCTATCTCGAAGGCTGCACCCAATGAAAAACGCATTATCGCAGGCCGCGGCGGCGCTGGTCCGGGCACTGGGCGCGCGCGCAGGGATCGATCGAGACAGGATATTGCTCACCGACGTTCACTCGACCGACTGGCAGTCGCTGACCTTCACCGGCGAGCGCCACCACATCGGGCTCCGAGTCACCGGGCGAGACTCAGGCCAGGCGGTTGCCCGCATGTGCGAGGATCTCGAAGATGCGGAGTTCAGCATTCCCGGAATCATCGTCGCCGACCTATGCCTCGTCGGAGCTCCGGCGCGGACACCATGTGGTGACACCGAGGTCCTGATCGAAGCGCTGACTGTCAGCGAAGATTAGCGGAGCGAGCGGCGCAGCTCGGCCAAGGCGTCGTGCAGCGCCTGTGAAGCGTCCTGAGGCGGATCGCCGACCAAGTGACGCTCGATTCGGGCATTGAGCTGCCCAGGCGTAGGCATCGCCGCCGGGTCGAACAGGCGCACGACACGCGAATCGGGGCCGAGCTCTTCCAAAATATCGTCGAGGACGAGCGGGTCGTCTTCCGCGACCGCGGCAAAGGGTTCGTACCGCTCTGTCAACAGCAGCTCGGTCGGCTCGAGCGCGTCGATCTGCCGCACATCGAACACAGGGACGTGCAGCCTCGGTGCTTCCGGCTGGACCGCGTTCAAAATGCGGAAACTGAGTAGATAGGCGAGTGAGGCCACGCCGACCGCAACCGTAAGAAGCATCGGTGGCTTGGCCTGCGGCGCCAGGCACGCAAAGGCCGCATAGGCCGCCGCCATCGCGAACAGCGCCGAGGCTGCGCGGTCGACGTTCTTTTCGATCCGCGTGATCGATCCCCCTTGCATGGCAGAGGGAGTTACTCGGAATTGGTTGCGATAGAGTTAGGCCGGAAGCTCGCTCGGCTGGCGAATCTCCTCGACCGCCGGTTCATTCTCGATGAGCTCGATCAGCGCGTCGGTGAACGCCTCGACGTCATCGGGATTGCGGCTGGTGACGATATTGCCATCGGTCACTGACGCTTCGTCGACCACGGTCGCTCCGGCATTACGGAGATCGGTCCGGATCGACGGCCAGCTCGTCGCGGTGCGGTCGCGCAGCAAATCGGCTTCGACCAGCAGCCACGGGCCGTGGCAAATAGCGCCGACAGGCCTTCCCTGCTCGGCGAACAGGCGGATGAGCGCGATGACGTCGCCGTGAAGGCGGAGCTGATCGGGGTTGCGGACGCCGCCGGGGAGGATCAGCGCGTCGAAATCTTCGGCATTCGCGTCCTCGATCGTGAGGTCGGGCCTGATCGTCTTGCCGGGCTTATCGTGAACGGTCGCCTGGATGGGATCGCGAGTCAGCGAAGCGAGCACCACCTCGGCGCCGCGCTGCTGCAGGATCTGCCGCGGCCCGAACAGCTCCCACTCCTCGAAACCGTCGGTCGCGACAATGAGGACGCGCGCGTCGGAAATTTGCATCGGCAAGACTCCTTCCATCACTCTTCAGGAACTCGCCCGCTCTCTCGCTCGCTTAGACCTCTCAGGGAGACGAGTGAAGGCGTTGTTACGGCACAGCAGCGACACGGAGCCGGGAATCAGCCGCAAGCGGATGGGTCGCTACTGGGCCTATTTCGATTCCGACGGGAACCGATTGACCGACCGGGAGGAGATCGATCGCCTGAACGCGGTCGGTCTTCCGCCGGCCTATGAGAATGCCTGGTTCTGCGCCGATCCCGACGGTCACTTGCAGGCGACGGGCGTGGATGCGCGCGGCCGAAAGCAATATCGCTACCACCCAGCGTTCCGCGAGAAACGCGAGAGCGCCAAGTTCGAAGGACTACTCGAGTTCGGCAAGGCGCTTCCGAAGCTTCGCCGCCGCGTGGACCGGGACGTCAGACGGCGCAAGCTCACTCGCGAGACCGTGCTCGCGGCCGTCGTTCGCTTGCTCGATCGCCAGCACATCCGCGTCGGTAACGAGGAATATGCGAAACAGAACAAGAGCTTCGGCGCCACGACTTTGAGATCCAGGCACCTGAGGAGCAAGGGCCAGAGCCTTGTCATGCGGTTCACGGGCAAGCACGGGATCGTTCACGAGGCGCGGATCACCGACAGCAATTTGAAGCGTATCTGCAGGCGCTGCCAGGAGTTGCCCGGCCAGATGCTGTTCCAGTACGTCAACGGCGACGGCGTCCCGCAGCCGGTCACCTCGACCGACGTCAATGACTATATCAGGCAGGCGACCGGCGGCGACTTCACCGCCAAGCATTTCCGCACCTGGAGCGCGAGCGTGATCGCCTTCGACCAGCTGCTGAAGAAGGCCGACGACGCCCGGATCAGCGTCAAGACCGTGATCGAACCGGTGGCTGAAGCGCTCGGCAACACGCCTGCGATCAGCCGCAAGTCGTATGTCCACCCGCGGCTGCTCGAATGCGTTAAAGAGGATCCGCGCGACCCGCTCGGCGGAATCGACCGTCCAACCGGTCGCAAGCGCCTGTCGAGCGCCGAAGTGGGGCTGCTCGAGTTCCTCGCCCGCGGCGGCAAGCGCGTGCGAACTCGCAAAACAAAGCCTGAAGAGAGAAGCGCAAGCGCGGAAGCAGTGGAGCGGCAGTCGCGAGAACTGGAAAGGGCGGAAGCACCCGCGGCTTGATTGCAGCTGCGCTGCCCGCCAAGACAGGGCGCATGGGGGTGGATCGCCTGGCGAGCTGGTTCGAGGCAAACCGTGAGGGGCTGCTGATCGGTCTTGCCGTCGCCGCCGCGCTCGTGCTCGTCATGCTGATATTGCGGGCGTTCGGCCGCAGCACCGTGACTCGCGATCCCGAAGGCTGGGGCTGGCGAGCGGTCATCGGCCGAGTCCTCGCCAAGACCAGCCTCGCCTTCATGGTTCTCGCCGCAGCCGACGTCGTCGCGACCTATGCCGAGTTGCCCCACAAGATAGAACGGCTGCTCGACATCGCCTTCGTCATCGCTTTCGCGCTGCAGGGCGCGATCTGGGGCCGCGAGCTGATCCTCGGCCTCATCGGCCGCAAGGTCGCCGAGGAGAATGGCTCGGGCGCGCTCGGCAACGCCATGGCGATCATCCGCCTATTGGTCAGCGTTGCACTATTCGTCATCGCCGTGATCCTGATCCTCGACAATCTCGGGGTGAATGTGACCGCGCTGGTCGCAGGCTTGGGGATCGGGGGAATCGCCATCGGCCTGGCGGCGCAGGGTATCTTTGCCGATCTGTTCGCGGCGCTTTCGATCCTGTTCGACAAGCCGTTCAAGAAGGGCGACACGATCCGCTACGACAACAGCACTGGCACCGTGGAACGGATCGGTCTCAAGACCACACGGCTGCGCTCGATCACCGGCGAGCAGCTGATCATGGCCAACACCAAGCTGCTCGAGCGCGAGATCCACAATATGGCCGAGGCGAAGGCGCGGCGCGTGACGCTCTACCTGGCGGTCGGCGGCGAAGCCTCGGCCAAGTCCATCGACGCAGTCGCCGCTGCCGCCGAGGCATCGGTGTCGGCCCAGAAAGGCTGCAAGTTCGTCCGTTGCGCCCTTTCGGGCGCCGGCGGCGGAGGGCTCGCGTTCGACCTCGTCTACGATGATGGGACGCGGGATTCGGACAGGCTGGCGGCCGACCGCGCGGCAATCCTGCGCGCGCTGATCGAGACTCTGCACGGGCACAAGCTTCAGCTCGCACGCGCCTCCGACCAGCCGCCCGCGCCTTTGCCGTTCTGATGCCCGTCGCCACGTTCGATGAAATTCGGTCCCGCATCGGCCAAGAAGTCGGCGCCTCCTCCTGGATCATGGTCGATCAGGCGCGGATCGACGCGTTCGCCGATACTACCGAGGACCGGCAGTTCATCCACGTCGATCCCGTCGCTGAGGCACAGACGGCCTTTGGCGGGACGATCGCACATGGCTTTCTCACGCTATCACTGCTCTCCAGAATGGCCGCAGAAGCCATGCTCGTGCCCGAGGGTCTGAAGATGATCGTGAACTACGGGCTCGACCGCGTGCGTTTCCTCGCGCCGGTGCGCTCGGGCAGCCGCCTCCGCGGCCGCTTCACGCTTGACTCGCTCGAGGAGAAAGCGCCGGGGCAGGTGCTGATGCGGCACACTGTGACGGTCGAGATCGAAGGCGAGGACAAGCCTGCGCTGAGCGCTGTGTGGCTCGCGCTGATCGTCATTTAGGAGAGAAGAATGACTCGCGACGCCGTCATTGTTTCGACCGCCCGGACCGGCATCGGCAAGGCGTATCGAGGCGCCTTCAACGCGACTCCGGGCCCGACGCTGGGATCCTTTTCGCTCAAGGGCGCGATCGAACGCGCGAGCATCGACCCTGGCGAGATCGACGATGTCGTCTGGGGGGCGGTCCTCACCCAGGGCACGCAGTTCGGCAACATCGGACGGCAGGTCGCGCTTCGCTCCGGATGCCCGGTCACCGTCTCGGGCATGACGATCGACCGCCAGTGCTCGTCCGGCCTGATGGCAATCGCGACCGCGGCGAAGCAGATCGTCATCGACCGGATGGACGTGGTTGCCGCCGGCGGCCAGGATTCGATCAGCATGGTTCAGACGCCCGAAATGCGGATCGCTCCCGACCCCTCGCTCATCACGATGCACAAACACATCTACATGCCGATGCTCCAAACCGCCGAGACGGTCGCCCAGCGCTACGGAATCAGCCGTGAGCGGCAGGACGAATATTCGCTGAAGAGCCAGCAGCGCACGGCGGCGGCGCAGGAGGCAGGCCGGTTCGATGCCGAGATCGTCCCCGTGACGACCACGATGAACGTCACCAACAAGGAAACCGGCGAAGTTTCGCAGCGCGAAGTGACGATCGCCAAGGACGAGGGCAATCGCTCCGATACGACCCTGGAGGGCCTAGCCGGCCTCAACCCGGTGCTTGGCCCCGGCACCTCGATCACCGCAGGCAATGCAAGCCAGCTTTCCGACGGCAGCTCCGCATCGATCCTGATGGAAGCGAAGGAAGCCGAGCGGCGCGGCCTCAATCCGATGGGCCGCTATGTCGGAATGGCGGTTGCCGGCACCGAGCCGGACGAGATGGGCATCGGCCCGATCGACGCGGTCAGGAAGCTCCTGAAGCGGTTCGACCTCACGGTCGACGACATCGGCCTGTGGGAATTGAACGAAGCGTTCGCGGTGCAGGTGATTTACAGCGCCGAGCAGCTCGGCATTCCCGAAGATCGAATGAATGTCGACGGCGGATCGATCTCGATCGGCCACCCCTATGGGATGAGCGGGGCGCGGATGACGGGCCACGCGCTGATCGAGGGCAAGCGCCGCGGGGTTCGCTACGTTGTCGTCACCATGTGCGTCGGCGGCGGCATGGGCGCGGCGGGTCTCTTTGAAGTGCTATGATCGCTCCAAAGGAGCTGAACCGATGATCATTTCGTCCGCACTGATTGCCTTGCTGGTCGTTATCCTGCTGGTGCTGGTCACGTCGCTGAAGAGCTTCGGGATCAACCGCGAATATCAACGCGCGGTGCTGTTCCGCCTCGGCCGCCTGGGCGAAATGAAAGGCCCGGGCTGGTATTGGCTGATCCCCTTCGTCGATCGGGTCGTCAGGGTCGACACTCGCATCATCACCTATCAGCTCGAAACGCAGGAGACGATCACTCGCGACGGCGTTGCCGTTCGCGTTAACGCAGTGCTCTGGTTTCGGGCCGAATCGCCGATTCAGGTCGTGAATTCGGTCGAGAACTGGATGTCCGCCACGGTCCAGGCGGCCGAGACCGCGCTTCGCGACGCGATCGGGCAGAGCGATCTCGACCACATGTTGAAAGACCGGGCATCGATCAACGAGCGGCTCCAGCAGCTGCTTCGTGAGGCGTCGCTCAAATGGGGTGTCGAGATCGATTCGGTCGAGATCAAGGACGTCGACATCCCGGAGCAGATGCAACGCGCGATTGCCAAGGAAGCCGAAGCAATCCGCGAGAAGCGAGCCCGGATCATTCGTGCGGAGGGCGAAAACGAAGCCGCGGCGAAGCTGTCGCAGGCCGCCCAGACGATCGGCAATGTGCCTGCCGCACTCGAACTACGGCGGTTGCAGACTCTGAGCGAAATCGGTGTCGAGCACAACACCACCATCGTCGCGATGTTGCCGGTGGAGCTGGTCCATGCGGCGCGCAAGCTCGCGGGCATGCCGCCGGTCGAAACCGACGACGGGCAGGCGGGTTAATCGTCTCGACAGGAGGTTCATCAATGCCCGAATCCAATTGCCCGCTCGTCGAACGAATCGCCCGCGTGCTCGCCGGAGCGGCGCTCAGCAGCAACGCCGAGGGAAGCGATCCCTCCGCCAGTGAAAAGGTCGACCTCGCCTGGCGCCAGCATATGAACCAGGCGCTCGCGGTCCTTCACACCGCGCGCGAGCCCGACGAAGCCATGGCCGCGGCCGGCGATGCGGCGGTGTGGCGCAAGATGGTCGAGGCCGCGATCGCGCAGAAGGTCGATTGAGCCCACGCGACTCCAGCATGGGTGCCAAAACCCGCCGGACGGACCCGCGCTGGACCCTGTGTTCTGCTGCATCCTCGCTTCGAGCCTCAGCTTCGTCGATGGTTCCGTCACTAGTGTCGCGCTCCCGGCCATCCGGGCGACCTATTCAGCCGGCGCGGCCAACGTGCAGTGGGTCGTCAACGCCTATCTGCTTCCGCTGTCGGCGCTGCTGCTGCTCGGCGGCGCACTGGGCGATCATTACGGGCGGCGGCGATTGCTCGTCATCGGCACTGGCATATTCGGCCTTTCCTCACTGACCTGCGCGCTTGCGCCCAGTCTGCCGCTCATGCTCGCCGCTCGCGCCGTCCAAGGGATTGGCGCCGCGCTTCTGCTGCCGAACAGCCTGGCGCTGCTGAACGCCGCTTATTCGGGCGAGAAGCGCGGCCGAGCGGTCGGGATTTGGGCGGCGTCCGGCGCGGCAATGGCCGCGGTCGCGCCGTTGCTCGGGGGCTGGCTGGTCGGCACCGTCGGCTGGCCTGCGATCTTCTACATCAACCTGCCGCTCGCGCTGGGCGCGATTTTCCTCGCGATCCGCTTCGTGGGTGAGAGCCGCGAGGCGGGCGCTGGCCGCACCGATTATGCCGGGGCGATACTCGCAACGGCCGGCCTTGGAGGGGTGACCTATGGGCTCACTCTTTGGTCCGCCCACCGCCACGTCGAGCCGCCTTCGCTGATCGCCACGGCTGCGGGAGCCGTGCTCCTCATCGGATTCCTGGTCGCCGAGCATCGCCGGAGCGATCGCGCGATGATGCCGCTGCAGCTGTTCGGCAACCTCTGCTTCTCCGGGCTCAACCTCCTCACCTTCCTGCTCTACGGCGCATTCGCCGCGGCGATGCTGCTGATCCCTTATGTGCTGATCAGCAGCGGCGGCTATTCGCCGGTTGAGGCCGGGCTCGCGCTCCTGCCGCTTCCGCTGCTGATGACGGCGGCCTCGCCGACGATGGGCAGCTTCGCGGCGCGGCTCGGACCGCGCCTTCCGCTGACCATCGGCCCGCTCATAGTCGCCGCCGGCCTGCTTCTGTCATGGCTCGTCGCGCCCGACAGCAGCTACTGGCGCGGCGCGTTCCCGACCATCGTCGTGATGGCGCTCGGAATGACGATCGCCGTCGCGCCGCTGACCGCCTCGGTGCTCGGTTCGGTCGAGGAGAAGCATGTCGCAATGGCCTCCGGCTTCAACAGCGCGGTCGCGCGCGTCGGCGGACTGATCGCCACCGCGCTCCTCGGCGCCGTCCTCGGCGCGACGGGCGCGCAGCTTTTCGACGGCTTCCATGTCGCGATGACGGTCTCGGCCGTGGTCGCCGCCCTCTCGAGCGTCGTCGCCTTGACGATGCTTCGCGCGGTCAAGATGAAGAGCGCTTAATTCCTCCCTAGCCGAAGGCTGGGGAGGGGAACCATGCGAAGCATGGTGGAGGGGTAACTAGCGCCAGCGTCTTAGACCCCTCCACCATCGAATCTTCGTTCGATGGTTCCCCTCCCGACGAGCTACGCTCGCAGGGAGGATCTTACGCGTTGTCGGCGATGAATTTCTCGACCACGGGCGCGATTCTCTCGCGCCATTTGCGGCCGTTGAAGATGCCGTAATGCCCGACGTCCTCGGCGAGCAGATATTGCTTCTTTTTGCTCGGCAGCTTGGTCGCAATGTCGAGCGCGGCTCGGGTCTGGCCGATTCCCGAAATGTCGTCGCGCTCTCCTTCGATCGCGAGCAGCGCCGTGTCGCAGATCGCCGCCGGATCGACCAGGCGGCCGTGGTGCTCCATCTGACCTTCCGGCAGCAGATGGCGCTGGAAGACGACATCGACCGTCTGAAGGTAGAATTCGGCGGTCATGTCGCAGACCGCGCGATATTCGTCATAGAATCGCTGCGTCGACCCGGCGCCCTCCTCGTCGCCGACGACAAGATGCTTGAACATTTCCCAATGGCTGACGAGGTGGTCGCCGAGGTTCATGGCCATGAAGCCGGCGAGCTGGAGGAACCCCGGATAAACCTCCCGCCCCGCGCCCGGGTAGATCATCGGCACGGTCGCGATCACATTCTGCTCGAACCAGCCGAGCGGCCGCTGAGTCGCGAGCGTGTTGATCGCAGTCGGCGCCTCGCGGGTGTCGATCGGCCCGCCCATCATCGTCAGCGTCTTCGGCCGCCAGACATTCTTGTCGGCGTTCATCAGCGCCGTCGCCGCGAAGGCCGGCACCGCCGGCTGGCAGACGGCGAGCAGATGCGGCCGCTGGCCCGTCCGTTCGCCGATCAGCTCGAGGAACTCGATCAGATAGTCGACATAATCGTCGAGATCGAAGCTGCCTTCAGCCAGCGGCACCAGCTTCGCGTCGCGCCAGTCGGTGATGTAGACGTCGAAGCTCGGCAGCAGCCGCTGCACCGTCCCGCGCAACAGCGTCGCATAATGGCCCGACATCGGCGCCACGATCAGCAGGCGTGGGCCCTTGTCGATTCCGTCGCGGGCGAAATGCTTCAGCTGCCCGAACGGTTTGCGCAGCAGGACCTGCTCGTCGACACGCACCTGCCTGCGGCCGACCTTCACCTCGTGGATTCCGAATTCGGGCTTGCCGCGAGGCGCGGCGGCGTGGGCGAAGACCTCGAGGCTCGCGGCGACCAGCGGGCCCATCGCCGAATAACCGAAGGGATTGGCGGGGTTGTTCAGCCATCCGGCGCCGAGCCCGGCAAGCTTGCTCGCACCTGCGAGAAAAGAGCGCTGCACTTCATAGGCGTCGTAGAGCATCCGACCTCGTTTCTGCCTCGTAGAACAAGCGATGTGGGCCGCCTTTGCTCCGCTGGCAAGGGAATGTTGCAGTGCAAAACGGTACGGCACGATTTGAGGCATCGCCGCCCGACTGTTAGAGGCCGCTCATGGCGATCCCGACTGCCAACCGCCCCAAGGGCCGCTCGATCAAGAATCTGCGCATGGTGTGGAGCTTTGCGACGAAATACCGCGGCCGTATCGCCTGCGCGAGCCTGGCTTTGCTGGTCGCCGCTGCTTCAGCGACCTCGATTCCATACGGACTGAAGCTCGTTATCGACAAGGGCTTCGGCGCCGGCGCGGGCGATCCGCACCATATCGCGAGATGGTTCGAAGGCCTGCTCGGCGTCGTCGCCTTGATGGCCGTCGCGACCGCGTTTCGATATTATTTCGTCTCGTGGCTCGGCGAGCGCACCGTCGCCGACATTCGCCTCGCCGTGCACCGGAACCTGCTGCGCCTGTCGCCCGGATTCTTCGAGGAGAACCGGCCGGCGGAAATCACGTCTCGCCTGACCGTCGACACGACGATCATCGAGCAGGTGGTGGGGACGACCATTTCTGTCGCTCTGCGCAACGCCATCATGGCGCTCGCCTGCATCGTGATCATGTTCGTGCTCGCGCCGAAGCTCGCCGGCCTGATGATGCTCGGCGTGCCCGTCGTCATGGGCCCGATCATTTTGCTCGCGCGCCGGGTGCGGGCGATTTCGGTCAGGAGCCAGGACCGCATCGCCGATGTCGGCACGGTCACGAGCGAAGTGCTCGGCGCGATGAAGATCGTGCAGGCGTTCAACCAGCAGGATCGCGAGGCCGCGCGCTTTGCCGATGCTGTCCAGCGCGTGTTCGGGACAGCCAAGCGGCGAATTCTGGTGCGCGCGTTCATGACCGGAATCGCGATCGTGCTGATGTTCAGCGCCATCGTTTCGGTGATCTGGCTGGGCGCGATCGATGTTTCGGCCGGCCGGATGACCGGCGGCACCATCGCAGCCTTTGTGCTCTATGGTGGGCTTCTCGCGGGCGGCTTGGGGAATCTGTCGGAGGTCTATGGGGATTTGCTGCGCGCATCGGGCGCTTCCGAGCGATTATCCGAGCTGCTCCATGCCGAGCCTGAGATTCGCGCGCCCGCCAACCCGGTGAAGCTGCCGGAGGCGGCGCAGGGCGCGCTCGCCTTCGAGCATGTGACCTTCCATTATCCGACGCGGCGCGAGACCTCGGCGCTCGAGGACTTCACGTTGAGCGTTCGTCCGCGCGAGCGGCTCGCGTTGGTCGGGCCGTCGGGCGCGGGCAAGACGACCATCTTCCAGCTCGCCGAGCGCTTCTACGATCCGCAAGCCGGACGAATCGTGCTCGACGGAGTCGACTTGCGCGACGCCGACCCCGCCGACATCCGCGAACGTATCGCGATGGTGCCGCAGGACACGGTGATCTTTGCCGCAAGCGCGCGAGACAATCTGCGCTACGGCAATTGGGACGCAAGCGAGGAGCAGCTGTGGCAGGCGGCGCGCGACGCGAACGCGGAAGACTTTCTTCGCGCCTTGCCGGAGGGATTGGACACCTACATGGGCGAAGGCGGCGCTCGGCTTTCAGGCGGCCAGCGCCAGCGCATCGCGATCGCGCGTGCGCTGCTTCGCGACGCGCCCTTGCTTCTGCTCGACGAAGCGACTTCGGCGCTCGATGCTGAAAGCGAACGCCTCGTTCAGGACGCGCTCGACCGCTTGATGGCCGACCGCACCACGATCGTCATCGCGCATCGGCTCGCGACCGTGCGCGCCGCCGACCGCATCGTCGTGATGGACGGGGGCCGGATCGTCGAGGAAGGCACGCACGCGAGCCTCAACGCGCGCGGAGGCCTTTACGCGCGCCTCGCCCGGCTTCAGTTCGAGGATCGCGCCGCTTAAGCCTGGCCTTGCGGGTTGCCGCCGCCGCTGCTCGGTCCCGACGTGCCGCCGCTGCGCGAACGCGAGCTGCTGCCGCGCGAACGAGAACCGCTGCTGCCCTTCGAACGCGAGCCCGTGCTGCGCGACGATTTCGCTGCGCCGCTCGAGCGTCCCGACGACGACGGTTTCCGCGTCCCGGTCGACTTGCGCGTGCCGGTCGACTTGCGAGCGCCACTGGACTTGCTTGCGCCGGAAGAACGGCTCGCGCCCGCGCTCGACGATTTGGCTCGGCTCGACGACGACTTTTTCGCGCCCCCGCTCGACCGCGATGAGCTTGATCGCGAACTTTTCGATCCGCCGCTGCTCGAGCGCTTGGCCGTCGACCGCGAGCCTGACGATTTGCGTTTGCCGCTCGACCTGCCCGAGCTGCCGCGCGAGGACGATGATGCCGATCCGGAACTTGTGCCACCGCTCGAGCTCTCGCTCGGCGACCATTTGCCGGACATCACCCGCTGCGCGGCGTCTGCAACCGCTTCTGCGATTAGCGAACCGAGTTTCGCTGCGCTGGAAGCCATGCTGCTCGCCGCTTGCTGCGCCGTGTCGGCGGCGTCGAGTCCGGCGTCGCGAATCTTCTTGCGCGCCGCGGGGCTGGCGCTGATCGCCGCTGCGGCCGCCGCAAGACCGGCAGCGAGCATTTCCTTGCTCATCGCAGCCTTCGCCAGCTTGTCGACCGTGCTGTTGCCCGAACCCGACCGCGATGAGGACGAATTCGAACGCGGCGATGACGATCCAGTGCGGGACGACGACGAACGCGAACCGGACGATGAAGATTTTCCACGGGAAGAACTTTTACGTGCGGATTTGGCCATTGTTTATCTCCCTGCGTCGGGAGAAAGACACTTCAGGGCCGTTCCGGTTCCCTAATGAAGCGCGAGGTGGCAATGCGCGACAGTTCGCCGCGCCCGAAAATGTAAAGGGCACCGCCGCGTATCGCAGCGATGCCCTTCGACATGGTCAGCGGCCGGAGATGTGGCCGTTCGTCAGCATCTAGAGCTTGCGAACACCCCTTTCCGACCTCCCTGCTGAACCATGAGACATCGGATCACCTCCTTTCGCTGCGTTGAAGCTGGACAGAAGATGAGTCTTTCGCGAGCCTGACGCAAGACTTGTAATGATGTGAAGATTCGGCAATCATCCTGCGCTTCGCGCCTCAGACCCGGCAATCCTCGATCACTCGCGCGACCTCAGTCCACGGCGGCACGACCAGCGCCGCCAGCCCAGACGTGCTGAATCCGATCCGCCCGCGGCTCGAAACCATCGCGTCGAGGAAGGGATCGTATGCGCCGAACTCGGTGCTTACGCGCCCGCTCGCCGCGTCATAGCTCGCGGGCAGGCTCCTGCTTTGCGAGCTCGTCCAAATCCACATCGACGGCGACGGTGCGGCGGCATTCTCGAGGATCGCGACACGGCGCGTCGAGCGCGTGCAGCGGATCGTCAGCTGCGGCTGGCCGCTCGCATTCGCGAACGTCGCTTCGCTTCCGTCGCTCGTCGGCGCGTAGGTCCAATTTCCGGCGATCGGCGCCACATATTCGAGGTTCGATTCGACCGGCGTTCCGGCGGTGCGCGGCGACTGAGTGGCGGCGAGCGCAAGCGCTGCGGCAATTGCAATCGGCATGTTCGTCAGCGGCTCAGGCGGTCGACCTTGGCCTGCAGCGCGGCAAGCTCGGCCTTGAGCTCGTCGACTTCGCTACCGCTCGGCTTCGCTTCGCCTTTCGGCTTACCCCGGAACGCCTGGGCAGCGCCCTCGAACATCGCCATGTTGCGCTTGGCGAGGTCGGCGAACATGTTGCCGCCGAACGCGTCCTTGACCGCGCTCTGGTTGCGCTGGAACGCATCCATGGCGGCTTCGAGATAGGATGGCACGAAATTTTGCATCGAATTGCCATAGAGGCCGATTAGCTGCTTGAGGAAGTTCAGCGGCAGCATGGTTGCGCCGCGTGCTTCCTCATCCACGATGATCTGAGTGAGCACCTGCCGGGTGATGTCCTCGCCGGTCTTGGCGTCGACGACTTCGAACTCGCGCCCCTCGCGCACCATATGCGCCAAGCGATCCAGCGTGATGTAGGCGGAGCTTTCGGTGTCATAAAGCCGCCGGTTGGCGTACTTCTTGATCGTCACCTTGCCCGAAGACTTGGCCATGCACAGCTCCCGAGACGCGAAAGACGGCTTACTACCGGAGCATAGTGCACCGCAACATGAACGCGCGCGCCCGAGAGCGCCGCGACCGCTGCCGTTGTTTCTCGAGCTGGTGCGCGAGGTGTCCGAGCGCGATCCTGACTTGGCGCGCGCGGCGCTTGCCGGGCTGCGCGCCTATGAAGAGGCGCCGCACCGCGATCGTCCGGCACCTCGACCCGAAATCGCGCGTGTCGCTGGCGCCACCTTGCGCGACCACGGCGGCAGTGGGCCGCCGGCGCTGCTCGTCCCCTCGCTGATCAATCCGCCGCGAATCCTCGACCTTGACGAGCAGGTTTCGCTCACCGGCGCGATCGCGCGGATGGGCCGCCGGGCGCTTCTGCTCGATTGGGGCAAGGCCGATGAGCGCGCCGAGCTTTCGGTCAGCGGCCACGTCGAGCAACTGCTTCTCCCGCTGCTGCGCCAAGCCGGAGAGCCGGTGGCGCTGATCGGCTATTGCCTCGGCGGCACGATGGCGATCGCCGCCGCCAACCGCATTGCGGTCGACCGACTCGCGACCATTGCCGCCCCATGGCACTTCGCGGCCTACCCGGACGATTCAAAGCAGGCGCTTGCCGATATGTGGCGCCATTCCGAAGCGGCGGCGAAGCAGCTGGGCGCCTTGCCGATGGAAGTGCTTCAGGCCGCCTTCTGGTCGCTCGACCCCAAGCGCACCGTGCGCAAGTTCGCCGACTTCGGCCGGATCGACCCGGCGAGCGCGGCCGCGCGCCGCTTCGTGGAGCTCGAGGAATGGGCGAACGAGGGCGAGCCCCTGCCCTACCCTGCCGCCAAAGAGCTGATCGAGGGCTTATTCGGCGAGGACCTGCCGGGCGCAGGCCAATGGATCGGAAGCGACAAGGTGCCGATGCCGGCGCTCCATCTGACCGCCGACCACGACCGGATTGTCCCCGCGGAGACCGCGCCGGCGGGTGAGCAGATCGCAATCCCCTCCGGCCACGTTGGAATGATCGTCGGCTCCGCGCGCGAGCGGCTGAATCAGGCACTGGCCGTCTTTCTCCACGAACAGGAACGCACACTGCGCCGCGAGCAGAGTGCCGGGGAATAGTCCTCGTTCATGATCATGCTTTCCGATCATTACGGCAGCGGACAAATCGTCGTTTCAACGTAAAACCATTCTCGATAGAGACGGCACTTAGCGTTGTTGCCGATCTGCTAGCGGATCGAAAGGTGCGTTAATGTGCATTGATGGAGAAGGTGGAGGGTGTGGCGTCGACCGCAGGTCCTTCCTTAAGGTGGGAGCGGCATCGTTCGCTGGCATCAGTGCTGTACGAGCTGCAGGCGCCCCCGACCCAAAAAAGCAGCCGCCGACGCGAGTCCTTGACGACCCTCGTGTCGAACATGGCAAGGTCACCTTCACGCATAATGGCGAGCCGACATTCGACGGATATCTCGCCCGGCCGAAGGCGAGTGGCGCCTTCCCCGGAGTCCTGGTCATTCCAGGCAACCTCATTGCTGAAGAGTATATCCCGAACACCTGCGCGGCTCTGGCGCTGGCGGGTTTCGTCGGCCTTGCCCCGGAAGTCGTTCACCACATGTCCGACAATGCCCCGGATATCGATAAGGACCACAACAACAACGATGCCATCGAGAATATCCTCGTGGGCGCAGACTATCTGAGAATCCAACCGTTAGTCAGAGGCGGCGGCTTTGGGCTGGTCGGCTTCTGTTACGGCGGGTGGATATCACTCCTGGCCGCGGCTCGTTTCCGCGAGATTCGGGCCGTCGTGGCCTATCACCCAGGCATTGGCCGCTACGAAAATGAGATCAGCGAAGTGCGAACCCCGGTCCAGCTGCACCAGGGCACTGCCGACGAATCTACGGACCCCAAGACGGCGATACAGATCCGAGACACGCTCAACGCGCACCACGTCCCGGTCGAGCTGTTCATGTACAAGGGGGCTAATCACGGCTTCACCGCGTACACACGTGAGTTTTATCGCCCCGACTACGCGCAGCTTTCCTGGAGCCGCACGATCAAATTTCTGGACCAGCACCTCAAAGGAAGTGACGGTTCCGCGCGCGTTCGCCGCTAAATTAGCGTAAGGCTGGCGCACCCGACAGGATTCGAACCTGTGGCCTTTGCCTTCGGAGGGCAACGCTCTATCCAGCTGAGCTACGGGTGCGTGGGGAGCGGACTTAGCGACGGTCCACTCGGGCGACAAGCGCCGGATTGGGCTCAATATTCGAGCACGCATTCGTCGAAGAGCCCCGCCGTTCAGCGAATTGAGTTTGAAGCCGCCGCATCGCGCCCTGCATCCGCGCCGACGGACAGGCCACCAGTCGCCGAGGATCTTCTGACAAATTCCAGCTCGACACGCACGCGGAGCCGCTTCGCACTGCTCGCAAGCGCGACATTCGCTGCCTGCGCTCCTGGAGTCGTGCGCGCCCAGTCGGCCGCGCCCGCTGCCAAGCCTCCTGCCAAGCCGATCGTCGTCACCGGCACTCGGCGCGACTATGACACCAGCATCGATCGTCGCACCTATACCGTCGGCAAGGATGTGCAGGGCGCGAACGGGTCGATCGCCGACGTCCTTCGCAACATCCCTTCAGTCGATGTTGACCTCCAGGGCAATGTCAGCCTTCGGGGCGATCCCAACGTCACCATCCTCGTCGACGGAAAGCCGACCAGCCTCTTCACTGGCCCCGGTGGCGGCCAGACGCTGCAGCAGGTTCCCGCGAGCCAGTACGAACGGATCGAGGTGATGACCAACCCGTCGGCGGCTTTCTCCGCCAATGGGTCGGGCGGGATCATCAATCTCATCAGCCGCAAGAATCGTCCCAACGGAGCGAGCGGTTCGGTCCGAGCGGCCTTCGGGACGCGCGGACGCCGAAGCCTTGGCGGCTCCTTCGCCGACAAGCTCGGAAAGCTTACCCTCAACCTCAACGCGAACTGGCGTCACGATCCTCAGTTTTCGACCGACATCACGCATTTCGAAGAGCCGCTTTCGGGCGTCTTCAGCCGCGAGATCACCGAGGGGGTTGGCGATCTCCACTTGTGGACGGCGCGCGCTGCAGCGGATCTGGATCTCGGCTCGTCCAACACATTGTCCGCCGACGTTCACCGTACGACCTTCCTGTTCCATTCGAACATGGTCTCGACGCTGGTCGGCGCCGACACGGCCGGCGAAGTCGTTCGCCGCTTCGACCGCAACGGCTTCCTCCAGCAGAACCGCTTCGACACCGAAGGCTCGCTCAGCTTCCGGCACGACACGAACGGCAAGGGGGACGATTACTCGGCGAATCTCACTTACGAGAGCACGCGTAACCAGGACGTCGATCGCTTCGACAATATCTCGACGCTGCCGCCTCAGCCCGACCTGTTCGACAATGTCAGACGCCTCTCGCTGCTTCACCGCTTCGAGGCGAAAGCGGATTACGACTCGCCGCGTCCGGGCGACGCTTCGCTCCAGGCTGGGGTCGATCTCCAGCTCGACCGCGACCGCTTCCACGACCTCGGCGGATTTGGTCCGACCGCAGCGGTCGCCGCGATACCCCAGCCCGATTTTACCGAGCTGTTCGACTTCAACCGGTCGGTCGGCGCCGCTTATGCGATCTATCAGCGCCCGTTCGGCGACCTGACGGCGGAGGCCGGGCTTCGGCTTGAAACAGAGGATCGCAACTCGGGCGTCGCGGGAACGGGACTATCGGTAAGCGACCGGCACACACGCCTGTTCCCGTCGCTTCATCTCGAATGGAAGCTCAACCCGGAAACATCGCTCAAGGGCAGCTTCAGCACGCGCATCCAGCGTCCCGAGCCGATCGATTTCGATCCGTTCCGCCGCTTCGTCGACCCGTTCCATTTCGAGGCGGGCAATCCCCACCTCAAATCCGAGACGACGATCTCATTCGAAGGCGGGATCGAGCACAAGCATAAGTCGTTCCTCGACATCGCCACGCTCTACTATCGCCGGAACCACGGCGGCGTGACCGATCTCAGCGAGGATCTCGGCGACGGCATTCTCCTCACCACGCGCGAGAATCTCGTCGGCAGCACGCAATTCGGTCTCGAGCTGGTCGCCAACGGCCCCCTGACGAAGACGCTCAGCTACAAGCTGAGCGGCAATGCCTACCGCTTCACCATCGATGCGACGAACCTCGGTTTCGGCCGCCGCTCTGCGATGATCGAATCGGGCAAGGCCGGCATCGATTGGCAGCCGGACAAGAAGGATCTCGCGCAGGTGAACGTGTCGCTTAGCGGAAGGCAATTGCTGCCGCAGGGGATCGTCGACCCGATGCTGCTGGTGAACCTCGGCTACCGCCATCAGCTCAATCAGCGCCTGTTCGTCTTCCTCACTGCGCAGGACGCACTGCACACCTATACGCGACACGCGCGCATCGACACGCCGACGCTGATCGAGCGAACCTTCGACAGTGCCAAGACGCAGGCCGCCTTCATCGGCCTCACCTACGATTTCGGCGGCGGCAAGGCGAAGGAGCCCGGATTCGATTATTCGGGCTAAGCTGCAATGCATCATCTGACGGCGCGTTGAGCTAAAGGGCGAGCCTCGCGATATAGCCGGCGGCGACGATCATCCCGACCGGCGCTGCGAGTTGCCGGAGTGGTGCGACCCAGTCTCGCTGCCGACTGAAATGGATTCCGAGCGCCAGGCCGATCGCGAGCATCGTCCACAGATGATACTGATAATCCGTCGCCACGCCCACGAAGAGAAACGACGTTCCATACAGCACCCCCGACCAGGCAAGCGCCCTCGCCGGCCGGCTCGCCGTCGCCTGCAGCAAAAGCCAGATCCCGGCCGCGAGCCAGATGCAGGGCCAGTAAAGCGGGTTCTTCCTGATGAAGTCGTTTTCGGCGCGAACTCTCGGCGGTTCGTCACAGCGGTTATATTCAGGCGCCGAGCGGCATCGCACATCGGCCGGGACCAGGAAATAAACCGAGCTGTTGAAGTGGCTGATCCGGTGCTCCGCATAAGCGGGCCAATGGTCGGCGATGGCGCCCAGCCAGATGCGCGTCAGCGCAGGTCGTTGTTGCGCGACGGGAGCCGCGAACCTCTGAAACAACGCGCCGCATCGCGGGGAGTCGAGCCGATCCCAATAGAAGGGCGTATAACATCCGGCCGTAATGGGAAGCGCAGCCGGCTCGTGGGAGAAATGCGCAATCCCCGCGATATCGAACAGCTGCAGCGACCCCTCGACGTTCGTCGGCGCGGCGTCGAGAAGGCGGTGGTTCACGAACTGCGAGGCGGGCACGCCGATCACGAGCACCGCAGCGGCGATCGGCAATGTTCTGTCTGCCGACAGCGAGCTCGGCCAGAGCCAGTAGACCAGTATCGGAGACACCGCGGCGAGCCCGTTATGGCGGACCAGTGCCGCATAGCAGAGCAGGATGGCTGCTATTGTCGCGGCCACGGGCCGGATGCGATCGAATTTCTCCCGGTCTCTGTAGAGCAGGCCGAAGGCGGCGAGCAATGCAGAGGCCATCTGGACGTCTTTCAAGACAGCGCCCAGCAAGACGAGAATCAACGGGTGAAACGCTGCGGCGATGGCGATGATTGCTCGCCGAGCGCCGCTCAGGTGCGCTGACGCATCGAAAATGCACCATATGCCGAGCCAATAGAACCCGACTTGCAGGGCGAGCATCGGAACCGGGCCGAGGGCTGCCGCGCCGAGCAGGCGCCAGAGCGCCGCCATGACGGGCGGATGCCAGTCGGTAAGCCGGCCGCTGACGGCCTGATGCAATTGCTCGGTCGAATCCGGGCCCAGGCGGCCCGGGTACCATATCCAGAACAATAACAGCGCGATCGAAAGGCAGATGGCGAGGGCGACGCCGGATGCCCGGGCCGCGGGAACGCTCCGCGTCATCTCAAACGCTCATCAAGCGAGGTTCAATGCCGCGGCGGCACGGATGAGCGCCTTGAACGCTTCCTCGTCGACCGCCTCACCCTCGCGGATGTCGATCGCCCGGCGCGTATTGCCCTCGAGGCTGGAGTTGAACAGCTTTCCCGGATCGTCGAGGGACGCTCCCCTGGCGAAGGTGAGCTTGACCTTGTCGCGGTACGTTTCGCCGGTGCAGATCATGCCGCCGCGCGACCAGACCGGAACGCCCGCCGGGTTTGACGGCTTGCGCCACTTCACCTCCTCGACGATCGCCGGGTCGGCTTCCCGGATCAGCGACCGTATGCGGCCGAGCGCGTCGGCGCGCCAGTCATTCCCGTCGGCGGCTCGTTCGTTCATGATCTCCGACGTCCTAGCAGATGCGGCATCGAGCGGAACCCGCTCCTTTGCATCCCGTTGAGGCCGCGAAATGGACCAGCAGCTCGAAGACCGGCCCAAGGGATCGCTGATCAAGCCGTCGCCCGCGGCCGAGGCCTTTTATTCCGAGGTGCTGAGGCTGATGGCCAAGTCCGAAATCCCGTTCCTGCTGTCGGGCACCTATGCGCTCGCGAGCTATACCGGGATCGACCGCCCGACCAAGGATGTCGACGTGTTCGCCAAGGCCGGCGACGCGCTGAAGCTGCTGTCCTGGTTCAAGGAGCACGACCACGACGTCGAGATCGTCGACGAGCGCTGGCTCGCCCGGATCACGCGCGGCAAATTGTTCGTCGACATCATCTACAACATGCCGACCGTCACCACCCATGTGACCGACGAATGGTTCGAGGGCGCGCCGATCGCCAGGCTGTTCGGCGCCGAAGTGCGGCTGGTTCCCCCGACCCAGTTCATCTGGTCGAAGATCTTCGTGGCTGACCACCACCGCTACGACGGCGCCGACGTCGCGCACATGATTTTGAAGCGCCACAAGGAGATCAACTGGGAGCAGCTGCTCAGCCATATGGAGCTCTATTGGGAAGTGCTTCTGATCGCGCTTCTGAATTTCCGCTTCATCTACCCGAGCGAGCGCGAACTCATCCCCAAATGGCTGATGGACGAGCTGCTCGAGCGGCTCAAGGATCAGGCGGAGGTGAAGGGACCGGACAAGAAGGTCTGCCGCGGCCGCATCTTCTCACCGCGCGATTATGCGATCGACGTCGAGCAATGGAGCTTCTCCGAGCCCGTCGGCAATCTCGAAGAGCAATATGGCGGCGACTGACCGGGCAAACGGCAAGCTGCGCGTCGCGGCGATCGGCGATCTTCACGTCATGGAGGACAGCGTCGCGCCTTACCGCGAGCTGTTCGCCGAAATCTCCAGCGCCGCCGACGTGCTGGTGCTGTGCGGCGACCTCACCAATTTCGGCAAAACGAGAGAGGCGGAGATCCTCGCCGACGACATCCGCAGCTGCTCGATCCCGGTTGTCGGCGTGCTCGGCAACCACGATTACGAATGCGGCCAGCCGGAAAAGGTCTGCTCGATTCTCCACGATGCCGGAATGACCGTGCTCGACGAGCAAGCGGTCGAAATCGACGGAGTTGGTTTCGCCGGGGTGAAGGGCTTCCTCGGCGGCTACGGCCGCGGCGAGCTCGCG
>DASUIB010000240.1:0-3179 GCA_036273235.1 Sphingomicrobium sp. | reverse complement strand
GCTTGCCCGAGCGCTCCGCATCCTCGATCATCGCGAGGGCAATTCGATCCTTGATCGAACCGCCAGGATTCGATCGCTCCGATTTCATCCACACTTCGGCGCGGTCGCCGAACAGTCGGTTGATCCTGATGTGCGGGGTGTTGCCGATGGTCTCGAGGATATTGGCGGCTTTCATCAAGCGGGCTCCTCTGTCTGGGTCCGGTGCAAATCGGGAGGCTCGAAGTCTTTTGCAAGCCGTAGCTCCGGAAACCACCACGACCACAACAGGACAACTCCGATCGCGCCAATTCCGCCTGCAATGACTGCGGAGACCGGACCGATCACCGCGCCGAGGAAGCCGGATTCAGCTTCGCCAAGCTCGTTGGAAGCTGAAATGAAGAGCGATGAGACCGCGCCCACACGTCCCCGCATCACATCCGGCGTATAGAGCTGGATCAGCGACTGGCGCACATAGACCGAAAACATGTCGGCAGCGCCGAGCAATGCGAGGCAAGCGAGCGAAAGCGGCATCGACCTTGAAAATCCGAATATGATCGTTGCTCCCCCGAACACACTTACGGCCGTCAACATCTTGACGCCGACATTGTGCTTGAGCGGGCGCGCCGAAAAGAAAGCCGCGGTCAAAGTGGCTCCGACGGCCGGGGCGGCACGAAGGTGGCCCAAGCCCTCCGGTCCAGCGTGGAGCACGTCGCGTGCGAAGACGGGAAGCATTGCCGTCGCTCCGCCAAGCAGCACCGCGAACAGGTCGAGGCTGATCGCGCCGAGAACCAGCCGGTTGTGACGTACGTATCGCAATCCTTCGACCATTTCCGCCCACGGATTGGGTCCTCGCTGAAGTCCGGTGCGCTGGACGGGCCTGATCGCGAGCAGGCTCACGAATGCAATCGCGAAGAGCAGACCGCTCGCGGCATAAGGAGCGTAAGGCGCATAGGCATAAAGATAGCCACCAAGCGCCGGACCGAGGACGGCACCGGTCTGCCAGGCAATCGAAGATAGGGCGATTGCCCGGGGAAGGATGTCGCGTGGGACAAGATTGGGTGCGAGCGCGCTGAGCGCGGGCCCCGCGAAAGCTCTACCGACGCCGAGAAGCGCAGCGACGATGTAGAGGGAAAGCAGGGTCGTCGCATGCGTCCATGCGAGCCATCCAAGGGCCCCGGCGCACCCGACCTCGAGCGCCACCGCGGCGCGCGCGATCCAGCGCCGGTCGAGGCGATCTGCAGTCCAGCCGGTGACGAGCGTCAGCAGGAACAGGGGGACGAACTGAACGACGCCGATAATCCCGAGGCGAAATGCGGCTTCCTTGAGACCCATCGTATGGCGCGCGATGTCGTAAACCTGCCAGCCGATGACGATTACCATCGCCAGGCTGCCGATCGTCCAGGTCAGGCGCGCCAGCCAGAAGAATCGGAACTGCGATATTCTGAGAGGTTCCGGAAGCAGGCTCACCGGCCGCGAGTAGCTTCAGCTGTGCGGAGCGGCAACCGCGGCCTCCTGCCTCGGCTCCCTGCCGAGCTCGAGGCGCTTGATCAGCCACGGCATGGTCAGCCCCTGCACCAGGATCGAGAAGGCGACAACCACGAAGGCCGTGAGGATAATTGTGTTACGCTCCGTGACCGCCTCGGGGACTGCGAGCGCGAGGGCCAAGGCGAGCGCGCCTCGAAGACCGCCCCAGAACAAGGTGTGCTGGAACGATGGCTTGATGCGCCAGCGCGTGCGGTGAAACAGCGCGGCAAGGGGATACATCGACAGCGCCCGTCCCGCGAGCACGAGCAGGATCGCAACCGCGGCTTCCGGTCCCAGCCGTTGAAGGGGCTGGTTGGCGATGCTCATGCCGATGAGGATGAAAACGAAGCTGTTCGCCAGGAACGCGAAAAATTCCCAGACCCAATGGACGCGATCGCGCCCCGTGCGTGAGAGTACGCCGGCGGGTCCGAAGCTGCCGATCATCAAGCCGGCGGCAAGAGCGCTGATGATTCCCGAAGCACCAAGGCGCTGAGCAAGCAGGAACGATCCCCAGGCGGCGATGGTCGTGAGCGTAATTTCGACCAGCGGGTCGTTTGTGCGGCCGACGATCAGCAGGATCGCGCCGCTGACCGCGAGTCCGATGATCAACCCGCCGCCGAGCGTCCACAGGAAAGCGGGGATGACGTGGACGGCGCTCGGCGATGCACCGGCTGCGATCGCCGATAGGACGGCAAAGCCGACGGCCGCTACGCCGTCGTTGAGGAGGCTTTCCGATTCCACCACCATCGACACGCGCGGCAGGCAGCCCATTTCGCGGAAGGATGCGATCACCGATACCGGGTCGGTTGCCGCGATCAGTACACCGAACAGCGACGCTCCGATCCAGCTCCAGCCGATGATCCAGTGCATTCCGCCCGCGACGACCGCAGCGGCGATGGGCACGCCAAAGAGCGCGAGCGTCAGCGTCAAAGGAAGCTCGTGGCGGAAGCGACGCCATTCGAGCTGCAGCGCCGCTTCGAACACCAGCGGTGGCAACAGGATGTTGAAGAACAGTTCCTGCGATAGCCGCACGTGGGGACTTTGCGGAAGAAACGCGATGAGGAACCCGGCGACGAGCAGACCGACGATGTAAGGCAGCCCGAGCCGGCGCGTAAGCATCGCGATGGCGCAGGCGACCAGGAGCAACACTCCAATTGGAGCAAGCACGATGTTGTCCATGACAATGGCATATCAGGGCGGTTCGCCGCGGTCTGCCCTGCTGCTCCTGGTCGAAGGGTCTAGGAGAACAGAACGGGATCAGTTACGCATCGTACATGGCCAAGCCGAAGTCTCGATACGTCTGCCAGGTCTGCGGGTCGGTCAGTGGTCGCTGGCAAGGCCAGTGCCCGGACTGTTCGGAGTGGAACACGCTTGTTCAGGAAGCGGCCGAAGTATCGAGCATCTTCACAGCGAGGCACAATCTCCAGGGCGGCGGGCGCATGATCCCGCTCGTCGGGCTTGAGACGCCGGCGCCGCTGCCGGAACGGCTGCCGAGCGGGCTTGCCGAGTTTGACCGCGCAATCGGTGGCGGAATAGTTGCGGGATCGGCGATGTTGGTCGGCGGCGATCCGGGCATCGGCAAGTCGACCTTGCTGCTCCAGGTCGCGGCGCGGCTGGCGGGCGAGCGAAACAAGGTCGTCTATGTGTCGGGCGAGGAATCGGCTGAGCAGGTGCGG
>DASUIB010000239.1:0-2487 GCA_036273235.1 Sphingomicrobium sp. | reverse complement strand
CATGCTGCTTGGACAGCGTGCAGATCATGTAGAGACCCGACGCCTTCGACTCGGTCGGCGCGGTATATGGGGCGGGGCGACGCCACGGGGCTATATCAAGGCGGATGCCCTCCTGGCTGTCGCGCGGCGAATAATATTTGCCCCACTCCCACGCGGCGATCGCGAGGTGCGGCCTGGTCTTGCCCGGCGCGACCCCCATCGATTCCGACCCGCGCCACGCCACCGGCCGCATGTAGGCGTCGGTGAAGCCGTTGACCTTCAGCACTTCCTTGCAGGCATCATCGATCTCGTCGACCGACCAGGGCAACTCGAACCCCAGCAGGCTGGAGCTCCTGCGGAGCCGTTCGCTATGTTCCCGCAGCTTGAAGATCTCGCCATTGTAAGCACGCTGACCCTCGAACACACTGCTTGCATAGTGAAGCGCATGGGTGAGCACATGGACCCGCGCGTCGCGCCAGGGCACCATCTCGCCGTCGAACCAGATCCAGCCGTCGCGATCGTCGAACGTGCCCTGAAGCTCTGCCATACCGATATCCTTACGGAGGTGAAACGCGCCTAGGGCAGGCGCGTTGCCTCGGCAAGCGGCGGGGTCCTCGCCTCCTCGGCCAGCTCTGCACCGCGCCGCGACGCGGCCTCAATGGTGACGGCGATCAGTCCGTCGAGCACTTCATCGCGGTCGAGGACAGCGAGGCCGGCCTCGGTGGTTCCCCGGGGGCTAGCGACCCGCCGCGCGATCGAAGCCATGTCTTCGCCGGTGCTCGCCGCCATCCAGGCGGTTCCCAGCACCGTCTCGCGGGCAAGCACCGCCGCGATCTCCTCGGTCAACCCTCGCTTCTGCCCCGCCTTGGTCAGTGCCGCGATGAAGCGGGCCACGTAGGCGGGACCCGCACCCGCCACCGAGCCCACGGCGGCAAGCTTGGCCTCGTCGGCCATCCACATGGCGAAGCCGAGCGCAGAAAACAGGTCATTGAGCTGCTGCTGCGAGGGCTGGTCGGCATCCGTCGTGTAAAGCGCGGTCACTCCGCGCCGGACCGCGACCGGGAGATTGGTCATCGCGCGAACGATGCCGCCGACGCCCGGGAAGCGTTGCCGCAGGCTCGCCGCCTCGACCCCCGCCAGCAGCGACACGATGATGGTCTGGGAGCTCAGCCACTTGCGCAACTCCCGAGCGACCTCGTCGAGCTTTTGGGGCTTGAAACCGAGCACCACCAGCTTGGGCGGTGGCCCAGCGTCGGTGAAATTGGTGACGGTGCGCGTGCCCTCGACGGGTGTTCCGCTCGGGCGGATCACGGTGACGGCACCAAGGTCGATCCCGCCCAGGCGCCAGCCGTCGATAATCGCACCGCCCATGTTGCCACAGCCGACGAACCATGTCGGCGCGGGAAGCTGCAGGGTTTCGCTCATGCTTCGCCGCTCCTAAGCCTCACCATGCGTGTCGATGAGTGCGGCCGCGATCGCTTCGCCGGGCGACTTGCCACCCCACAGGACGAACTGGAACACAGGATAGAAGCGCTCGCATTCCTCGACTGCCGCTTCGGAAATCGCCTCGGCTTGCTCGAGGCTGAGCCCCTCGCCGTCGAGGATGGTCGAGTGGCGGAACACGACCAGCCCAGACCCCGACCACATCTCGAAATGGCCGAGCCACAATTGCTCGTTGATCAGGCTCAGCGCCTCGAAGATCGCGGTCCGCTTTTCGGGCCCGACCTTGATGTCCGGAAAAGCCAGGAACTGCAGGACCTGGTCCTCCGGCCGCCACACGCCGCGAAGCTCATACTGTGCCCAGCTGCCCGTGGCCGATGCGACGATCTCGCCCTCGGCGGTGCGCTCGCACGCCCAGCCGCGCGCCTCGAAATATTGCTCGAGAACCTCGATCGGCGCGCCGTCGTCGCGCTCGTCCTGAATTTCTTCCTCGCTCAGGTTCACGCTCCCGGGCCAGCCTTCTTGCCCGCCGGCCGCTTCGGCGCAGTGCCGCCGGCCTTGGCTTCGAGGGCAGCGATGCGCGCCTTCAGCGCCTCATTCTCGTCGCGGGCGGCGGCGGCCATCGCCTTCACCGCCTCGAACTCGTCGCGGCCGACGAAATCGGAGCCGGCCATCCACTCGCGCATCTTCTCACGCGCGCTGGCCTCGGCCTCGCGGCCCATGCCGGCGAAGGTCCCGGCAAAGCCGTTCACCATCTTCACGAAGTCGTCGAACACCCGGTTCTCAGACTGCATCGAACATACTCCCTTTCGGCGCGGAAATAGGTGTTCCCGGCGCGTTCCGCCACCCTGAGGGGCGAACCTATCCCCAAGTGCCTGAAACTATCCCCAATTATCGCGCGTGGCGGGCGAGCAGCGAGGTTCCGGCGCCGGGGTTCAGATCTTCGATGGTGAAGTTGAGCGTGGCCGCGAAGATCAGCCAGGCGAGATAGGGGAGCATAAGCAACCCCGCCGCGCGCCTGAGCGTGAGGAACTGCCGCGCGGCGATCGCCGCCAGCACGGCCATGGC
>DASUIB010000238.1:0-11003 GCA_036273235.1 Sphingomicrobium sp. | reverse complement strand
CCGATCTGGTTGTTGACGATGAAATGGAGCGTGCCGCCGGTGCCGTAGCCGGGAAGCCCCGAGAAGCTCAGGCATTCCCATACGACACCCTGCCCGGCAAAGGATGCATCGCCGTGGAGCAGCAGCGGCAGGACCGTGTCGCCCTGCTTGTCGCCGAGGATCGTCTGCACCGCGCGGACCTTGCCGAGCACGACCGGGTCGACCGCCTCGAGATGCGAGGGGTTCGGCAATAGCGACAAATGGACCTTGATCCCCTCGAACTCTCGGTCCGACGAGGTGCCGAGGTGATATTTGACGTCGCCCGAACCGCCGACGTCCGCGGGATTGGTCGCCCCGCCGGCAAACTCGCTGAAGATCGCCCGCGAGGGCTTGCCCATGACGTTGGAGAGGATGTTGAGACGGCCGCGGTGGGCCATGCCGATGTCGATCTCCTCGACTCCGGCGAGCCCCGCATATTTGATCACCGCCTCGAGCGCCGGGACGGCGCCTTCGCCGCCGTCGAGCCCGAACCGCTTGGTGCCGACATATTTGCGGGCGAGGAACTTCTCCCATTGCTCGGCCTGAATGACCTTGGCGAGGATCGCCTGCTTGCCCTCGGGCGTGAAGTGGATCTCGGCGTCCTTGCCCTCCATCCGTGCCTGGAGGAATCGACGTTCATTGACGTCGTTGATGTGCATATATTCGAGGCCGACGTGGCCGCAGTAATTGGCCTGCAGAACGCGGACGATCTCGCGGACGGTCGCGGTTTGAAATCCCAGGACTCCGCAGATGTAGATCGGACGATCGAGGTCGCCGGGCTTGAAGCCGTGAAATTCGGGCGTGAGGTCGGCGGGGACCTCGCGCCGGGTCAAATGCAGCGGATCGAGGTCGGCGGCGAGGTGACCGCGAACGCGATAGGTGCGGATCAGCATCATCGCGCGGATGCTGTCGTCCGCCGCGCGGCGGATTTCGTCGCGGCTTGCGCCCGTTGCGGCGGCGCGATCCGCCACCGCCTCCCGGACCTTCTCGATGCTCGCCTCGGTGGGATCGAGACCGAGGTTCAGCTCGTCGAGCGCCTCGATCGGCCAGTTCGGGCGCTCCCAGCTGGGTCCGGATTCGCGTTCGAAGAAAGCGGGTGCGTCGTTCATGCTATGCCGAAACCAGCAACTCCTTCAGAGTCTTGCCGAGCTCAGATGGGCTCGGGCTGACCGTGATTCCAGCCGCTTCCATCGCCGCGATCTTGCTCGCCGCGTCGCCCTTGCCGCCCGAGACGATCGCGCCGGCGTGGCCCATCCGGCGGCCCGGAGGCGCAGTGCGGCCGGCGATGAAGCCGACGACCGGCTTCTTCCGGCCGCGCTTGGCCTCGTCGGCCAGGAACTGCGCGGCGTCCTCCTCGGCGCTTCCGCCGATCTCGCCGATCATGATGATCGACCGGGTTTCCTCGTCGGCGAGGAACATCTCGAGGATGTCGATGAACTCGGTCCCTTTGACCGGATCGCCGCCGATGCCGACGGCGGTCGATTGGCCGAGGTCCTCGTTGGTCGTCTGGAACACCGCCTCATAGGTGAGTGTGCCCGAGCGGCTGACCACGCCAACACTGCCCTTTTTGAAGATGTTTCCGGGCATGATTCCGATCTTGCACTCGTTCGGCGTGAGCACGCCGGGGCAGTTCGGCCCGATCAGCCGCGATTTCGAACCGGAAAGCGCGCGCTTCACGCGCACCATGTCGAGCACCGGAATGCCCTCGGTGATCGTGACGATCAGCGGCACTTCGGCATCGATCGCCTCGAGGATCGAGTCCGCGGCGAATGGCGGCGGCACGTAGATCACCGAGGCCGTGGCGCCGGTCTTGGCGACTGCCTCATGAACGGTGTCGAACACGGGCAGCCCGAGGTGCGTCTGCCCGCCCTTGCCCGGAGTCACGCCGCCGACCATCTGCGTTCCGTAGGCGAGCGCCTGCTGCGTGTGGAAGGTGCCGGTTTCGCCGGTCATCCCCTGGGTGATGACCTTGGTGGTGCGGTCGACGAGGATGGACATCAATTCGGACCCTTATTCATTGTATGCGGCCGACCCCGTGATCGTCCCAGGAGGTAGGTGATCAAGCCAGCGACAACTTGCGCGACTCCGAACTTATCGAAATTGCGGAAGAGGAAGGACGAACTTCGCGAGCTGAAGCCGGGCGGCATTTGAATGAAAGCGATTGTTGCGAAAATTGCCGGGAGAGTGACGAGCAAGGCTAGCCACCACCATCCGCGTGTGCCGGCGAACCAAACGATTGCGAAGTAAATTGCTGCTCCGATCAGGCCGGCGATGATCGTGATGAGGGTAAAATCACTCACGCGACCGGCTCTTCGGCGAGGCTCTTGTCGATCTGCCTGCAGGCTTCGAGCAGCTCCTTCACCGCATCGACGCTGAGGTCGAAATTCTTCTTCGCCTCGGCGTTGAGCGCGATCTCGACGATCCGCTCCACGCCGCCGGCGCCAAGCACGCACGGCACGCCGACATAAAGATCGTTGACGCCGTACTGCCCCGTCAGGTGCGCTGCGCAGGGGATGACCCGCTTCTTGTCCTTGAGGAAAGCCTCGGCCATCGAAATCGCGCTTGTGGCGGGCGCGTAATAAGCCGAGCCGGTCTTCAGCAGCGCGACGATCTCGCCGCCGCCGCCGCGGGTGCGCTTGACGATCGCGTCGACCTTGTCCTGCGTGGTCCAGCCCATCTTGACGAGGTCAGGAATGGGAATCCCGGCGACGGTCGAATATTCGACCACCGGCACCATCGTGTCGCCGTGGCCGCCGAGCACGAAGGCGGTGACGTCTTCGACGCTCACGTTGAACTCTTCGGCGAGGAAGTGGCGGAAGCGCGCGCTGTCGAGCACGCCGGCCATGCCGACGACCATGTGGTGCGGAAGGCCGGAGAATTCGCGCAGCGCCCAGACCATCGCGTCGAGCGGGTTGGTGATGCAGATGACGAACGCCTTGGGCGCATGCTGGCGAATGCCCTCCCCGACCGCCTTCATCACCTTGAGGTTGATCCCCAGGAGGTCGTCGCGGCTCATGCCGGGCTTTCGCGCGATTCCGGCCGTCACGATGCACACGTCGGCGCCTTCGATGTCGGCGTAATCGGACGAGCCTTTGAGCTTCGCGTCGAAGTCGTCGATCGGGCCCGCCTCGGCGATGTCGAGCGCCTTGCCCTCCGGCACCCCCTCGACGATGTCGAAAAGGACGATGTCGCCGAGCTCGCGCATCGCGGCGAGGTGAGCGAGGGTTCCGCCGATCATTCCGGCGCCGATCAGCGCGATCTTCTTCCGAGCCATGAGGCCGCTTCCCTAGCCTTTCTGTTTGTCCGGGCGGCGGTTCTCAGGGGAGTCGCCGCCTCAAAGGAGCGCGGCGCCCGCTTAGCCGGGCGGCCTCACCGCCGCAACCGCGCGAATTGTCCAAGATTAAATGGCGGTTGCAGCAGGATGAACCGCGCAACCAGCGTCCAAACGGATCGTTTGCCGAGCGGAACCTTCCAGGGAGAATGAAGAATGATGAAGCTCATGCTTGCGCTCGGCACGGCCGCCGTCGCGCTCACCGCGACGCCGTCGGAAGCACGACGTCACTATACCAATTATACCGTCTGTACGATGCACCGCCATGGCCGTTGCGTCGCTTACCGGAGGCTCACCCGCCGGCAGGCGATGCGCCGAGGCTTCCCGGTCGGGCACATGTTCGGACCGAACTACAGCTACGTCGACATCGGTTCGCTGCCGCAGCCGGTCGTGACCCGTTATCATCTCGGGCAGCACTTCCGCTACGTGAACGACAACGGCGTGATCTACGTCGTCAATCCGAACACGTACCGGGTCGTGCGCGTCATCAACGTCCCGATGTGATCGTCGGAACGCTGGCATAGGAGCCGCCGGTTCCCTCCCCGGCGGCCCTTCCCAATTCTCCGAGGCGGAGCTGAAAACCAAGATAAAGGATCTCAATCATGACCAAAGCACTTCTGGCACTCACCGCTGCCGCCGTTGCGGTGACCGCAATGCCGGCGCAAGCGGGGCAGCACATCACCGGTCCCGTGACCTGTGCCCGCTGGCGCCACGGCGTATGCGTGGCCGCCCGGCCGAGCTTCAACGTCGGCTACGCCTTCGGCCCCAGCTATGGGTACACCGAATATACCGCCCTGCCGTCGCCGTTCGTCACCAGATACCATCTGCGGGACAACTTCCGCTACGTGAACCAGAACGGCTACGTCTACGTCGTCAATCCCAACACGTATCGGGTGGTCCGAGTGATCCCGGTGCCGATGTAAAGCTCGACACCGGTTGTACGACAGGCCGCCGGTTCCCTCCCCGGCGGCCTTTTCTTATGTGCGCTCACCGTGCTAGCGCCTCCCGAGCAAGGAGTTCTCGCTTGGCCGAATTCACCCTTCCCAAGAACAGCAGGATCACGCGCGGCCGCGACTACAAGCCTGAGGAAGGCAAAAGGCTCAAGACCTTCAAAATCTACCGCTACGATCCCGACAGCGACGCCAATCCGCGGTTCGACAAATACGTGATCGACCTCGACAAGACGGGGCCGATGGTCCTCGATGCGCTGATCAAGATCAAGAATGAGATCGACCCGACCCTGACCTTCCGCCGCTCGTGCCGCGAGGGCATTTGCGGATCGTGCGCGATGAACATGGAAGGCACCAACGGCCTCGCCTGCACGACGCCGATTGAAGACCTCAAAGGCGAGATCCAGATCACCCCGCTGCCGCATATGGAAGTGGTCAAGGACCTCGTTCCCGACCTCACCCATATGTATGCGCAATATGCGCTGATCCAGCCGTGGCTGAAGACCTCGAGCCCGGCGCCGTCGCGCGAGCGGCTGCAGTCGCCCGAGGACCGGTCCAAGCTCGACGGGCTCTACGAGTGTATCCTGTGCTTCTGCTGCTCGACCAGCTGCCCCAGCTATTGGTGGAATTCCGACAAGTTTCTCGGCCCGGCGGTCCTGTTGCAGGCCTATCGCTGGATCGCCGACAGCCGCGACGAAGCAACGGGCGAGCGGCTCAACCAGCTCGAGGATCCGTATCGCCTCTACCGCTGCCACACGATCATGAATTGCGCGAACGTCTGTCCCAAGGGACTGAACCCGGCCAAAGCGATCGCCGAAACCAAGAAGCTGATCGCCGAACGCGCGGCGTGAGCGACGAATCCTATCGCGGTGAAGGCCTCGAAGATGTCGGAGTCCCCAGCGGGGCGACGCCCGACGCGGACAATCCGGGCTGGTACAGCTGGGGCGATTTCCCGCGCGGGAGCTTCGCCGCGGCCACCGGGCGGCTGCTGTTCAAGCCGGACGGACCAGGACGCGCAATCTGCCGTATGTTCCCGACCGAAGCGCATATGAACATGGGCGGCTCGCTCCACGGCGGCTCGGTGATGAGCTTCATCGACATGTCGATGTTCGCCGGCGGCCTCTGCGCGGGAATGGAGCGCGGCCACTATGTGACGCTCGACCTCACCACCCATTTCCTCGCCCGCGGCAGGCCGGGATCGCCGCTCGATGCGCATGTCGAGCTGGTGAAGCAGACTCGCGGACATGCGTTCCTGCAGGGCGTCGTCAGGCAGGACGACCAGCCCTGCTACAGCTTCAGCGGGACATTGAAGCGCATCCGCGAGCGCAACGCGCCGGCATGAGCGGCCCCGTCCGCGCGGCCTATGACGCGCTGATCGCCGCGCACGAGCTGAAGCCGGACCCGGCGCAGAGCCAAGCGGTTGCGGCGCTCGACCGGCTCGCGGGCAGCATCGAAAATGGGGGCGGCTTGCTCTCGCGGCTGTTCGGTTCGGAGTCGAAGGGGCCGGCGGGCGTCTATCTCTGGGGCGGTGTAGGCCGCGGCAAGTCGATGCTGATGGACCTGGCGTTTGCCCACATCGACGTCCACCCGAAGCGGCGGGTCCATTTCCACGAGTTCATGCTAGAGACGCATGCGAGGCTGAAGACCGTCCGCGAGCGCCACGAAGGCGATCCGACCGAGCCTGTCGCGGAGCAGATCGCGGATGAAGCGAAGCTGCTGTGCTTCGACGAGATGCAGGTCACCAATCCTGCCGACGCGATGATCCTGTCGCGGCTGTTCGGCAAATTGCTCGAACAGGGCGTGAGGGTCGTCACCACGTCGAACCGGCCGCCGCGCGATCTCTACCAGGGCGGGCTCAACCGCGAGCTGTTCGCGCCGTTCATCGAATTGATCGAGCGGCGGATGCTGGTCGTGTCCGTCAACGGTCCCACGGACTACCGGCTCGAGCGCCTGAGCGGCGTCGAGGTGTGGCATGTGCCGAACGGGCCCGAAGCCACCGCAGCCCTCTCCCGCGCTTTCTTCCAGCTGACCGATTATCCCGTCGAGGATCGCGCCAGGGTGCCGTCGGAGGACCTCGACGTCGGCGGCGGGCGCACGCTCCACGTTCCCAAGAGCCTCAAGGGCGTCGCGGTCTTCTCCTTCAAACGGCTGTGCGGCGAGCCGCGCGGCGCGTCCGACTATCTCGCCATCGCGCGGCGCTATCACGCGGTGATCGTCGTCGGCATCTCGGTAATGACGCCCGACATGCGCAACGAAGCAGCACGCTTCGTCACGCTGATCGACGCGCTCTACGAGCATAAGGTGAAGCTGCTCGCCGCGGCGGACTCGGAGCCCGAGGGCCTCTATCCCGCAGGCGACGGCAGCTTCGAGTTCCAGCGGACCGTCAGCCGCCTCGAGGAGATGCGCAGCGCCGAATATCTTGCGCAGGGCCACGGCGTAGCAGCTTGACGCTGCGCGCATGATGAGTAGCGTCGCGCAACTGTTCCGGGGAGGGGAATCGATGCGTTATTTGCTCGCCGCCGCTGCACTCGCCGTCTTGGCTGCCACTTCAACCAGCGCCGCTCCGCCCAGGCTCACGCCGGCCGAGCATGACGCAACCCACGCGATGTTCGAACATGTGATCGACATTCCGACGGTGATCGGGCGCCACAACGTTCCCGAGATGGCGCAATATGTCGCCGATCAGTTCAAGGCCGCCGGCTTCCCGGCCGAAGACGTCCACGTCATGCCCTATCACACGGGCAGCGCGACTCAGGGCGAGGATGACACCGCCGCGCTGATCGTCCGCTGGCGCGCCGAAGGCACGCCCAAGGCCAAGCCGATCCTGCTCATGGGCCACATGGACGTGGTCGAGGCCAAGCCCGAGGACTGGTCGGTCGATCCGTTCAAGATGATCGAGAAGGACGGCTATTATTACGGGCGCGGCAGCATCGACATGAAGGACGGCATCGTCGCCATCACCCAGGCGATGATCGATTTGAAGAAGGCCGGCTTCAAACCCAAACGCGACATCGTCGTGCTGTTCACCGGCGACGAGGAAACCAACGGCATCGGTTCCAAAAAGGGCGCGACCGAATGGCTCGACCTGCTCGGGCACCCGGAATACGGCCTCAACGCCGATGGCGGAGGCGGCGGCTTCAATCCCGATGGGGCACCCGCAGGCTTCACCCTTCAAACCGCCGAGAAGACCTACGCTGATTACACCTTCACGGTGCACAATCGCGGCGGCCATTCGTCGAAGCCGCGCAAGGACAATGCCATCTACAGCCTCGCGCACGCGCTCGATAAGCTCGAAGCCTATCGTTTCACGCCGATGATGAACGAGACCACGCGAGCCTATTTCGACGGGCGTCAGAAGACCGAGAAAGGCCCGCTCGGGGATGCGATGCGGCGCTGGCTCGCCAATCCCAACGACGGCGAAGCCGCCGACATCATCGAAGCCAGCGACAGCGAGGTCGGCCTGACGCGGACCCGCTGCGTCGCGACTCGCCTGTTCGGCGGCCACGCCAACAATGCGCTTCCGCAGCTCGCCTGGGCGCGGATCAACTGCCGTATCTTCCCCGGAGTCGACCCCAACGCGGTCAAGGCCGAGCTCGAGCGGATCGTCAGCGATCCGGAGGTCCAGGTGACTCGCGAGGACGACAATGTCGCCTCGCTCGCCTCGCCGCTGCGTCCGGACGTCACCGCCGCTTACACCCGCGCCGTCCAGACGCTTCACCCGGGGTCGCCCGTCTTCCCCGAAATGTCGACCGGAGCGAGCGACGCGCGGCCATTCCGGGTCGCCGGCATTCCGGTATACGGCGCCAACGGCGGATGGATCACGGTCCCGATCGACGAGCGCGCCCACGGCCGCGACGAGCGCCTGCCGGTGCAGTCGCTGTACGACGACGTCGTGCACTGGGAAATGATGCTGCAGGACCTTGCCGGCAAGTGACCGGCTCTTGATCGCAATCCAGCAAAGTCGCTATTTATCAAATGATTAGCCTGAGGAAATCCATGAAGCGCGCAATTTGTCTCCTTTTCGCCGCGGCGGTTTCGACCGGCGCTGTCGCCGCCGTCGATCCGCGCACCGTCCCGACGCAGCTTCCCCCTGCCTGGCAGGCGAAAGCGCGCGCGGTGTTCAAGCAGGCGATCGAGATCCCGTCGGTCCACAATCGCGGGCAGGTGCCCGCCGTCGCCAAGCTTCTCGCCGATCAATTCCGGGCGGCCGGCATTCCGGATTCCGACATCCATTTCATGCCGTACGAGGCGCTTCCGGGCGACCAGACCGAGGCGCTGATCGTCCGCTGGCGCTCGCCGCACGCGACCAAAAAGCCGATGCTGATCCTCGGCCATATGGACGTGGTCGAGGCCAAGCGATCCGACTGGAAATACGACCCGTTCGTGTTCCGCGAGGAGGGCGGCTATTTCTACGGCCGCGGCTCCAGCGACATGAAGAACGGCGACGTCGGGACCACCATGGCCGCGGTGAAGCTCATGTCCGAGGGGTTCAAGCCCGACCGCGACATCATCTTCTTCTACAGCGGCGACGAGGAGACGCGGGGAGTCGGCGCGACGCTCGGCTCGACCAAGTGGCGCAACTTGACCGACGCGGAGTTCGGGCTCAACGCCGACGGCGGCTGCCCGTCCTACGACGAGCAGTTCCGCCCGCTCGGCTGCGGCATTTCGATGGCCGAGAAGACCTTCCAGACCTATTTCCTGACCACGCACAATCCCGGCGGCCACAGCAGCCGGCCGCGTCCCGACAATGCGATTTACGATCTCGCCGACGCTCTGGAGAAGGTGCGCACCTACCGCTTCCAGCCGATGCAGAATGAGGTGACCCGCGCCTATTTCGAAGAGCGCGCCAAGCAGGAAGGCAACAGTCCGCTCGGCCAGGAAATCCGCGCCTGGCTGGCGAACCCGAACGACGGCGCCGCCGCCGACGCGATCGAGGCGAACCCGCTTGAGGTGGGCCTCACCCGGACCCGCTGTGTCGCGACGATGCTGAGCGGCGGTCATGCCGACAATGCGCTGCCGCAAAGCGCCACGGCGACGGTCAACTGCCGCATTTTCCCGGGCGTTCAGCCGCCCGAGGTGCAAGCGGAGCTTCAGAAGCTTGTCGGCCCGAACGTCGAAGTGAAACCCGATCCGGAGTTCATCGGCGTCCCGACGCCCGCTTCGCCGCTCAGGCCGGACGTCGTTGCGGCCGTGACCGCAGCCATCCAGAAGCTGGACGGCCCCGAGATGACTGTCTTTCCGGAGATGTCGACCGGCGCGAGCGACGGCTCATTCTTCCGCGCGCAGGGGATCCCGGTGTACGACGTGGACGGCAGCTGGGGCATCTCGCCGATCGACGAGCGCGCCCATGGGCTGGACGAGCGCATTCCGGTGCGGGCGTTCTACGACGACGTCGTCTACTGGCAGATGATCTACAAGGCGCTGGCGGGATAGTTCCCCGGCGAAGGCCGGGGCCCAGGCGGGCGTCAGCCCGTCCAATGTGAACGCGTCAAAGCCCTTGCGGGCTCCTGGACCCCGGCCTGCGCCGGGGTACTATGCCCTCGCCGCCTCCAGTCGACGAGCGCGCTCACGGCCTCGACGATCGCATCCCGGTGCGGCGTTCTATGACGACGTCTACTGGACGATGATCTTTAAATTACTGGCCGGCTAGCGTGCCCCGGCGAAGGCCGGGGTCCAGGCGGCGCAGCCGCTTTCTCGCGTTCAATATCAAGAGCCCTCGCGGGCTCCTGGGCCCCGGCCTTCGCCGGGGAACTAAGCGCTCGCGGCCTCCAGCACCTCCTGCGCGTGGCCGGGGACCTTGACCTTGCGCCACGCCCTCACCACCCGTCCGTCGGCGCCGATGAGATAGGTCGCGCGCTCCATTCCCATATATTTGCGGCCGTACATCGACTTTTCGGCCCAGGTGCCGAACGCGTCGGAGATTCGGCCGTCCTCGTCCGAGGCGAGCGGCACGGCGAGGTCATATTTGCCGATGAACTTCTCATGGGCTTTCATCGGATCGCGCGAGACTCCGATCACCTTCACGCCAGCCTTCCTGAAGTCGCCAGCAAGCGCGGTGAAGTCCTGCGCCTCGCGCGTGCAGCCGGACGTATCGTCCTTGGGGTAGAAATAGAGCACCAGCGGCGCGCCGGGTGAGGCGAGATTGACGCTGCTGCCGTCGCTGGCGGTCACGGTGATTGCCGGTGCCTTGTCGCCTTCGTCGATCATCACGATCCCTCTTTGATTCGGGTCCACAGTTCGCGGATGCTGTGGCGGGCTGCGTCGTGCTCGGCAAGCAGATCGTCCCATGTCGCCGCGCCGCAAGCTTCGGCGACGAGCTGCCAGCTATCGGGCGTCGGCTTCACGTCGCCGGGCGCGACGAGGCGCATCATCACCAGCATTCGCGAAAGCAATTTTAGCGCATCGATAACATTTGCCTGCACCAAAGAATGAGCCGCAAGCTCCTCGAGCGCCGCTTCGAGTCGGGTGTTCAGGCCGACATGCGTCGTCAGCTGGAGCGCGTGCACCGCAAATTCGAGGTCGACCAGTCCGCCAGGTCCGAGCTTGACGTCGAGCGGTCCCTGTGGCGGCTTGTGGCGGGCCATCTCGCCACGCATCTTCACCGCGTCGCGCACAACCTTCGCGGGGTCGCGCGGCATTCGCACAATCTCATCGATGATCCTCGTCACATGCTCCCGCACCGCCGGTGAACCGAACACCGGCCG
>DASUIB010000237.1:0-2382 GCA_036273235.1 Sphingomicrobium sp. | reverse complement strand
ACATTTGAAAATTCCCCAGTTTTGGTGATGTCCGGCGTTCCCGGGCGCGCCCTGGAACGCCGGACATCGGATCGTTTCACCGATGCTGCTCTCCTCGGCGGGAGGGGGTGGCTGGTGATCAAACTCGGGGAACTCATGATGATTTTGGATCTGCACCGGCAGGGCCTGTCGGTCTCCGCCATTGCTCGGCAACTCGGCATCGATCGCAAGACGGTTCGTGTCTATATCGCCAAGGGGCTCACGCCACCGGCCTACAAACCGCGGCCGTCGCGGCCCGGGATTGTCGATCCGTTCAAGACCTATTTGCGGGAACGCCTGGCCGCGTATCCTGGCCTTACGGCGGTGCGGCTGTGGCGCGAACTCCGGGAACGCGGCTATGACGGCGGCTACAGCGCTATCAGGGATCGTGTTCGCGACCTGCGCCCACCGCGCGCTCCGGGCTTCGAAGTTCGCTTCGAGACGCGACCCGGCGAGCAGGCTCAAGTCGATTTTGCTCACTTCGACGTCGAATTCACCGACCATCCCGGCGTCAAACGGATCGTCTGGCTGTTCTCTCTGGTGCTCGGCTGCTCACGGCTGATCTGGGCGCGGTTCGTGGTCCATCAGGACCTGCAGACCGTCCTGCGCTGCCATATCGCCGCCCTGGAAGCGATTGGCGGTGCACCGCGGGAGATTCTCTACGATCGGATGAAGACCGCCGTCATCGGCGAAGGTGCCGACGGCGTCATCGTCTATAATCGCGGTCTCGTCGATCTCGCCCGGCATTACGGCTTCCAGCCGCGCGCCTGCCGACCCTATCGGCCGAAGACCAAGGGCAAGGTGGAGCGGCCGTTCCGCTATATCCGTGAGGACTTCTTCCTCGGCGGCTCGTTCCGCAATCTCGATGATCTCAACCTCCAGCTCCGGCACTGGCTCGACACAGTCGCCAATCCTCGAACTCACGCGACCACCCACCGTGTCGTCAACGAAGCCTTCGCCGAGGAGAAGCCGACCCTGACGCCTCTGCCGCTGGCGCCCTACCGCACCGTCCTCAAGCTCGAGCGCCGCGTCTCCCACGAGGGCATGGTGAGCGTCGGCGGCAATCTCTACAGCGTCCCGGACACGACCCGGCGGCGCATCCTCGATGTCCATGTCCTGGCCGATGCCATCCGAATCTTCGAGGATGGCACGCTCGTCGCTAGTCACGCGCCGCTCGAGGGTCGTGACCAGAAGCGTCTTGATCCCGCCCACCGCAAACCGACGCCGCCACCACGACGACGGCGGGCCGAAGGCGAGCCCATCGTCATCCGCCGCGCGGGCGATCAGGTCGTGCGACGCTCGCTCGACTTCTACGACGCCGTCGGTCGGCGCCTCGCAGGTCAGGGAGGGGGACGATGACGGGTCTCGTCCCAGCCGTGGTCGACCACATCAAGCGCAACCTGGTCGGTCTGAAAATGCCGCGCGCCCTCGAAATACTTGATGTGACGGTGCAGGGAATCGAGCGTGGCGAGATGACCGCCCTCGAGGCCATCGATGTTCTGCTGACCGAGGAACTGACCCTGCGCGAGAACCGCCGCGTCAAGATGGCCCTCCTCATGGCGCGACTGTCGGCGATCAAGACCTTGGCCGGCTTCGACTTCTCCTTCCAGCCTTCGCTCGACAAGAACCGGATCATGGCGCTCGCCGAGCTGCAGTTCATCGACCGCTCCGAAGTCGTTCATCTCATCGGGCCGCCCGGAACCGGCAAGAGCCACCTTAGCCTCGCCCTCGGCGTCGAGGCCGTCAAAGCCGGCCGCAGCGTCTACTTCGGTTCGCTCGCCGATATCATCGCCATGCTCGCCAAAGCCGAACGCGAGGGCAGCTTACGCGAAAGAATCCGCTTCCTCTGTCGCTTCGCTCTCCTCATCGTTGACGAGATCGGCTATCTGCCCGTGACCCCGGGCGGCGGCAACCTGTTCTTCCAACTCGTCAACGCTCGCTACGAAAAAGGCGCCATGATCCTCACCTCCAATCGCGGCTTCGCCGAATGGGGCGAGATCTTCGGCGACCCCGTGGTCGCCACAGCGCTGCTCGATCGTTTGCTCCACCACGCCGTCGTCATCCAGATCGAAGGCTCCAGCTATCGACTGCGCCAGCATGCCGATCTCTTGCCCGAGCACATCCGCTCCAAGGCTTCCCTCCAACCCGCGCCCGTGCCGCCGACACTCAGACGTCGCGGACGACCGCCCAAAAATGGAGACGCCGATCACCGCGCCGGCTGATCGCCATGCCCGCCACCCGGGGGAATTTTACTTCGCCACAAGTGGGGAGATTCCGCGCGCCATTGACACCACTATCGTCCGGATCGCCCGCAGCGGATGTCCTTGCGGCACGCGCTGCTCGAGATCGACATACGAAAACAAG
>DASUIB010000236.1:0-8564 GCA_036273235.1 Sphingomicrobium sp. | reverse complement strand
CTTGTCCTGGACTCCGGACGGCCGCTCGATCCTGTTCAGCGCCGACTTGTCGCCCAACTGGCAGCGCGAGCCGATCGAGAGCGAGGTCTATAAGATCGGCATCGACGGCGGCGCCCCGGTCGCGCTCACCAGCCGCGACGGGCCGGACGATTCGCCGGCGGTATCGCCCGACGGGCGGATGATCGCCTGGACCGGGTTCGACGACAAGAAGCTCGGCTATCAGGACCGGCGGCTTTACGTGATGAACATCGACGGGTCCAACAAGCGAGTGTTGACTGACTTTCTCGATCGATCCGTGTCGAGCCCTGCATGGGCAGGCGACAGCCGTTCGATTTATGTCCAGGTTGAGGATGAAGGCGTGAACAGCGTGATGCGCGTCGGCTTGGATCGTTCTTCGAGCCGCTACATCGCAACCGATATGGGCTTCGGCGAGCTCGACCGCCCTTATGCCGGCGGCGATTTCAGCGTCTCGAGGAACAATGTGGTCGCGCTCACCTCCGGCGATCCGCTGCACCCGAACCAGCTCGCGGTCGCGACGGGGAACGGCGGCATTCGGCGGCTCACCCATCTTAGCTCGAGCCTGCTCGATTCCAAAGTTCTCGGACAGGTTCAAAAGCTGCCGGTGACATCGGAATATGACAAGCGGCCGATCGACGCCTGGATGGTGACTCCGCCGGACTACGACCCGGCGAAGAAATATCCGATGATCCTCGAGATCCACGGCGGTCCCTATGACGCATATGGTCCGCAATTCTCGACCGACGACCAGCTCTATGCCGCGCACGGCTATGTCGTGGTCTACTCGAACCCGCGCGGCTCGACGTCCTACGGCGAGGATTTCGCCAACCAGATCGAGAAGGCTTATCCGGGCCACGATTATGACGATTTGATGAGCGTCGTCGACGCGGCGATCGGCACCGGCCACGTCGACCCGAACAACCTGTTCGTCACCGGCGGCTCGGGCGGCGGCGTGCTGACCGCCTGGATCGTCGGCAAGACCGACCGCTTCCGCGCCGCCGCGACTCAGAAGCCGGTGATCGACTGGGCGAGTTGGGGCCTCACCGCCGACATCGCCGGCTTCAGCTCCCCCTACTGGTTCGCCAAGCGGCCGTGGGAGGATCCGATGGGCTATTGGCAGCGCTCGCCGCTGAGCCTCGTCGGCAACGTCAAGACTCCGACGATGGTGGTGGTGGGCAGTGAAGATTACCGCACCCCCGACAGCGAAGCCGAGCAATATTATGAGGCGCTGCAGCTGCGCGGCATCCCAACGATGATGGTGAAGGTGCCGGGCGCGGGCCACGGAGGCTTGGCCGACCGGCCGAGCCAGTCCGCCGCCAAGGCCAGCGCGATCCTCGATTGGTTCGACCGCTACCGCACCGATAAGCAAGGCGTTGCCACTGCATCGAACGAAGGGGCTTCCCCCCAGGCCAGCCGCTAACTAGTTGGCGCCATTGCAAGCTTTTGCCGCGCCGGCTTCTTGGCCGCCGTGGCTCGCGCACATGGGAGAGATGAAGTGAGAACTGCCCGCTGGCTCATTGCGACGGCGATCGCGATCGCCGCCGTTCCCGTCGCCGCGCAACATACCGGCGCCTTCAGCACCGAGCGCCTGTCGCAGATCGACAAAATGATCTCGTCGGACGCGTTCCAGGGCCGCGGCACCGCCGCGCCGATCGAGCCCGCCGTGATCCAGTATATCGCTGACCAGCTCAAAGCCTCGGGTGTCCAGCCGGGCGGCGACCTGGTCGCCGGGCAGCGCACCTGGTTCCAGAAGGTGCCGCTGCTCGAATCGCAGATCGTCGGAACGCCTCAGATCAGCCTCAACGAGAACGGCACCGTCGTTCCGCTCCAGCAGGGCCCGGAGATCGCCGTTCTCGCCCCGCTCAACGGCGCCAGCCGAGTCGATATCCAGAACGCGCCGCTCGTTTTCGTCGGCTATGGAGTCGACGCGCCCGAGCACGGCTGGAACGATTTCAAGGGCCAGGACATGCACGGCAAGATCCTGGTCGAGCTGGTCAACGATCCCGATTTCGAGGCCGCGCCCGGAGAGCCGGTCGCCGGCAAGTTCGGTGGCAAGGCGATGACCTATTACGGCCGCTGGACCTACAAATATCAGGAGGCGGCGCGGCAGGGCGCGGCGGGCGTCATCCTGATCCACGAGACCGCGCCGGCGTCCTACGGCTGGGAGGTCGTCCAGAATTCCAACACCAACGCGCAGTTCGATATCGTCCGCGACAATCCCGCTGCCGAGCACACGCCGTTCGAAAGCTGGATCCAGCGGCCGCTCGCGGTCCAGCTGTTCCAGCGCTCAGGGCTCGACCTCGAGCAGGCGAAGGTCGCCGCGCGCCGCGCGGACTTCCAGCCGATCCCGCTCAAGGCGACACTCTCGGCGCATTATTCGGCGACTCCGCAGGTCATCAGCAGTCACAATGTCGTCGGCATCCTGCCCGGCAGCAAATATCCGGACGAGACGATCATCTATTCGGCGCACTGGGACCATCTCGGCATCGGCAAGCCCGACGCGACCGGCGACCGAATCTACAACGGCGCGGTCGACAACGGCACCGGCATATCGGAGCTGATCGAGCAGGCGCGGGTATGGGCGCATGGGCCGCGGCCCGACCGCTCGGTGGTCTTTCTGGCGGTCACCGGAGAGGAGAAAGGCCTGCTCGGCTCGTCTTATTACGCCACCCACCCGCTCTACGACATCGGCAAGACGGTCGCGAACCTCAACGTCGACGCGTGGCAGCCGGTCGGGCGTCAGAAGGACTTCACCATCCGCGGAACGGCCAAGCTCGACCTGATCGACGACGTGGTCGCCGCAGGGCGCGCGCAAGGGCGCTACTACACGCCCGACCCGCATCCGGAGACCGGCGGCTTTTACCGCTCCGACCATTTCTCCTTCGCCAGGCAGGGCGTTCCGGCGATCAGCTTCAGCCAAGGCCTCGACCTGGTGAACGGCGGCACGGCGCGGGGCGAGGCCCTCGCCGAAGAATATAACAAGCTCCACTACCACCAGCCGAGCGACGAATGGCACGCCGACTGGGACTGGAGCGGAGTCGTCGAGAATGCCGAGCTCCTCCACCAGGTCGGCCTGAGGCTCGCCAATTCGCGCGAGTGGCCGAACTGGTCGGCGGACAGCGAGTTCCGCGCCGCGCGCGACGCGACTGCGGCCGAGCGCACCGGCGCTGCGCCAGCCACGGCACCCGCGCCTACTCCGCAAAAGGGTGAGCGCGGCTGAAGTCGTCTGCTACAAATGCAGAGGAGATTACGGAAATTCAAAACGGGAGACGTTCGATGGCCGACCTCATCTTTTACACCAACCCGCAGTCGCGCGGGCGAATCGTCCGCTGGATGCTCGAGGAGCTCGGCCAGCCGTACGAGACCGAGATCGTCGGCTACGACCAGATGAAGAACCCGGCCTATCTCGCGGTCCATCCGCTCGGGAAGGTGCCGGCGATCAAGCACGGCAATCAAATCGTCACCGAATGCGCCGCCATCTGTGCTTACCTCGCCGACGTGTTCCCGCAGGCGGGGCTTGGCCCGCGCGAGGACGAGAAAGCCGATTATTATCGCTGGTTCTTCTATGCCGCCGGACCGTGGGAGCAGGCTGGCACCAACCACATCATGGGGTGGGATCCGCCCGAGGATAAGCAGCGGATGTTCGGCTACGGCAGCTACGACAAGGCAATCGCGGCCGTAGATGAGCTCCTCAGTCTCCGCGACTACGTCTGCGGCGACCGCTTCACCGCGGCCGACGTCTATGTCGGCTCGCAGATCATGTTCCCGATGCAGTTTGGAATGCTACCCGAGCGCGACAGCTTCGTTCGCTATCGCGACCGGCTGCAGGCGCGCGAGGCCTACAAACGGGCGAGCGAAATCGACGATCGCAAAGCCGCCGAGATGGGCCTCAACCCGCCCCAGCCGGCGCAGCCGCAGCCGGCCTGACAGCAGTCGCGGACGCGCTCGAAGCAATCTCGCTACTGAGTGCTTCGACGAAATCCTGGAGCACCCGCGGCAGACGCCGCTTGCGCAGCACGATCAGATCGATCGTCGCACCGCTGAAGCTCGGCTCCGCCACCGGAATTGGCAGCAGCTCGCCTTTCACATCCCGTGCAACGATCGCCCGAAGCGGCAATAGCGCCGCGCCCGCGCGGGCTCGAACGAAGCTTCGAAGCACTTCAAAGTCGTTGCTCGTGAGGATCGGCTCGAGGCGGACGCCGAGCTTGCCCGCGGCAGAATCGATGATCCGCCGCGTTCCGAAATCCGTATCGGGCAGCGCGAGCGGGATGGTTGAAAGCTCTTCCAGCCCAACTTCCTGGCGCTCCGCGAAAACATGGCCGGGAAAGACCGCCAATGTCACAGGCTCGGGGATGCGCGCCAGCGGAACGATGTCGGCATCTTCGGGGGCGCAATAGCCCAGCCCGATCTCGCACTGTCCCTCGCGCACTGCCTGGACCACCGCCGGCGCGGGCATCAGGCGGACGTTGAAGGAGATCGACGGATATCGCGCATTGAATTTGTGCACGGCGCTCATCGGCGCGGACGCGGCGATGCTCTCGACCGCTGCGAGCCTCACGAGCCGCCGCTTGACGCCCCGCAGGTCGTTGAGATCGCTCCTGAGACTGTCATAATCGACCAGCAGGCTGCGCACGAATTCGGCGACCAGCGCGCCGGCATGGGTAAGCTCGACCCCATCCGAATGCCGCTCGAACAGGGCGGTCCCGATCTGCCGTTCGAGGATCGCGATGTGCCGGCTGACCGAAGATGGTGCGACGCCGAGGACCTCGCTCGCCTTGCGGATCGATCCCGAGCGCGCCGTTTCGTCGAAAGCTCTGAGGGAGCCATGAAACATCTCATTTCCCAATTACCGCAAGGCGTGGAGCCGTGCCCGTCGACTTTGTGGAGAGGAGTTGCACAAATCGCAACACCGCTGTCGATGATTTGTAACCGTGCGGGGATGTCGGACGCAGTATCCGCGACAGAGTGAAAACGATGACTCTGCCACAGCTCTCGCGGCGGAAAGCACTGACGTTTGCCGCATCGGCAGCTTTTGCGGCATCGGCGCGCAGCGCTGTCCGACCCGCTTATTCCGGCTCTTCGTACGATAATGCCATCGTCATCGATGCGCAGGGAGGAATCGGCGATACGCGGACCCTTGGTCAAGATTTTGCGGACGTCAGGTCATCCGGATTGACGGCGCTGAGCATGACGGTGGGGGACGTCGGCAACGCGCCAAACCGGCTCGAGTCGATCATCAACGATGTGTCGCAGACCGACGATTGGTTTCAAAAATATGGGGACACCATCGTCCCCGTTCGCCGTCCCCGCGATCTCATCGACGCCAAACGCTCCAGGCGAACCGGGTTGATCCTCAATGTGCAGGACACAGCCGCTTTGGAAGGCGATGTTACGCGGATTTCGCTCCTCAAGAGCCTCGGCATTCGAATCGTCCAGCTCACCTACAACAAACGCAATTTGTGCGGGGACGGCTGCCTCGAGCCGGGAAATGCGGGGCTCAGCGATTTCGGCCATCAGGTGGTGAACGAACTCAATCAGCAGCGGCTGCTGATCGACCTCAGTCATGGCGGCGCGCGCACGATCTCCGAAGCGGCACGAGCCAGCAAAGTGCCCGTGGCGGTCACCCATACCGGCTGCCGCGCTCTCGTCGACAATCAGCGCAACCTTGCCGATTGGCAGATGCGCGAGATCGCCGACCGCGGCGGGGTCGTCGGCATCTACTTCATCGCCTACCTTCGCTCGGGCATTGGTCAGCCGGCGCTGAATGCGCGCCGAGAGGACCTGATCCGTCACATCGAACATGCGGCGAACGTATGCGGTGAAGATCATGTCGGCCTTGGGACCGACAACGTTGTTCCTGCGCTTGTCATCGACGCCGAGGCGCTTGCTGCGCAAAAGCAGCGCTATGAGGAGCGTGTTCGAGAAGGCGTTGCGACCGCTGGCGAAGGCCCGGACGTTTTCAACTATGTCATGGAATATAACACGCCGCGCCGCTTCTACACGCTGGCCAACGACCTCGCAGCGGCAGGATGGCCCGCTCGTCGAATCGACAAGCTGATCGGCGGGAATTTCGCGCGTCTGTTCAGCGACGTGTGGGAGCCCTGATGTGCTCCAAATTTCAGCGGGGGGCGACCGCACTTTTATAGTCTCCAACGCGGCTGCTCCCCATCTGACGCCGCCGCTCCGCCTCGGCGGTCTCTTCTGGCGATGCGCAATTCGCCGATGCTGGGAACGGTGATGCCGCGCCCTTGCGTGACCGCGACAGCCTTGATCCTATTAGCCGCGGCAACCGCTCCCCTCGCTGCACAGACGCCGACAGGCGCCGCAGCGCCGGGCAACGTCATCAGCTATCCGGCGCAATTTTTCTCTGCGCTCAAGCCTAACACCACCTACGACATGGTGCTTCGGTTGCCAGGCTTCGCCATCGACGACGGCAGTTCGGTGCGGGGATTCGGCGGAGCGGCGGGCAACGTCCTGATCGACGGTCAAAGGCCGACCAGCAAATCGGACGACCTGGTCAGCATCCTCCAACGCATCCCGGCGTCGGACGTCATCCGCATCGATGTCGTCCGCGGCGCGACGCCCGGGATCGACATGCAGGGCAAGACCACGGTCGCTAATGTGATCCTGCGAAAGAGTGGCGGCTTCACGGGAGCGGTCCAGTACGGCCAATATACGGTACGCCAGGGCTATAAGGATCCCGACGTCCACCTCGATGCAAATTGGCGGAAGAATGGACGCTCGCTCGCGGGGTCGCTGCTCGCCTTCAAGGGGCATCTCAACTCCGAAGGGCCCGGCCCCCACGAAATCAAAGGCCCTGATGGCGAACTGATCGACCAGTCCCGAACCCGCAACAGCGAACCGACCTGGGAGTATAAAGCGACCGCATCGGGTGAGACTCCGATCGCAGGCGGTCATTTCAGCGCCCACCTTTCGTTCGACGCCCAGCCGTTCAAGTTGACGAGCATCGACTTGTTCCGAGTGGCCGGCCTGCAGGAAGAGCACGACCGCCAAACCCAGAATGTCGGCGAGCTTGGGGTGAACTACACCCACGATCTGCTCAAGAATCTCGGCGTGGAAATCATCGGGCTGCAGCAGCTGTCGAGGACCGACTTCCAGTCGGATTTCCAAACGACCGCGGAAGACCAGCAATTCCATCTCGACGACCGGCAGAGCGAGAGCATCGGCCGGATCGTCCTCCATTGGCAGCCCTCGGCGAAGCTGACCGGCGAGGGCGGCGGTGAATTCGCCTACAACAGCCTCGAGGCGATTACCGACTTCAGCGTAAACGGCACTCCAGTCGAGTTGCCGGCAGCGAACGTGAGAGTCACCGAAAATCGCGGTGAAGCGTTCGGCACGCTCACGTGGCGACCGTTGGATCGGCTGTCCGTCGAAACCGGGTTGCGCGTCGAAACGTCGATCCTCTCGGCGACGGGCGATGTCGTCAGCTCACGCCGCCTCACCTTCGCCAAGCCGCGCCTCATCCTCAGCTGGTCACCAGATGACAGTGATCAGGTCCGACTGCGCGTCGAGCGGGAGGTCGGGCAGCTGGCCTTCAGCCAGTTTGTTGCAACCGCTTCGCTCAACGGCACCGGAATCGTTGCCGGCAACCCCAATCTGCTCCCGCAGCAGGATTGGGCGTTCGAGGCCGCGTTCGAACATCATTTCTGGAGGGATGGCGTGGTGTCGCTGACCTTCCGCCGTCTTGCGCTTGTGGACGTCATCGACCGTGCTCCCGTCTTCGCTCCGTCGGGTGTTTTCGACGCGCCGGGCAACATTGGCAGCGGCACGGAAACGGACCTTATCGCCAATTTCAACTTCCCGCTTGCCAGGCTGGGTCTGAACGGTTTCATCTTTCGCGGCGACGTCACGTGGCGCAGGTCGGACGTGACCGATCCCACCATTCACGACGGTCGACGCATCTCGGGCCAGCATCCGCTCGATGCCGGGCTGCATCTCACTCAGGACCTTCCGCAATGGAATCTCAGTTGGGGCGTCGAGCTCTTCTCCGCCGGGCTGGAGCGGTTCTTCCGGTTCAATGAGATCGACACCAATCGAATCAGCGGGTACGCCGACTTCTACGTCGACTATAAGCCGCGGCCGGACATCGCCTTGCGTGTCCAGGTCTTCACCGCCAATCGCTACGAAGTCGACCGCGCGATCTTCGGCGGACCGCTCAACCAGTTCGGGCTGCAGACGCTCGACCTTCAGAAAAGGACGTTCGGCCCTCTGCTCTTCACGCGCTTGAGGAAGACTTTTTGACCCGCGGCGCGAGGAGGTCGACTTCGGACCCTGCCGGCGCGCGGTCGATCACGAGCGCCGCATGGACAGTCGGTCTGTGCACGATAATCAACATGATCGACGGCTTCGACGTCCTCGCCGCGTCGTTTACGGCGCCCCAGATTTCGCTCGAATGGTCGCTTGGGGCGCGAGCAACCGGACTGTTGCTAAGCTCCAGCCTTGCCGGAATGACGCTGGGAGCGCTGCTGTTATCGACGCTTGCCGACCGGTGGGGACGCAAGCGTTCGGTCCTCGCTTTCCTTACG